>CAINXK010000051.1 GCA_903854805.1 uncultured Anaerolineae bacterium
ATAACTTGCTTATTCAAATTCTTTTGGGACGCGGACGAGCACCGACAAGCGCGGAAAAAGCAAAAATCTTTTGGTTTTTCCGCGTACATCCGCGAAAATCCGCGTCCAATTGGGGTTCTCTGCGGGCTTAGCGCTAAAAGCGTTGAAACCACGTTGGTGATAAAGATATAAAAAAGCAACTTATGCGGTATTGCGTATATATATATACTCAATCTTCGTAGATCAATCAGATGCCAAAACGGACACTAAAACCTGAATTTTCCGATCGAATTTATTTTAGCATGTGAATCCCCTGGATGGGTTGGCTGTTTGCTGGTTTGTTGGATGGGCCTTTATAGGATTTGGATGCGCCGTCCTGCCATATATCAAGCTTACCATGCCTACCCGGAGTGCCAATTTTCGAGTCATGGCCGGCATGCATACCCGAGCAATCGGTACATTCAGGGATAAAGCATCCTGTATGGTCATTAATGACCATACAGTGGGGGTAAATGTATGGTGCCAGGGGCGTAAATTTGTTCACTCAGCGCCTTCAGATGGGCAATTATAGGGGGGGGAGCGTGCAAAATCGTGCATTAAAATGTTCCACTTTTTTGTATGTTCCGAATTCAGCTGAACCGATAAACTAATGTGGAAACAAGAATAGCGGTGGAAATATCCTCGGCCAAGTTTGCCAGAAAAATACGTTCCTACCAAAAAGTAATTTTGAAAATTGAAAAAACCACCAGGAAGCCCGGTGGTGCAGCAGGCCAAAGCATAGTTGGAATTGTTTTGAGATAGTCTGGTTGTTGGGTTTTTATCCTGCAAATTCTGGCTCTCAGGGCAAACTAAACCAAATAGGTTGAATCGCTTGTGTAGTAAACAGAAATATTGTGGAGTAAGAATGTTAATTGGTCATTATCAATGTTCCTTCAAAGAAACTAGCCAGGTGGAAATTCCCGCGATTTTTCGTGAGACCCTGATAGGCCAGGTAGTGGTCACTCAGGGTTTCGATCGCAACCTTCTGGTGCTGCCAGTGGATGTATTTCAAGATCTTTCCAAATTGGTGGTGGCATTGAATATTGCTAATCCGCTTGCCCGCAGTTTAATGAGAATTTTGTTGGGGAATGCGTCGTATGTCCAAATCGATCAATCTGGATCTATTAATGTACCAGCTGCGCTGAAAGAATTTGCCGGATTGGTGGATGGTGTTGTTTTGGTCGGCCAGGGAAAATATTTCGAAGTGTGGTCCCAGGCAGGCTGGCAACGGCAGGAACTTGATTTACAGGATGCGGAAGCAAATTCAACACGCTTTACTTCCCTAAATCTTGCCGGTATGTAAGCGAAATCACTCGCGACATTGGTATTTTTATATTATGAGGAATGAATGAGCAATTTTGATTACATCAAAGCAATGGATTTTGATCGGGCCTGGCTAAATTTTGAGTTGGATCTGCCCCTTGAAACCGGTGCTAATGGCAGCCCAAACCCGTTCTATATAACCAGACCGGGTGACCCAATCGCTGAATTGGCGGATGCGCTGTTATCCCCTTTTTACAAGCCTCCAAAATTCTTTTTCTCCGGCCATCGTGGTTGTGGAAAATCGACAGAACTGCTGCATCTAATGGCCAACCCGAAGATCCGCGAAAAATATTGGCCGATCAATTTTAGCATTCGAGACGAGGCCGACATTATCGATCTGGATTTTCGAGATGTTTTACTGGCCATCGGTGGTAGGTTGTTTCGTGAGTATCGTAAGCAGGGTGGGGAGCTGCCCGTCAGGTTGCTAAAAGACCTGGATGGTTGGCGAGGCAAAGTGGAAGAAGAAATTACAACCGTGACTTCGGGCCGAGTAACCGGATTCGAAGTTGGGGCTGGTATTGAGGCTTTCTTTGTAAATGCCAGTATGAAAATGAAACTCGAGCCAACCACTCGGACTCTGATCAGGCAGGTGATTGACCGGGATGTGACTGGTTTAATTGACATTATTAACAGTATTGCGGCCGCGGTCAAAGTGAAGGAAGGGCGTATTCCTCTCATCTTGATCGACGATCTGGATAAACCAAGTCTGAAGGAAGCGAAATCAATTTTTCAAGAACGCCGTGAAATCATGATGCAGCCCAACTGCGCGATCGTTTACACGGTTTCGAGCGCCTTATTTTATAGCAAGGATTTTGATGCCATTCGGGATCAGGCCTTATTCCTCCCGAATGTTAAACTGCATACTCATAACATTCCAGATGAGCATACAGCCATCGGCTATGAGACCATGAGAAAATTTGTCAGTTTGCGCATGGATATCAGGATGATTGACAGCCTTGCACTGGATGATGCCATCACTTATAGCGGGGGCGTTTTTAGAGAGATGGCCAGGATCATGCGTACAGCCATTGGCAGGGCTAGAAGGCGCAAGGCGGGACAGATCGAAAGCGTGGATGTCGAATGGGCTGCCACAGAGATCCGCAATGAGTACCGGCGAATTCTGGACAAGGAAGACCTGGATATTTTGCGGAATGTCTATGAGAAAAACCGCCTGGAATACAATGATCGTATTCGACCATTACTGCAGTTATTAGCTTTATTGGAATACCGGAATGGTGAAAATTGGTGCGATGTTCATCCAGTTTTGAGGAAATTATTATATGAATGAACTTTCCCTGGACACCTATATGGATGTAGAAACAATCAATGATCAGCTCGAATCTATCTTCCATGAGCTTGACCTGGCGCTGCGCTGGCGAAGACCATCGATATTATTTGCAATTTACAATTCGACGGTTTTGCGCCGGTCTGCACAAGATTCCCTGGAAAAGCAAATTCTTGATTCAGGTCAAAATGTGATCCATTACCAGGTGGAATATGAAAGCACATTAAACCTGGTCCAGTTTGTAAGCGAGATTTCTGGCAAAGAGAATGCGGTATTCTACATCGACCCATTGAACAGTGAAGGAAAATCCAGCCAGCTTCAAAATTTAATATCACTTTTAAATTCTTGCCGCGATTACCTGGTAGATCACCTGGTGCGGGTTGTATTCTGGCTGACCGAGAAAGAAGCTTTGAGCGTAGCCCACCAAGCGCCGGATTTTTGGGCGTCGCGCCATCGAGTCTTTGAATTTATTCAAGAACGAGAAATTGAAGTACAAAATTCAGTTGAGGATGCCCCATCCGCGTGGATGACAGGCCAAAAATTACCCATGATCGTTTCGTCCGAAGCGAATGGGGAAGATATGCCTGGTGAGTCGGCGCTCGTTCTTGATCTTCCGGCGGGGGAAGGACCAACAATCAGCGGCATTAACTTATTGTTGATGATGGGCGTCGAGAATTGGAAAGAAGGAAATCACGATAAAGCCTGTGAGCCTTTACAGGCTGCACTCGCGATCGCTGAAAAATCCGGGAATAACGCGCATCAAGTCATGTGCCATAAGGCAATTGCCCTGGTGAAGACTGATTCAGGGAAGAGCGATGAAGCCATTCAAGCCTACAACCAGGTTATCAGGCTGGGTTTGGAAACGGTTACCATCTGGAACAATATCGGTTCACTCTATCAAAAAACGGGCAGATATGAAAATGCCTTGCAAGCATTTAACAATGCCCTCAGGCTTGATCCGCATGATCCGGTTAGCTGGAATGGTCTTGGCAGCGTTTATGCAAATACCGCGCGCTTTGAAGAAGCGATTGGCTGTTACCGGAAGGCGATTCAATTTAATGCAAGTTACATGACCCCCTGGGTTAAATTGGGGGATGTTTTATTAAGGCAACATCGTGATCAAGATGCTCTCTATGCATATATGAGGACCGTTGAAATGGATAATAAAAACGTTCATGCCTGGGCAGAGATTGGAAGTATATATTTTAAGGCTGGTTCTTATGAACAGGCTGTTGATGCCTATAAAAAAGCCTTGATTTTGGGGATTGACTCAGTGGAGTTACATTCCAATTTGGCGGACGCGTATACCAATAGCGGTAGTTACACTGAAGCGATTATCCATTATCAAAAGGCAATTGAACGCGAAAACGATAACAATGACAAGGCTGTGCTGTGGAACAAGCTTGGTGATGTCCGCCGCAGAATCAGTGATTACGAGAGCGCGGTTGGTGCCTACGAAATGGCGGATAAGCTGGTCACAACACTTGGTGAGATGGAATCGAATTCTGCGCCGGATGCCCAACCCGAGCCTGAATATGATCCAAGCCAGGCTGTGGTGAATGCCAGCCTGGATGCAGCGGCTGAAGTTGGCCAGACCGACGCTGTTCGCTCCCGGTTTGTGGAAGTTGAACCGGCTGGTCAACCTGCTGTGGTTGCGAAGGAAGCCATGCCAGCTGCAGGATTGATTGCACCTGTCTCAAATCCTGAAAGCGTTCAGATTATTGATATGCCACAAACGGCCGCAAATCTGCCGTCTCAGTCTGATTTGAAAAATGCTCAATTGTGGGCCCGCCTTGGAAGCACGTATATGAAAGCTGGAGCGATAGACAGGGCGATTGATGTATTTCAAAAGGTAGTAAATCTTGATCCATCCAATGTCAAAGAGTACAGTAATCTTGCGCAGGCGTACGTTCAAAAGAATGATCTGCTTGAAGCGGTTTCTGTATATCGGAAGAGTATTGACCTGCTTTCCAGCCCGAGTGACAAGGCCATTACATACAGCTATATCGGTGATCTATACCGCCAGATGAGAGAATTTGTAAATGCGTTGGATGCTTTTGAAGTAGCGCTGGGGCTTGACCCTGAGAATGAGACCATTCTGGCAGGGTTGAGCAAAATCCAGGAAGACCTGGATCAGATCGAGAACCCCGGCCTCCACTCATTGACAGAATCGACAAAAACATTTGCCCAAACTTCACCTGTCGTGGTGCTCGCCCATGTGGAAAGCACATCTGATCCCAAAATGGTTGGTAAGTCTGACCAAACAGTGGAAATAAACAATATTAATTTGAACAATGCCAATGTGTGGAATGAACTGGGAAATATTTTTACCAGAGCGAAAGTTTATGCAGAGGCAGTTGATGCTTACAACAAGGCGATTGAGTTGAACCCGCATTTTGGCTGGTCATACAGTAACCTGGCCCTGGTCTATGCCAGGCAAGGAAAGCGGGAAGATGCGGTAAGTTTGTATCGAAGAAGTATTGAGTTACTCTGGACTGATCTGGACAAGGCAGTTGCATGGAATAGACTGGGTGATGTTTACCGCCAATCAGGTAATTATGCCGAAGCGATCAGCGCTTATCAGAATGCAGACCGGCTAAACCAGGGCGGTTATGAAATTGGCGCCAGCCATGAAATTAGTTCTGAACAGCTTTTTACCCATTTTGTTTCGTAGATGAGGTCAGAATGAAAAGCTCTGATATTTGGAATGAACTGGGTAATACCTATTTCAAAGCGGGTGAGTTTGATAAGGCCATAGACGCTTATTGCAAAGCGATTGAGCAAAAAACGTCATCAGGTTGGTCGTATAGCAACCTGGCGACGATTTATGTTCAGCAGGGCCGGTACTTCGATGCGATCCCGTTATATCAAAAAAGCCTGGAGTTATTCAGCTGCCGAAAAGACCAGGCAGCCACCTGGGGCCGGCTTGGGAATGTATATCATCACCTGAATGAACACGGCAAGGCAATTCAGGCTTTCCAAAAAGCGGATGAGATTATGCCGGTCAAGGATCTTACCCGGACCAGCCTGATCTTTTCGCTGGAAAAAGCCGTTTGCGAACATGAGTCTGAAATTCCTGCTGAGCTGGGCTCTTTTTCTGGTACCCAGGAAATTTCAACTGCCCAGACATTGACCATTGACGAGCCAGCCTTCCGAGGCGTTGACCTGGACTACTCTGCCCCAACCCTGGGAATATTGGATGATGGCCTTAGCCGTTTGGAAAATAGCATCGAGCAAAGTGCAACTGTCTGGAATGAGCTAGGACTTATTCTCTTTAAAGTTGGTTCCTACGATGACGCAATTGATGCTTACAAAAAAGCCATTGAATTGGATCCGGGTCTGGGCTTTCTTTATAGTAACCTGGGGCAGGTTTGTATTTCCCAGGGAAGACTTGACCAGGCCATCGATCTTTTTGAGAAAAGCATCGAACTGCTTCCAAATAAAAGGGATAAGGCAGTCTCCTGGACGCGCCTGGGCGATATCTACAGGCAGTTGAGCCAATATGATGAAGCAAATGCAGCTTACCAACTGGCAGATGCTTTGAACCAGGCGTTGGTGGCGCCTGTTAACGAATTCCGAGTGGTGAGCCATGAGCTTATTATTACCAACCAGAGCCAACCACGGGATTTGGGCGATATTGAAGACCTGGTTGGTTCAATTCGTATGTACGGAATTATCCAACCCCTGATCGTCTGTCCTGGCAGAAATGAACCCGGCAAATATTTATTAATTGCGGGCAGGCGTCGTCTCGAAGCAGCCCGGAAGATAGGGCTGAAAGATGTACCTGTAATTGTTCGCCATGCCAGCGAACTGGAAGTTCTTGAGCTTTCGATTAATGAAAATATTCATAGCAATGCCCTCAGCCCTTTTGAATTGGCCGATGGCTACAGGCGCATGGTCAATGAATTTGAGCTGTCCCTGGAAGAAATAGCTGCCCGGGTTGGTAGAAGCTGTCATTCGGTGGCAAATACCATGAAATTATTTGATCATGCAGAACTGAAGGGACAATCTTTGCCTCTCGAAGACCGATTTAATGTGAAGCAGGATGATGGCCCGATGAATGTAACAGCGCAGGTACTGAACTCAGAATGGGCAAGATTGCCAGATGAAATAAGTGTTGGCTCGATGGAAGATAATGGCATCCAGGTCAATACGGGTAAAACGGACAGTTGTGATGGATTGAGTGGCATGCCAGTGCTCTGGTATCTGGAAACCACTCAGGATAGTGTGGCGGTCAGCGCAGATGATAGTTATGGTTCGGAAACATCCTCGCTGTTATCGAGAGCCCAGAATGTTTTGAAATGCAACCCACATGCCAGACGGCTTTTGGCTACGCCATCTTATCGCGCTTAAAGGAGACCTCTTATGAATAATATTGATATCTGGAACGATCTGGGAAATCTTTATCTCAAAGCCAACGCCATTGATGCGGCGATAGATGCATATAACAAAGCTCTTGAACAGGGTTATCAATCCGCAGATATTTATAAAAATCTTGCCAGCGCTTATGTCAGCCATGGCAATCTGCAGGATTCAATTCCAATGTTGCAAAAAAGTATCGACCTGCTTTCTGATGATAAAGAGCGAGCGATAGTATTTACCGTAATCGGGGATTGTTACAGGCGCATGGCTGATTTTGATAATGCAATTGCTTCTTTTAAGAAGGCGATTGATCTTGAGCCAGGCAATCCGGGCTTATGCGTTGGCTTGGGACATGTTCAGCGCGATCTGGAGAGATTGTACGGTTTTGAAAAGAATGATGATAATTTGCCCAGCGCTGAAGAATCAAGCTTGGCGAATGATTTAGTTGCATTTCACAGCCCGATGTTTCTGTTTTCCCACGATGAATCTTCGGAAGATTTGACTCAAGGTGTCAATCGATCCGGGCTATTGCCCTGGTACCCGCTGGAAGAACTGGCGGAGGGTCTAATGAATGTTCATGCTGACAACCAGGCGGTCCTTTCTGGAACAATTGAAGCTGCACCTGAAAATCCAGGTTTTATTGGCGAACAGGCCAGCCCAGTTGAAGCGATTGCTTCCGAGAGTCTTGTTGTTGAACTGGACCACTCTGGCCCGGATTTGTTTTCTAAACCAAGGCCCGAGGATGGTTTATCTGGAAAAATTTATATTCCCGGCCTGACAGGGGATGAGCTTTCTGGTCATGAAAGCAGCTTTGAGCAGAACCTTGATGCGGATATTGATCCAGAAAAAGAAAACGGCGTGCAGGCGACCATGCTTTTGACCCTGGGAATCATGCATTGGAGAAATGGCAGCCTTGACGAGGCGGATGCCATGCTTCAATCGGCAATCAATTATTCGGTAAAGATCCATAATCCCTGGTTCCAGGCCCTTTCCTGGAATGCGCTTGCACTGGTAAAAACTGCACTCGGCGATATTGTCGCAGCCATCCAGGCTTATTTGAAAGCGGTGGAGCTGGCCCCGGGTCAGTTCTTCCCCTGGAATAATGTCGGAAGTTTGTACGGCAGCTTGGACTGCCACGATAAAGCCTTGAAAGCATTCCTGAAAGCGATCCGGCAATACCCAGAAGATTCGGTCAGCTGGGATGGGTTGGGTGATATTTATGCAAAACTGGGTCGTATGGATGATGCGATCGCTTCCTACCAATTGGGTAACGTGTTTGAAAAGCGAGCTCAGGGTGCTGATGCCATAAAGACGTATGAAAAAGCGCTTGATTTTTATCAGTATACAATATCATCATTTGAAACTGAAGCGAGCGGTACGCCTGAGAATTACGACTCGTTGAAGGAAGATCAAATTCCTGCCGCAGCTGAATTGCAGAGTGAGACATATCCGATTGTGGAGACTTTGCCAGAGGCAGCGGCTGATTCTGAAAATGGAGCCTACGATCTTGCCATCAATATTTCTGCAGAAGCCGTAAATGATATCAGTCTGGCAGAGCCGGTTGCCCTGGCGGATGAACCTGATAGCACCAGTCTTGAAATGTTTGCTAAGACCAGTCCTGAGATTCTGGTCGTGGCTGAAGATTTGAGCATGCTGCCTGGCCTCCTGGATGAACACGAAGCAATCAGCGACTCAGGTATAAGCATCGAAACGCCTGAAGCAAGCAGTGCAGAATTTTCCCAGGCTGATATTTCTGAAAATTTGGAACTGAGTGTTGCGCTGGTCACTGAAGATTTATCAGCAGTCAAGGCATTCGATGTTGAGCCATTGGCAACCCCGTTTGGTGGCCAACCAGAAGCAAACCTTGAGCCGGCTGATGGTGTTTTGCCAGAAGTGGAAAATAACGATCATCATCAGGGTTTGACTGATACCCTGCCAGAATTGCCCCGTGACGAAGAATTACAATCCGCTGCCGGTGTTGAAGTCTCAGAACCTTGGGGCGAGCCAGCTGGGCAGACCCTCAACCCGACGCCAGTGGTATTGATTGATAATGAAACCGACGCAACGAATGCCAACAGCGAAAACTGCACCGAAGGCGTTGTTTCGGGTGGATCTACCGAATCGCGGCCGGAAGTTGATCCGAGCCCGGTTGTTGAGCATAATGTACTTGTGTCTGAGAATTTACTGCCCCGCGTGGCTTCAAATGGCCCACTGAGTGAACTGCCACCAGTAGTAACGATCGGACCTGCGCCAATCCTTGGCCCGGAAAGTATTGCTGCAAACATTGCAGCCGGCGAAGTAGTTGTCCGGGAAAACCCAAAGAATGATCGCGCCTGGGATAAGCTGGGTAATTTATATCGGATCAGCCAGCGGAATCCTGATGCAACCCACGCATATGAACAAGCGGTCGCGCTTGAACCGACCAAATACATCTACCATTATCAATTGGGTGCCGTGTATGCCGCCGAGGGGAACTATACAGATGCCATCGGCCAGCTTTTACAAGTTGTCGAGCTAAACCCAACGTTTATTTTTGCTCATTGTGCTCTGGCAAGTTATATGCGTAAAATTGGGAAGCAAGCTGAATCACAGGCGCATATCGAGATTGCCCTGCCGCACATGGCTAAAGAAAAAGAATATGATCGGGCTTGTTTTGAATCTATTCGCGGAAACATTGACAAAGCTCTGGAACTGCTTACAATTGCTTTAGACAAGAATCAAACAACGATTGAGTGGATCAGGCGTGATCTGGATCTGGATTTTATCCGCCAGGATCCTCGCTACAAGCAGTTTGAAGCGCATTTCTCGCAAAGTATTGTTCAGCATTAGGTAGATCGAATTCCAGTCCTGGTTTGTGTTCTTAACGCCGGTTTAGATCGCTGATATTATGTGGGGCGCCGGTTGTTGAGAATCATGGAGAACCAATTCTGCCACAATTGAGTGGATCAAAAAACACCTCGTGTTAAAATCACAGAGGTGTTTTTTTAAGATCGAAACTTTAAAGGAGCCAATTATGTCCAAGGTTGCTCGAACACGCTCAGATGTTGATATTCGTTCAGGCGCCAAATCCAGCGCGAGTATTTTGGATCGTATTCCAGCAGATTGTCCGGTCGAAATTCTTGAAGATTTAAATGGTTGGTTCAAAGTTAAACCTGCCCGGATGGTTCACGGTGTCTCGGGGTATTTACCCGAGGCCGCGCTTACATTTCCTCCCGTGGAAAAAGCCCCGGTTTTTCCAGAGCTTTCAACTGCAGAAGGGACCAAGTTGGGGACTTCCGTGCACCCGACGGTTAAGCTGACCACATTTTTGCAATGGCTGATTGCTGGTGGCAAGCCGGAGTGGATCCTGGAAAGGGTCTGGTCAGAGTTGAGTAAGGCGCAACAAACGGAGCTTATTGAAAAAATTCGCACAGCCACCAGCGGGAATCAACCCCTTTGGGATTCGTGGATTGGGGGCAATAAAACCAATGCGCGGCTTGATGAAGTTGTCATGCTCGAGTGGATCGTGATGATGGAGGGTGGGCGCGAAGTCTATGCCATCCGTGATCATTATGTGTATATCGATCCACTAAAAAATATCAGTTATTTCGGTTGTGCGCTTAAAGGTCAGGTGATGCGATGGACAGGAAGTGTTCGCGTCAGCGACAAGGATGGAAAGCGTAGGAGTTATTATGAGGTCGATTTTTACCGGATGAGCCGGTATTTGCACGGGTGGTTCCGCGCCGATATTGTTGCCGATTATCTGTATCCAAGTTCTGAACTCGACCCAACCATCGAAGCCAACGCCCTGACGGTTTTCGACCTGAAAAAACCCATCTTGCGTCATCCACAAGACCAGGCCATCGCTGATTCGAAATTGAAAGGCTACAATGCGGCTCAATACGTCGATATCTTTCCCGCATCCGGAAAGCATATTGTTCACTACTCTTTGTGTGGTGAGTTTTGTGTTGCCACGCTGAGCGGAAAGGATATTCTTCCCACTCTCAAAAAATGGTTGGAAAGTAAGTATTGGCGGGCTGCTTCCATTTTGAACAATCCTCATGAAGGCACCAGTGCGGCTGACCTGCAGACATTGCTGACAGCGAATGGTCTCAAGGGTGAGTTATATTCATCAATCCCCACCACTCCACAAATCATTAAAGATAGGCTGGCATCTGGTCAGTATGCAATTGTTGGTTGTGGGATCAATAGCGGCGGTAAAGTCAAAGCAGACGGTCGAATTCGGCACTGGGTGGTGCTTGAGGATATCATCCCGAGTGGGAATAGTGGTTGGGTGCGAGTATACAACCCCTTCCAAAACCGGGAAGAAGTTTATAACTATACAACCTTCATTGCGTCTTCAGGGGTGGGGGCGGGTCTTTGGATTATACCTGCAGCCTAGTTCTGATGGCCTGCCTATGGCCGTCCTAAAAGTACAAGGTCATAAAATAAATACACCTGGAGCTTCGAGCTCCAGGTGTATTTATTTTGCCGATCGCAAAGTAGCCGTGAATGTTGTGCCTGCCGATGTGCTGCTGGTTAGCTTGATGCTGCCCCCTAACCCTTCAAGGATGGATTTGACGATGTACAATCCGACCCCACTCCCAGGTATTTCTGCAATGGTTACTTCACGTGCTCGAAAGAAGCGTTCAAATAAGTGGATTGTTTCATGTGCGGGGATACCCATGCCCTGGTCGATGACAGCCACCTGCACTTCGGGTCCGTCGTGTGTGACCTTTATTTTAACAATACTGCCCTCGGGCGAAAATTTAGTTGCATTATTAATGAGATTGATAAAAACTTGTTCAAGACCGCTTTTATCGCCAAGAATGAGGGGCGTGGTTTCAGGGTTGGATAGTTCAATCGAAATATTTTTTTTGCGAGCGATTGGTTTTATGGCCGAAATAGATTCTTGGAGAATTGTCTCCAGTACGCTGGGCGCGATTTCCAAGTGCATCATCCCGCTTTCGAGCCTGCCAGCGATGAGCAACCTGTCGATTAAGATTTTTTGACGGTTCAATTCGCTGTTTAGAATTTGCCAGTATTCTTCGATTTCCTCGGGCAGGCCGCCCTCTTGGATCAATTCTGCCATTAGAATGGATGATGTGACCGGGGTGCGCAGCTCATGAGATGCCTGGTTGATAAAGTCGGATTTCATTTGCTTTAATTCGGCCTGATCCGTGACATCACGGATCACGATCAGGGCTTCATGTTGACCGATTGGGTCGAGACGAGATTCATAGACTTTATTGCTGAAGGGGAGTTTAAATTCTTCCAGTATTTGATGTTTCAGAAAACGGTTTTTTTTCCTGCCCTGAATAATTTTATTGACGATGTTTTTTGGCCATATTTCGGAAAGCATTTTCCCCGAAATAACATCGCGGTTGATAAAAAGCGGATGGTCTTTTCGAGATGTGTAATCCAGGATCTTGCCGCTTGAGTCTATGCGAATGACGAGGTCTGGCAGGGCGTCGATGATGATTCGATTTCGAATCTCGTTTTCCCGAAATTTTTCTTCAAATCGGTTACGTTCCAGTATTGCGCCGATCAGGTTGGTTGAGATTCGCAGAGCGTCACGTAGAGCGGGATGCCAGGTTTGTTCTTTTTGAGTATCGATTATCCCAAGATATCCTTGGGAAGTATCTAATGGGTTTGTGGGGAGAATTGCCAGCGAGAATACTGATTTTTCGGTTGCTGCAGCGTTTTGGATGGCAGATTCGAGAAAGAAACCATCTTGCGTCTGTCCAATCCGGACGATGTATGGTTCGAGCAGGGAAACCAGGTTGAGTCTCTCTGATCCGGGTCTGTGCCAAATAAACTTATGATGGGCCGTAGGTTTGCTTAAATTTAGATCTATTTCAAATAAAACGCAACAATTAACGTTTATGGCCTTCCCGATTGATGCCAACACATCCAGGATGTGTTCTTCGCTGGTTGCATTTCGCAGCATGCGCGCAGAAGCCGAACTGACCATGGCGAGAATACGATCATGAATCTGTAATTCTTGTGCTGATGGCCGGTAATCATCATTTCCCCAATCCCTGGGCTTTGGCATGCTACCAGGTTCGATGCCAGGATGGCCTTTTTCAGGCATTCGGAGCTTCCTTTTGCGAGGGCGGAATCAGCATCTCTACGCACAATCCGGATTTTTGCGGAATGAACTTGATGCTGCCGCCATTGATCGTTGCAATGGCCTTTGCAATTGTTAGGCCGACACCCAGCCCTTCGTATTCACGGCTATCACCCTGACTGATCTGATAAAAGCGCTCGAAAACTTTTTCCATCAGATGACTGGGGATGCCGGGGCCCTGGTCTGAAACCTGGATGGTGATGCCTTTGGCAGCCGATGAATGGATCGATACCTTTACTTCTCCAGCGGGTGGGCTGAATTTAAAGGCATTATCGACGAGATGGATGACGGCATGCATGAATTCAGCACGTGGTAAGTTTATTGCATCATTAATTTGAAGATCAAAGCTGAGGTTTATATTTTTTTCGCGATAGCGCTCAAGTCTTTTGGTAATGGGTTTTACCAAGTGCAGCTGCGGGTCAATGACTTGTTGGAAGGTATTGAGTTGACCCTGATCAATATTTGTCAGGATAATAAAATCGTTTACAAGTGATTCCAATCTATCCAGGTTCGATAATGCAACTTTGATAAATTCGATTTGTTGGGCCGGATCCGTATACTTGTGGGAAACGGCTAGTTGCAGGGGCATGATGATATTGGTTAACGGTGTTCGAATTTCGTGATGGATATTTTGCAAGATTTCCCGGCGCAATTTATCCATTTCTTCGGCAGCAATTTGTTTAATCTGCTCACGCCCGCGCGCCTGTTCGGCTGCGATACGTCGAAATATTGCTTCAATGCGCACCAAAAGCTCTTCGGATTGAAATGGTTTTGTGATGTAATCATCCGCACCCTGTCGAATTCCCTGGATGCGATCTGAGGCTTTACTGCGGGCGGTTAAAAAAATAAATGGGATCGAAGCCAGCTCGGGTTCCTGGCTGAGTAATTTTCTGACTTCGAATCCGTTTGGAGGCGGCATCATTACATCCGAAAGGATTAAGTCGGGCTGCATTGCGCGGGCCAGTGCCAGTCCATCCGCCCCATTATTGGCAGAAATTATCTGATATCCATTTCGGCGCAGCATGGCAGAAAGCCCTACCAATAAGGAAGGCTCGTCATCGATGATAAGGATTGTTTTGCCGTGCTCCATCATACTTTCTCTCAATTTCGGGTATGGTAATTATGTATAGAGGTGCCAGGCTTTTTTTGCAAAAAGTTGTTCCCTGGCTGCGCCTGGCAGACTCGGGGAGTTGGGCGGAAAATTAGTTACCCGGCTTTATCGTTTGCGCTCAGAGTCAGGATTGGCAAGTACTTGATTTTATCCTGTTTTAATCACTATTTTATGTCCTTTTGGAAACCAGAAATTCGAACTGGGGTAAAATACAGTTAGTACTTTACCTTATGTGGGCAATCAGCCCACCCTACAATTTTCGCACCTTTTTTCCGCTTAAATGGTAAAGCAACGTCATTTTCTCACCGATTTTATTTGTAATAACAGAGAGAGACATGCAGATCAAAAAATGGTTATCATCCACCCAGGTTCGTTATAATTTAATCGGTTTTGGCTTTGGTATTATGTTTCCAGTGTGGGGCTTTATTATCGAAGTTATGTCGATGGGGCTCCCATTTAACCTGACTTCATTTGTGCTGGTTCAAAATACCCATGCGGTCATGTGGTTGCTTGAGACAGCGCCATTATTTCTCGGGATTTCATTCGCACTGGCAGGTTGGCGGCAGGTACAGTTAGAAAAATTTTCTGCCAATCTAGATCAAAGGCTTAAAGATGGTAAGGCAGATCTGCTTTTAGCGAATTCCAAGCTTGAGCAGGATGCGATTGTTCGTAAACAGTTCGAATCTGTGATCGAGCGCGGAAAAAAAGAGTGGGAAGCAATTTTTGACTCGATTTCGGATTTGATCTTTATGGTGGATTCGGATGGCATTGTCATGCGCTGTAACCGCGCCGTGGTTGAGAGTTTTAAAATTCCTTTTTCCGAAATTACCGGAAAACCATTGGCCGGGTTGATTAATCCAGATAATCCGCTGGCTGAATTAAGGCTGGGGCTTACTGAAATTCCCCAAGTGGCTGGTAATTACTATGATCTATCTGCCAAAATATTTGAGTTGGATCGTGGGGTTGAGCGGAAAATCTATGTATTCCATGATATGACCCAGCGTAAACTGGCTGAAGATGCCCTGGAAGACGAACGTAATCTGCTGAGGACTCTTATCGATAACATCCCTGACCGAGTCTATGCTAAAGATACCCAGGGAAGAAAAAATTTAGCCAACAGTGCTGATTGGCGGGCTTGTGGTGGAAGTTCGGCTCAGGATGTTCTCGGAAAGACTGATTTTGACATCTATCCGTCCGAGCAGGCTGCTCAATATTGGGCAGTTGATAAGGCTGTGATCGATTCTGGGATACCAGTATCAAATCTTGAGGAGCCTGGCCGAGATGGAAATGGCAATCCTGTTTGGATTTTGACAACCAAAGCCCCGTTACATGATACTAAAGGCCAGGTTTTCGGGCTGGTAGGGATAGGTAGGGATATTACCGAGAAAAAGCGAGCTGATGCGGAACTTCTTCAGGAGAAACAATTTCTTGAGGCCCTTAATCTGAACAGCCCGGTCGCAATTGTCGTTCTGGATGAAGACAATCGGATTGTCTCTAACAACCCGGCTTTTGAAGAGTTATATCGTTATAGCCCTCTGGAAATAATCGGGAAAAATCTTGATGATTTGATTGCCAGCCCAGAAACACTTGCCGAAGCGTTAAAGTTTACCCAACAGGCCAAGGTTTCTTCTGTACATACTATTGGAAAACGGCGCAGAAAAGACGGGGGACTTGTGACTGTCGAAATATTTGGCGTGCCAGTAATGGTGGCTGGTAAAAAGGCTGGCACATTGGCAATTTATCACGACATCACTGAGTTGGACAAGGCTCGTAAAGAAGCCGAACAGGCCAACCGTGCGAAAAGCGAATTTCTCGCGAATATGAGCCACGAAATTCGGACCCCCATGAATGGGGTTATTGGCATGCTTGAATTGGCACTCGATACTGCTCTTTCTGATGAGCAGCGTGATTACCTCAGTGTCTCGTTGCAGAGCGCAGAGACATTGCTGACGCTCATCAATGACATTCTCGATTTTTCCAAGATCGAAGCCCAGAAGCTGGAATTTGATTCGATTGACTTTGATTTGCGGACTACAGTTGAAGATGTCAGCCAGATGATGGCCAAGCGTGCTCAGGATAAAGGTTTGGAACTGGTCTGCCTGGTTCACCCAGACCTGGAGACTGAGCTAAAAGGCGATCCGGCCCGTTTGCGCCAGGTATTAGTAAATCTGATTGGAAATGCGATCAAATTTACGCATGAAGGCGAAATTGTCATTCGGGCAGAACCAGTTAAAGAGATGGATAGCCATGCCAGCATCACTTTTTCAGTTCAGGATACCGGTATTGGTATCCCGGCGGATCGCCTGGCCGCTGTGTTTGATCGCTTTACCCAGGCAGATGGCTCCACAACCCGCAAATATGGTGGCACCGGATTGGGATTGACAATCAGCAAACAGCTGGTGGAAGCCATGGGCGGCCAAATTGGTGTCAATAGCGGCGCCGGAATTGGCAGTACCTTCTGGTTTACGCTTTCGTTCCAAAAACAGTTGGAAAAGAAGATTAAGACCCAGGCTTCGCTGGCTGCCAGCCTGGCCTTGGATTTCAGCGATTTACGAGTACTCGGGATTGATGATAACGCCACCAACCGCAAGGTGCTAACCAAAATGGTGGAGGGGTTCGGCTGTCGTATTGAGACTGCTTCGAGCGGGGCAAAGGGGCTTGAAATGTTGCACACTGCCCATCGCGCAGGTGACCCATTCAAGGTCGTATTACTGGATATGCAGATGCCGGGTATGGATGGCGAGCAAACTGCTTCGGCGATTAAGAAAGACCCGTTAGTTAGTGAAACCCAGATCATCGTGTTGACCTCCATGGGCCAGCGGGGTGATGCTGCCCGCCTTGAAGCCCTGGGTTGCGCCGCTTATCTTCTAAAGCCGGTTAAACAAAATATGTTGTATGATACTTTGCGTACCGTGCTTGGCCGTTCGGATATAGTGGAGCCTCGTCTGGTTACCCAACACCTGATTTCAGAACATAACCGCCAGGGGTTGCATATCTTGCTCGCTGAAGATAATTCCATCAACCAGAAATTGGCAATGATTTTGCTGCAAAAAGCTGGTTATTCAGTCGATGCAGTTGATAATGGCGCCCAAGCTGTGGAGAAAGCAAAAACTGGCAAATACAACATAGTTCTTATGGATGTGCAAATGCCAGACATGGATGGGTTTGAAGCCACTCAGCTCATCCGTCAATGGGATGCCGAGCGAGGGATGCACATTCCGATCATCGCCATGACCGCTCATGCGCTCAAGGGGGACCGGGAATTGTGCATCGAAGCCGGGATGGATGATTACGTCACGAAACCTTTGGAATCTAAAGTATTATTTGCTGTTATTGATCGCTGGATACAGCCTGAAAGCCGGGATGGTCAGCAAACAGTTGCTGAGAATGATTTGCAAGATTATTCAGGTGCGACAGATCAGTTCGTTGTCAAAGTTGATATGGATTTCGATGATGGGCTTTTCGGCGAAGTGGAAGAATTGTCAATGTCTCTTGAAACAAAGCCCGGCATTAGCCTGCCGGTGGATTATAGTGGTGAAGATCCGATGGATCTCTCTACTGCACTACCACGGTTCTTCAATGACAATAGTTTTTTTGTAGAAATGTGTACAGACCTGGTTAAACATATGCCAGAACGTCTGCAAGAGATCAACCAGGCTTTGCAGGCGAACAACGCAAATGATCTCCAGCGCTATGCTCATAATTTGAAAGGTGTTTCTGCCAACTTTAGTGCTGGGCCCGTTTCAAAGTTGGCAGAACAGATTGAGGCCATTGGAAGAAGCGAAGATATTACGAATGCTGGCTTACTCGTTAAGCAATTGGAAGCGGAAGTAGCCCGTCTCATTATATATTGTGACCAGGAACTTGGAGTGAAATAAAAACCATCATGACACATGTACTTGTTATTGACGATGAAGTTATTTTCCACAACTTGGTGACTCGCGCCCTCGAGGGGTTCAATTTTCAAATTACCACGGCTGCAAATGGGACCACTGGCCTTTTTCTGGCGCGCTCGATCCGGCCTGATATCATTATTACTGATGTAATGATGCCAGATATCATTGGTTATGAAGTTGTAAAAAGCCTAAGGCGCGAACCTGAATTTGCACATACTCCCATTCTTATGTTAACAGCCCAAGCGGGCCTTCAGGATAAGCTCAGCGCTTTTGAAGCTGGGGCCGATGACCATCTGACCAAGCCTTTTGAGCCGGCAGAATTGGCTGCTCGGGTGGTTGTGCTGTTGCGCCGTGCAGATGCAGTCAAGACGGCGGTTGCGCAATCTCCTTTCGCCGCGATCCGAGAAGATGCACGCATGATTGCTGTGCATAGTTTGCGTGGAGGTGCTGGTTCTTCCAGTCTGGCTGTAAATTTGGCGCTGGGTTTGCAGGGGTTGTGGAAAGGCTCCACCAATTTGGTAGACCTGACCATGATGGCTGGGCAGGTTGCGCTGATGCTAAATGCTTCACTCAAGCGTACCTGGGCCGATATTGCTCGATACAATCAGGTTGAACTGGATACAGATGTTGTCACATCCATCATCTCGAAGCACGAAAGTGGCCTGGATTTTATAGCTGCGCCAACTTTGCCGACTGATGCTGAAATGATTAAAAATGAAACCCTGGGTGAAGCTCTGCGCCA
This sequence comes from uncultured Anaerolineae bacterium, assembly GCA_903854805.1. Next base: position 18,847 of record CAINXK010000051.1, read on the forward strand.
GATAAAAAAGCGTTATGATTACGTAGTTGCAGACCTGCCGCATGATTTTCATGAGGCAACCCTGCAGGCTCTGGATATGGCTGACTTGATCTTGATGGTTGCGACCCCGGATATGGCTTCGGTACGGGCTAGCGCAGCAGCGCTGGATACATATAAAAAACTGGGGTATCCAACAGATCGGATCCGCCTGGTTATTAATGCTACATTTCCTCGTCTGGGGTTGCAACATGAAAAAATTGCAGCCGGGTTGGGGATCCCGGTCTCCGTGATCATCCCTTATGCCCCGGATTTGTTTGTAGAGGCCATTAATGCGGGAAAGCCTTTTATTTCCAACAAGCCAGCTGACCCAATTTCAGAATTACTCGAAGATTACGCTTTTAACATCAGTAAACCTGCCCATAAGAAATCCAGACCGGATAGTCCATCTGAAGCCTGGCTGCGGGTTTACAAACGTTATAATGAACGGCGAAAATGATCTAACAAGCCTGGATAATCGCGACCACCTGCGTAAGTGTCAGCCGGGTTGGGCTTGCCCTGCAGTTGGTTATAATTGAGCGACGGCGTTTGGCTTGCGCAAATACAACTAAAAAAAACCTTACGGACCTGTTTTCTACAGGGATTTTGGCAAAATATTTTGATGTCAAAAAGGTTTTGCTGATCCCCCTTGTGGGCGCTGG
>CAINXK010000052.1 GCA_903854805.1 uncultured Anaerolineae bacterium
CAAAACAATTGAAAAAGCCCAGAGCAGCAGGACAAAACCCGTGGTAATTAGGAAACCCTTTTTCCATTCTGCGCCATGCTTGCCAACCATCCAAACCAGCAAGAGAAAAATTGGCACTAACAGCGTACCAAACATGATCCAGAGATACGCACCGCGGGTAGGGAAAATTACGTTGGGTAATATGCCACCTGCCTGGGACGAGAAGCCCACGTAAAAAGGCAGGTAGAGCACAACGCTCGCCAGCGCCAGCGGGATCGAAAATTTCAAAAAGTATTCCACCAAATCCCAGTCCCAACCACGAGCACGAGACGACGTGGTTTCACTCGGAGAATGGACCAAATTAAGAATCAAAGCTCCGCTGACAATTGCAAGATAAACGGGGAAATCCCAAGTATTCAAGAATGCCAGACCACCCAGCACTACCGCCATTAGGACCAATCCTTGTCTGCGAACAGGGATTTTGAAACCGAAGATATCCGTCACACCGCGCCAACCACCCAGATACAAATTTAGAGCTAGCGCAACTGCCAGGAGCCCAAATGGCATAGCCAGAACATGCGGATGCAGGTCACCCAGCAGATAGGAGAAGAAGGGGAATTCGTCGATGATTTCGAAATAGGTACCGCGCAGATCATAATCATGCAAAATTCGCGAAGCCCGCCACCAGAACCAGAAACGAGGATTCCAGGCAAAAGGCGCTGCCGGCACATCGCTCAGATCTTTCATGTTTAACCACAGCCAGAAATTAGAGCTTGCATTTGCCCAACCGAACCCATAAGCGCGTAGTAGTTCCAAAAATCCTTCCAGATTCCCCATCATGACCAGAAAGAGGGGGGCCAGCAATGGCTGAAGAACAGAAGTCAGACGGGATACAGACGAAAAACCGGGGCTGGAAGATTCAGATGAATCGGCGGATGATGTCACATAAAAAGCTGCGAGCAGGTTATAGAGCAGACCGTAGGAACCAATGACGCTCAACGCGAAAACGAGTGAGAGCATCAAGTTAAAAGTCATGCCACCGTTGGTTGCTGTGATCATACCCAGCATCGCCGCCAGCACATAGCCAAAGTAGTAGTAAGAAATGGCATACCCACTCAACCAGGGATCATGAGGCGGGAAAACAGGCGAATGCAAAATGGCATTGATAAAAGCAATTTCCATCGGCTTTTCTGTACCGGTGGTATCAGGGTTGTTGGCCCGAATAAATGCCCAGGCCGCAAAGGCAACCAGGAACAGAGCTTCAACCGAGATGATGACCCGCAGGTTTGCTTTGATCCAGGCCAGCAGTTCAGCCCATCGTATAGCTAGCCCTGGGTCTTCCGTCGAACCGGCTTCGTCATCCCTGCCCCACAATGCCCAAAGTGATAGAGCCGCAAGCAGGGCCAACGTAAAAAGCAACCCCCCGACCTCGTTTCGTATGACGTGAAACGAAACCAACAGCCAGAACAGAAACCCCCACAACAACAAGCCGAGGGCGCGGCTGAGGCTGTATCCTCGATCCGCCAGAGCCGGGAAGAGACGGTAACCCAACGGAAAGGTCAGCAAACCGAGCAGGGTGATGGTGATGTACCAGAGGATGAATTGGATCATGGGTCAGCAGGTTGTTGGGGTGATGGTATGGTTGGTTGATTAATTTTTACAATAAGTCAGGGAGCTCGAATGAAGCACCTGCAGTATGCGGTAGATCAACGACACTGACCACAGCAGTAAAGTTCAAGGGGCCGTATAAGTGGGGAAAGCGTTGATCTGCGGACGGAAGCACCGAACGGGAGGCGGTGCCCGGATGAACAGGAGCTTCGTATTTTAGTTCAGCGCTGACCAAAGCCGGATCCACGAGCAGAATAACAAGGTCAGTTTGACTTGTATAGAAAGCATTCGCTACACCAAGAAGTTGGTGAAGCTGTGAAAAGTGAATAAAGCCTTCGCTGGCAAGGCTATCGGCCCGATATTCACCGCTTTGGCGGGCAGCCTGTGCGGCATTACGAGACGTGATATGGTAGATCAGAGTCATTGTTTAACCTCATATATGATAGTGCCGGCATCTTGATACACAATTTTCCACAAATTTCCGTTTCCACGTTCAAATTTTGCCAGGCCTTCTGAATTGTAAAGGGTGCGTTCCAACTGTCCAACAATGATGTATCTGACGGAGTATTTGGTCAGGAAGGCGCTGGCAGCGGCAGGATCGCGGGTGTTATAGAATTCAGTGATCTCTTGGATGCGATTTGAAACCCAATCACCAGGGAATAAAGCCCGCTGCTGGCGCTGGTGCCAGCTCCAACCTACTACACCGGGCAAGCCAGTATAGATAGTGTAGCGTGTGCCCCATCGATATTCGGGGGTATTGGCCTCAACGATCACTGGCGATCCTTTAACATTAGTTTGCATCCAACGGATGGCAGTGTAATCCAAACTCAAGTCAAGCTCCACCTGATCCCAATAGGTGGAATACTGCATGTAGGCCATACTATCGAAAGTGAAGGGGGTATTGGGCGAGATTCGATCACGAATTTTATCCATACTGGCAGTGAAGGTAAACAGCACTGCGCCAGCCAACAATAAACCACCAACGATCTGGAAAATAAGCCGGCCCTTCTGACCCCACTGATCAAATTGAGCTAGGATCCAACCCAGTGCGGCAGCTGCACTGATGGCAAACAAGACCCATACTTGCAGATAGAACTTGAAAACCGTATTCATACGGCCAATATCACCGGAAAGAACAATAAATTCGACCACCAGTGTCAACACGAGACCCGTGCCAATCATGAAAAGCACAAGGCGCTTAACATCCGGCTGACCAGGGCGTAACATCAAGATCAGCGCCCAAACAGCCAGCGGGAAGGCAAACCAGGCGACCGGAACATCCAATACAAACTGCAAGATCAGGAGCAGTACCACGAAAACTGCAAATCCCAGTTCCAAGCCCAATGTGTAAGGCTTTAATTTTTCGAGAGCAGAAAGTGGCGTTTGCGCCAACCATTGGCGCGTCTCCCAAAGCATCCATGAAACAATCACAAACAGGAAGACACCCCAATGCGTCCAGTATGACCAGATGGGCGTCTTTTCATTGGTCCACTGGCTTACTTCAGTGTAAGCCAGACCATACCAATGTGCGAAAGGCTGATACAACAGAATCGCAAAACCAACCAGCATTCCCATCCCTATCACAGCCAGAAATATGCGCTGGATGAGGGGAGAAAGCCCAAAACGAGCGGAGCCAGCCACATCAGCATAACGGAAGATGGCATAGCCGGTGACGATAACGCTGAACAATAGATAGGTCGGGAAGTCCCAAGTATTGGTGGGACGCAGAACGCCGATTACAAGCCCACCAAAAGCCAGGGTAAATAACCAGGACCAACGACTGAGCTTGCGTGCCAGCAGAGTGGAAAGCGTCCAGGCCAATGCCAGCAACGTCAAAGGCAGAGAAATCATATGGGCGTGCAAATCACTATATAGAAAAGTGAAGAGTGGAAACTCGGTGATAGCCAGATCACCGAGCGGCATCACGCGGCTGGGTGCCCAGTAATATTCACCCCAGCCAATCGGCAGGGATGAACCTGTAAGCATTTTCCCAAGGCCCTGGGCAGCCCAAACCCAGCGCTGAAAAATTAACACATTTTGGGCATCAACCATTTCATTGCTAACCACCATCTTTTGCAAGGCATGATAGATCAATTGAATGGTACCCAGATTACCCATGAGAACAAGCCCGGCACCGGCGGCCAGACCTGCAATTAACTGCAAAGAAAAGATGGATGAACTTTGATCTTCTTTTGTTTTGAAACCTTCCACCAGATTCCAAGCCATCGAAAAGCCACCGACACCGAGCATGGCAAACAAGCTGGGTAAAACAAAGTTATAAGCAATGGAAGGCACAATCCCAAGCAATTTGATGGGGGCGCCAACCAGCACGAAGCCCCAATAGTAATAATTGATATAACCACCTGCATACCAGGGATCATAAGGTGGAAAAGTTGTACTTTTTAAAATCGCATTTAAATAAGAGAAATCCATCGGGCGCTCACCACCGCGCGCTGGATGCCACAGATCAGGATTACCCAGGCGAATGGAAAGATCGATCAAGAAAAATGCCAGGAAGAGACCTTCGACCAGTAAGAAATATTTACCCCTGGTGCGCAGTTCCTGCTGGATGGCTTCACGCTGTAAGAAGTAAGCCACGGCACCTGCAAGCATGATCAAACCATAACCGAGCGCTATGACCAGGCGTGAAAATTGGCCACCCACAGACGCTGTCAACCAGACCAGATAGGCCAGCAATAAAAGCCCACTCAATTTCGAAAGCGGGTACCCTTTATCGGGCAGGCCAGGCAGCAGAAAACGTAGTAGTGGCCAGGTGAACAAGCCCAACAAGCCAATCGCCAGGTACCAGATAACCAGGCCAACTACTGGATATTTATTCTGAATAGACTCATACGAAAACAGATCAGACCAGGTGCCTCCCTGGCGTTCAACTGCCAGCCGGTCCGGAGGCAGCATTAAATCTCCCGGGAAACGCCCTGCCTGGCGTGGCGTTACGTGCACCACATGAGTTAGATCAACTGCGCCCAGCAAGCTGCTCACACTCGTCGAGTCATAGGCAGCCGTTTTTTTGAAGATTAGCACCTTGGGAGCATCATAAACCGTAAAAGCTTCCTCTGCAAATTGGGTATTGAACTGGTAACCAAACAGCTCCGGGTAGGAAGTGAATGTCTGGATCAGTTCAAAACCAAACTTCCCAGTAAACATTCCAGGAGTAGCCACGTTGTAGCACCAGACCACATCCTTATCTTCTGGACAACCGATCAGCTCACGGTAATAGGCAGTTGTCAGCGGGTAGCGTTCAGGGATACGTGTGGTCGTAGCCCACTGGCGGTTGGAAGTGATAAAAACATAATCTGCAGCATCAAGATTTGTCTTAAAGCGGTTGAGCTTTTCGCTGTTATCGTCCCAGTACATTTCAAAGTTGAGATCACCCTGATACATGCCACCATACGCGTCGTAACCATCCATACGCAAGGGCAGGCCATCATCCCAGGATGTTTCATGAACTGGAGCGGAACCAATGATGGATAGCAAACCAGTCGTGGTAAAACGCAGGAAGTAGTTATGGTCTTTTTCAAGCGCGACGGGTTTATCAAGCTTGAGCGTATAAGCTTCGCCGCGGAAGTCAGAGACTGTCTTAAAATCAGACGTTAAACTTGCGCTGGCCTGGGCCTGATCAGCAAGCATACCTGGGTCAAAATAGACTGAAATGTTCAGGTCTTGCGATCCAGGGCTACCCACGTTGACAGCATTGGCAAGGAAAAGTTCAGTAAGATTACCCGATGCAAAAGCTGTGAACTGAACATCATACGGCGCGGCCTGGTTTAGTACAAACCCTTGCGGGATGGACATAGGTTGGGTAAAAATCGTACCGTCCGGCTGCTGGATCTTCAAGTTGTAAGGTCCGGGCACGTTTTGATAAATCCAGTGCGTGGCCTGCACACGGCTGTGCTCGCGCGTATAAATGCGTGTAAAAGCATATGCCCACGCAACCGTGGCGGCAAGAACGACTGCACCCAGGCTGATATATGCGAGGCGCGCAGCAAGTGAAGGAGATCGGGTAATTCCGGGCGCTGGTTTCAGGAAACGAGGCCCATAGAAAATGAACCAGGCAGCCAGCAACGCCAGGAGCGGGTAGATCGGGAGCTGGTAACGCATGGTAGGGTTCCACTGTGTGGACTGCCAGACAAAATATCCCACCGTCCAACCCCAGAGCAGGATATGCTCTTTCCACTCACCTTTGATGATGCGCCAACCCATATAGACAAGACCAAGCAGGGCCAGAATACCAAGAGGCCAGCCCAGCCCCCATGCCAATAAGTTGTAACCCGAAAACCAGAATGAACGCCGGGCCCACTGCAGGGCAGGCGGAAAATCAACATCACCACCCGCCTGAGCACGCTGTTCGGTAATATTCGAAACCCATTTTGGGTTTGGCGAAACCCCAAAAAAGCCTGGCCCACTGAAGGCATAAGGCATAAAAACCCGGAAAGCCAGCGCTGAAATCAGAGCACCCAGTACCAGCAAAATGATGGCTGTTTCGATGCTTATAGCGGGACGTTTTAAATCTTGTAACTGGGTGGGGATGGAGTCAACCGTCTGATTAACAGTATCTTCTGGAATTACCCCTTCGACTTGTTGGGCAGTTTCCAGCACTTCACTCGCAGGAATGCTGGCCGAAATCACCGGCACTTGCCTGAAGTAACGCACCAACAGGGCTCCCGGCAGCAATACAGCCAGCGGGGCAGCATTAAGCTTGGATGCAACTGCAGCTCCAAGTGCCAGACCAAAACCGATCACATTCCAAAACAGCGGGCTGCCAAGCAGGCTCGAAATGATATTCCTGATGGGTGATTCGATGTGGGCAGGGTCAGTAGATCCTACGCCAGCCATGGGATCACTGCTTTCTACAACCATCAATTCGACTGCAAAGTATGTTGCCAGGATCATAAAGAAATTGGCGAACATATCCACCGTAAAGAAATGTGACTCTTGTATCTGCATGACTGCCAGGGCCGAAAAGGCTGTGGCCAGCAAAGCCACCTTGCGCCCATATAGCCGGATGCCAATCAAATATAACAATAAAATCGAACCCAGGTCTGAAAACACCGAAAACACACGCCCAACCAGGGTGACTTCGTCGTAACCAGCCCAATTGGTGGTCTTTCCAAGGCTTTCCAACCAGGGGCCAAGCAGCCCACTATTCCCCTGCGCTTGTATCGTTCGAGCCCAGCTTGAGAAACCAGACATCCATTCAGCCGCATAGCGTACGATCGTAACCGGCAGATCACCATATACATAAAAACTGTACCCGCGATTATGTGGGTTCAGTGCGGAAGTATCAGTATTGAAATACTCAGAAAAACTTTTGACCGGATCCAGAGCAGATTCCACCATGGTCATAAAGCGTTCGTCGGGATGTAAATGCTGGCTCTGGTCCCAATTCAAGCCAATGAAACGGAAATAAGCCGCTCCAAGCAAGATCAGCAAAAATAATACATCATAAAACCAGGGCCGGGAGCTTCGCAGGGATTTATTCATCATTAGGCCACCACTCAGGGGGTTACGATTTTATTCTCGGGAACGTTATAGATCCAGAAATTTTTACCTTCCAGCGGGTTGGTAAAAAGGCCCAACAAACCGTTTGGATACAATTTCTTCAAAACATCCAGGGTATCTTTATCTTCTTCTTTTACTAGAAACAACTTGTTCCCTGGCAGGTCTTGCGATTTGGGCAGATCGTCTCGCCAAAGAGCAAAATCCTGCGTTGGGTAACCTGCCTGAATACCCACAAGACGAGTATCCACCCAGTATGGGAAGGGTACCACAAAAGCATTCTCCGGATTATTGCCTGAATCTACAAAAGATCGGATAACTTTACCCATATCAGATGTATTCCAGGCGCCTTGCACAAACTGTGTGGCAAAGGTATCGAACACAAGATTGTAATTTTGAAGACTGGAAATCAAAAGTAAACCGACAACCACCGTGACTACCAATCCTTGCCAGACACCTTTTCGAGCTCCCCGCAAGGTTGTATAAATGCCATCCAACGCCATGGCTGCAATCACAAACACAACAACTGCCGCCGCCCCGGTACGGTTGAGGGAAGGATTTTCGCCAGGGAAAGCCAACGATAATATAGATGGCATTAGAAACATCGGCACAGATAGGAACAGGAATAGATCGAGCCAATCACGTTTTCGCAAATACCGAAGTAAGAGGAAAAAATAACCAATCACGAATAAAACCCCACTGACGATATCCAGGGCGGGGCGATGAGGAATGGAATGAACCCAGATCTCACCATCATCATAATTGAACATCCGCATCGCATTGAAAGTATTACTTGCAAAAATCTGCCAGGCTGGAGCAGGCAATGGATGTTCCTCCCCGGTCAAACGTGTCATGGCACGATAAGAGAACATATCCGGGTTTTCAAGAGCATAACGTAGTAAGGGAAGAAAAACCAGGAAAGACGCAAGTACCAAAATGGAAAACATCAGTACTGTCTGCTTGCGATTGCCTTGTGACTGTTTGTGAAGCAAATATAAGCCCACTCCAAGCAATAATACAACCGGTACGATTCGGAAAGGACTATACCCGTGCAGCCCCAAGCCAAGGAAAAGTCCTGCCAGAATAAAATCGTTCCGACTCTGACGGCGCAAACCGTGAATGAGGTAGTACAAGGCCGGGGCAGCAAAAGCCGGATAAAGGGGAAAGCGCAGACCGATCCGGCTGATAGTATTAAGCCAATAGGAAGTACCTGCCAGAATCAGCGCAAATAAGGCCACACGCTTGCCACCGACTTCTTTGCCAATTAAATAAATGTACGGAAGGGTAAACAGACCAATCAGCACCGTGCCAATTTTCAGGCTGAGAAAGGTAAGTCCGGTACCAAACAAAGCTGCGATGGCGGCCGTCCAATAAAACTGGAAAAATTCACGACCTGTATTGCGAGGAAAGAAAATTTGCGTCTGCCCCTGGGTAAGATCGTACACATCCAACAGCTTTTCGGCGTGATCGCTAAATGGCTCACCAGGAATACCATCCAAACGATAAAACCGGAAAAAGATGATCACCACCGCAACCGCAACTATCAATACGGTCCAACGCGTAATGGAAACCTGCCATGATTCTTGTTTGAAAAAATCCAGCACATTTCTTAATGGGGCTGGTTTTCCAGGATTGTCCAACCAGAGCGCATGATAAAACATGGCCAGGGCAGCCAACCAGATGCTAACATTTAGTGTGGTAAACAGATTGCCAGAAAACAAAATAAAAGCGATCATCGCCAGGAGAATGGCAAATAGCAGACTATTTCGGCGGTAGGTCTGTGGGTCAGTTTGCTGTGAAACAGTTCTGACCCCAGGGAGGATAAATTCTTTGCCAAGATAAGCCCAGGTGATTAAGAGCAGTGCAAAAAAATAGAATCCAAGCGCAAGAGGAGTGGATTCTGCTGGTGGTTCAAGCGTTCGCTGCGCAACCAGAGCCATAAGTACCGCCAGCAAGGTTCGCCAGGGGATATGGGTAGGCATGCGCAGGGTAATTGTATATTCGCGCATTTCATCATCATCTGGCAAATTTGCCGAAACTACATTCTCGCTGGTTTCATCAAGAACGATTGTCTCAGTCTCAGATGCCTGTAAATTCAAAGGACCAGAGCTAACAGGTTCGGCGGCTGATGGAATTTGAATTTTATCTTTCTGCCAGGGGTTTAACCTGGATTTCAAATAATCAAGGACGCTGGGCTCTTTCATAAGCGCGACTTTCTCCCAATATGTTTAAGACAATTTTGTCAACTTTTCAGATCTTGTGAGCAACATAAAACGTGTATGCGCCCTTTTCCTGGGGAACAGGTTCATTATAATATTTGCGAAGCAACCCCATGATGGGTGCAAAATTCCAATACGCAGATGAGATATGCCAGCGACGGGTAAAAAAGTGGATCAACAAAGAGGGCAATCCAAAATAATGGCCCCATTCCAGGGTAGCCAGAGCCGCAGGCGAAAAATAATGCCAGTATCGATCAATCTTGAAACCAGAAGCAGTGAGTCTCGCTGCCCATTGATCCGGATCGTCACATGTTACATGGCGGGATATCTTATTAAAGAAAGCGCGGTATGCACTCGCCAATCCTTTTAAACCTATGAAATCAAAAAATTTCGCTACTGACAGGTTTGGCAAAAAGTTGTGGTTCGGCACACAAAAGACAAAAGGAGCCCCCGGCTTAAGCACACGAGCCGTCTCGATTAAGACTGCGTCGAGGTGTGGAATATGCTCAAGCACAGAATTGCTTAAAGCGCTGGAAAAGTAGGCGTCTGGATACGGCATAGCAGCGCCATCTGCTTCGGTGAGCAGGGCATATATATCGCGAGTTCTAGCTTCGTGGATCGGACCTGTCCAAGGATCAAGGCCAACTTCCAGCTTCCGGTCAAAAGTTAATTGGGCAAAGTGACCATCACCACAACCCACGTCCAGGGTGGGGGCTGGCAGGTCAATATCCTGGTAGAAACGCGATTCTGTTGCGCGAAGAAAAGCACGAAAATATGGGAGATCGCGGGTATGGAGAAAAAGGTAATCCTTTAGCGGAGTTTTAGACATTTATTATCCAACTTTCATACAGATGAGATACATATTTCTTTTTTACGATCAGACAGATACAAGCTGGAACTGTTAGCACTTCTATTTATCAACCTTGAATAAATAATTCAAATTGTCAGATCCAAAGCATGGATGGTTTGAACAAGTTCGGTGTTCCGCAAGGTCAGCTATCAGGATCTAAGACGATCCCGTCTTGCCAAGTTTACGGAACAATTCTTCATACGCAACTGCCACGGAATCCGGATCGTACGAACGGGCGATTTCCGCCGGGTCCCGGTGATATTTCTGCGGTTCCGCCAGAATCTGAAGGATGCCATCCGCGAGTGCGGCAGCGTCTCCGATCGGTGTAACCAGACCCATACCGGTCATTTGAACAGGACGACGCACTCCTGGCAATGCAGAAGCCACGCAGGGCACATTATTCATCATCGCCTCGATCTGCACCAGTCCAAAAGCCTCGGTGGAATTCAAGCTCGAAACCACCAGTACATCCAGATTTGGATAGTATGCCGCCATCTGTACCGGATTCAGGTTGCCGAGAAATTTCCAATGCCCGCTTTCCTCGTATTTCCGAATTATCGGGATGAGCCGATTAAAATAATCCTGCTCACCCATCACATTGAGATGCTGCCCGGCGAAAAGTACCTGGGCTTGAGGATATTTTTCCAGAATTTTCGGAAGTGCTGCAAGCAAAATTTCAACACCCTTTTCGGATGCA
>CAINXK010000053.1 GCA_903854805.1 uncultured Anaerolineae bacterium
AATTCTGGAGGGTCGGACGAAAGTAGGCAGTTATATCGACGATAATCGGAAGATACCCTTCATATCGGCGCTCCTTCCACTCGGGCAGTTTCCGAACATATCTACCGAACTCGGAACATAACTCTTGGATGCTCCCACCACAGCCAAACGCAGCCCATGATCGCCGAGTTTCTGCGTCGCTCAACCCAATTGACTTCAAGGCCGGAATGATGGCTCCTCGATTGGGTAACAGCGGACTGCTAATCAACATCCACTGAAAGTGGACCATTGCAAGGTTGGTGCCGACTGGAAGGTGCTGACAAACTGTGGTCAAGGTTGCTATGGTATGATTCAACATGGTAATGGGTTTCTCGCATGATTTTGTGTTTCGCAAAACAAGATTATCATGTTTCGAACCCATTACCACGGCTTTTTATCTTATCAGTTAGCGGAAACTAAACTGGAGAAAAAGCACAAGTTGAATGGACAGTCTTCATGTTCATACCAGGCTGCGGTAGGGTGCTTACGTAAAGCGCCGAATCCGATAATTTGGCGATATAATCATTTAATATTTTTTTCATTCAAGGAGGCTGCAATGCTTGTCGGCGAACGAATGTCAAAACCTGTAATCACCATCTCCCCGGACATGCCAATATCGGATGCTCTTAATTTAATGAAAAAAGAGCGCATCCGCCGCGCACCGGTTGTCAAAGATGGCAAACTGGCAGGGATTGTTTCGGATAAAGACCTGCTCAATGCATCTCCATCCCCAGTAACCACACTGAGCATTTGGGAAATGAACTACCTGCTCAGCAAGGTCACGGTTTCGCAGGTGATGACAAGTAACGTCTTATCTGTCACTGAAGATACCCCGATCGAACAAGCTGCTCGCATTATGGCCGATAATAAAATTGGCGGTGTGCCTGTCATGCGCGATGGTCATGTCGTCGGGATCATTACCGAAACCGACCTTTTCAAAGTGTTCCTTGAGCTGCTTGGCGCACGCGAAGCCGGTGTCCGCGTAACTGCATTGATCGAAGACAAACCGGGCGAACTTGCCAATATCACCGAGGCCATCGCTGTAAAGAAAGGTAATTTTATTGCCTTTGGGCAGTTTACCAGTGACCAACCAAACCTGAAAATCGTTACTTTCAAGGTCAAAGGCATGTCTCAGGACGAAGTCAAAGCAGCAATCACTCCGGTGGTCAAAGAAATAGTCGATCTACGCTCATAACAATAAAAAAGAGACGGTCTCAAATGAGGCCGTCTCTTTTTATTTATTATGTTTTTTATCTTGGTTTTCGCATCTTGGGCTTCTGGCTACCCTGGGGCCGTTCGCGCCGTTCGGTTGGTTTGCTTCTACCACCCGATGGTCGTGGGCGGCCAGGTGCCTGGCCAGGTCGATCCGATGAGGATGTGCGGCCCGGGGACTTCCCACTGCCAGAAGGCGGCCCCCTGCGAATGGGAGCCCTACCAGTTCCATCCGATGGAGATGAACGGCCTGCAGAATTCTCATTATCAGAAGACGGCCCCCTGCGAACAGGCGCCCGACCAGTTCCACCTGGCGGCGCTGTGCGGCTCGGGGACTTTCCACTGCCTGAAGGTGGCCCCCTGCGAATGGGAGCACGACCAGTTCCATCCGATGGAGATGAACGGCCTGCAGAATTCTCATTATCAGAAGACGGCCCCCTGCGAACAGGCGCCCGACCAGTTCCACCTGGCGGCGATGTGCGGCCCGGAGCCTTCCCATTAGCAGAAGGGGGTCCCCTGCGAACAGGCGCTCTGCCAGATCCATCCGACGGCGATGTGCGGCCCGAGGCCTTCTCATTATCAGAAGGTGGTCCCCTGCGAACGGGTGCCCGACCAGATCCATCCGGTGGGGGTGTACGACCCTGGGATTTCTCTTTACCAGAAGGTGGTCCCGTACGACCGGGTGCCCTCCTGACGGGTTTTGAATGAGATTTTTCAGGTGACTTTCTGGTCATGTTCGGAAAAGGCGCCAAACCAGGCCGGTCTTCCTTCAAAGCCTTGATCTCCACCGGTGTCAGATAACGCCATTCCGATGGCTTTAGCTCGCCCAATAACAGATTACCGATGCGAATACGCACGATGCGTACCACTGGCAGAGCGAGAATGGCACCGATCTCACGGATCTGGCGCTTTCGGCCTTCACGCATAACGATCCGAACCCAAGCGCCCTTACCTGCCAGAGACTCGATCCGAATTTCAGTTCGTTGGGTCTTGTAACCGTCTTCCAGCACGACCCCACGCTGCCAGGTAGCCAGTTGCTCAGTATCAGGTTGGCGCGCCAGCAATACCCGGTACTCTTTTGAATGCCCATGCGATGGATGCGTCAATTTCTGCGCCAGTTCACCATCATTGGTCATTAATACCAGACCTTCACTCTCAAAATCCAGCCGCCCAACCGGGTACAAACGCTCGCTGACCGGCACAAGATCACGCACAGTCTGGCGCGAATCACCCTGTTCGGCGTCTACCGTCGAAAGTACATAGCGCGGTTTATGCAAAGCAACATAAACTTTCTGCTCAGCTGGTTTGATGATACGACCATCCAGCGTGACAGTATCAGAGGCTGTATCGGCCTTTTGTCCAATCACAGCCAATTGGCCGTTGACGCGAACACGCCCGGCAATAATAAATTCTTCACAATCCCGCCGGGAACCAAGCCCAGCCTGAGCCATAATTTTCTGTAAGCGTTCTTCCATATATATCATTATACCCGACGCATCTCTTAAAGAGCCATTTCCTTTAATCTAACCGGTCAAATCCATATCAAAAACAGGAAATACCTGGCAATTATGCCTTTTTTAGCCATCGCATTGTGGTAGGATTGGGAGATTTCGAATCTAAGGAATGATGAATGATCAAGCTAATCGCCATCGATCTAGATGGCACCATGTACACTTCTGACCGTAATATAACAGCCCGTGTCCGTAATGCAATTTTATTGGCCCAAAAGAATGATATTCAACCGGTCATCGTAACCGGCCGAGGGCGCCGAGGCGCAGAAATTGCGCTGGAAAGTCTTGATATGGATTTTCCGTATATCTGTTCAGCCGGGGCACTGCTACGCTCTGGCATTAATGGTGAAACAATCCACGCCTGGACATTCCACGAACACGAAGAGCTGATGCACGTCATTAACTTTACGCGCGAACACGGAACTGGGCTGATTGCTGATCCGTACGACAATGCCCCGTATTGGTTCGGACCGGATACCATGAATGAAATCATGGATCCTCTGACGGTCAAAGAATCAGATAAAAGTATGCGCTCCTTTCAGCCAGAAAAGGATTTTGACCAGCCCTTACTCAAGGCAACGATCACTGCTGATCCGCATCTACTTGCCGAAGCAGAGAAAATCGTCCGCGCTGAATGTCCATCCATCCATCAAGTTTATTCTGGTATCCAGTACATCGATCTAACCGCTGATGGTGTTAATAAAGGCAGTGCCCTGCAAGCCCTGGCCGGTCATCGAGGTTTACAACCCAGCGAAATTGCCGCGATTGGCGACCAAGGAATTGACCTGCAGATGCTCCAATATGCTGGGCTGCCAATCGCCATGGCGAATGCAGTTTCTGCATTAAAAGATGTGGCAACATGGGTGGCCCCTTCGAATGATGAAGATGGTGTCGCTTGGGCAATTGATGAAATCTTGAAACATAATGACAATTATGCGCATAATTAGTACTTGCGCGTGGAAAAACCAGATTACCCCGAGAAAGCATAGGAAAGGAAAATAACATGTTATTTGACCTGCCGCTTGACCAACTTAAAACCTACCTGCCCACCCGCCATGAGCCCGCAGATTTCGACAGCTTTTGGAGCCAGACCCTGGCTGAAGCACGCCAATTTGAGCTTGATGCGCGCTTTACACCGGTAGAAACTGGGCTGAAACTTGTTGAAGTTTTCGATGTGACATTCAACGGCTTCGGCGGACAGCCAATTAAAGGTTGGCTGATCCTACCAAAAGATACCAAAGCCCCGCTGCCCTGCGTGGTCGAATATATTGGTTATGGTGGCGGGCGTGGGCTGCCACATGAGTGGCTGACCTGGGCCAATGCTGGTTATGCACACCTGGTCATGGACACGCGCGGTCAAGGTTCAACCTGGCGGGTCGGCGATACACCCGACCCCGAGTTGGAGGGCGGCAATCCACAAATTCCCGGGTTTATGACGCGCGGTATCCTCAAGCCCGAAACTTATTACTATCGGCGCGTATTTACCGACGCAGTGCGAGCCGTGGAAGCTGCCAGGTCTCACAAAATGGTTGATGCAAGTCGAGTGGCCGTAACTGGTATCAGCCAGGGCGGCGGCATCTCACTGGCAATCGCTGGCCTGGTCCCCGACCTGGCAATCAACATGCCGGATGTCCCTTTTTTGTGCCACTTTCGGCGCGCAGTAGATATGGTGGATACAGAACCATACAATGAAATTGCCCGCTTCTGTAAGAATCATCGCCATAAACTGGATACTGTGTTTAACACTCTGTCTTATTTTGATGGCCTCAATTTCGCTTTTCGAGCCAAAGCCCCGGCGCTTTTCTCGGTCGGGCTGATGGATACAATCTGCCCACCTTCCACAGTCTTTGCCGCCTACAATCACTACGCCGGGCCAAAAGAAATCCGCATTTGGGAATTTAACAACCATGAAGGCGGTGAAGGTTTTCAAGGGCTCGAAAAAATTATGTTCGCAAACGAAAGACTTGCATGAAATCACGCTCAAATAATACGATACTGCTGCTCACCATCGGCGCTTTTTTTGCTTTTTTTGTTTTTGGATTCAGCGACAATCTGAAAGGTCCCGTCCTGCCCACGCTCCTGCAAGATTTAAAGTTTAATTACTCACTCGGCGGCACGATACTCTTGGGAGCCTATCTTGGTTTTATTGCAGCCACACTGACCACCGGATTTCTGGCCGACATGGTCGGGCAAAAATCCGTACTGGTGCTGGCCGGCATCAGCCTGGCAGTTGGTATTGGAGGTTTCACCGCGTTCAGTACCCCAGGGTTGATGACACTTTCGATGGCCGCGCTAGGTTTCGGGCTGGGTTCTTTGGAATTGGGGTGCAATGCGTTGATTGTTGAGCTGCATTCCGCTGATAAAGGCCGTTACCTCAATCTCATGGCGGTCATGCACGGCCTGGGATCGATGATCGCGCCACTCTATGCAGGCTGGCTATTAATGGGAAATGTTTCCTGGCGAGTTGTCTATCGATGGGACTTGATCGCAATTGGCTTGATGATTGCCTTTTTTGCCTTGATACGCTTTCCGAAATTTGAGCAAGGAAAAACCGAAAAAATTGATTTTATGCACATCGGAAAAACCGCCTTCACGCCAAAAATGCGTTGGTATTATGCGGCCATCACGCTTTACGTTACTGTTGAACTTGGAATTGCATCCTGGGTTGTGGAATTCTTACAAAAAGATCGCGGTTTCAGCATTAACCAGAGTACCCAGGCGCTTTCTGTCTTCTTTGGGTTGATGATGCTCGGGCGTTTTGTGGGTAGTTTTTTTGTCGAACGGCTCGGCTATCTCAAATCCATCCTGATCGCTGCTCTAAGTGCCTGCGCCTGTGTGGCATTAGCCCTATTTGGACCTGCCCAGTTATCTTTTTTCCTGCCTGTCAGCGGTTTTTTTCTTTCGATCATTTTCCCCAATATCACCGCCGCCGTATCTGATGAACATAAAGAAAATACAAACACCATTCTCGGATTGCTGTTCACGTTTGCCGGATTGGGGGGCGTGATTGGCCCCTGGCTGGTAGGCGTCGCCAGTGACCTGGGCGGGTTGAAATTCGGTTTCAGCCTGAACCTGGTATTTGGTTTGCTGACCGCCTTTGCGGCCTTCATGCTGATCCAGATGAACAAAAAAACGCCTGAGTTACGCGTATAATTCGAACATCCCACTTCATGGAAAGTTTATGCCACCTTCTCGTATCAGCACTCGCACCGAATACAATAACATCAGACAAAAAAATTGGGATGATATTGCCAGGCAAACTTCTGCTGTCACTTTTTTCAGCCGTGAATATCACCATCGCCTGAATCAGGTTTACCAGCTTTTGATCTCTCCGGGGTTGGATGTATTGGAAATTGGCTGCGAACGCGGTGATTTGCTGGCGTCTGTGGCCCCTGCCAAAGGCGTCGGAATTGATTTTTCTGGGGAGATGATTGCACAGGCGCAAGTACGCCACCCTGGCTTGACCTTCATCCTGGCCGATGCTCATGATCTACACCTGGACAACCAGTTTGATGTAATTATCCTATCGGACCTGGTTAATGATGCCTGGGATGTGCAAACTGTTCTCGAACAAATTCGGCCACTTTGCAAACCGGATACGCGCATTATTCTAAATTTCTACAGCCGGGTGTACCAACCAGCCATCAACCTGGCCGGCGCACTTGGGCTGGCCAAGCACCTGCTGCCCCAAAATTGGCTGACCCCCGAAGACACGGAAAACCTGTTGCACCTGGCCGGGTTCGAGGTGATCCGCCGGCAGCGAGAAGTTCTCTTCACACTACCCATCCCATTGGTTCGTGAGCTGTTCAACAAAATACTGGTAAAAATTTGGCCATTTGGAGCCATTGCCTGGACAAACGTACTAATTGCGCGACCTTTGCCGGTTAAAGATCCACAAAACCCGTCGGTAAGCATCATCATTCCGGCCCGCAATGAAGCCGGCAACATCGAAGCTGCCTTCCAGCGTATCCCCAAGATCGGTCAGCATACCGAAATCATCTTTGTGGAAGGACATTCCAAAGACGATACTTATGCAACCATCGAACAGGCGATAAAAAATCATCCTGAATGGGATGCCAAACTATTCCGCCAATCTGGCAAAGGCAAGGCAGACGCAGTACGCCTGGGGTTTGATGAAGCCAGTGGAGATATTTTAATGATCCTGGACGCAGACCTGACCGTGCGCCCCGAAGAATTACCCCGCTTTTACGAAGCGCTTGTCAACGGGAAGGGTGAATTCATCAATGGTGTCCGTCTGGTTTATCCGATGCAGGAACAAGCTATGCGCTTTTTAAACCTGCTTGGGAATAAATTCTTCAGCATGGCATTTTCCTGGCTGCTGGGCCAATCCATCAAGGACACACTCTGCGGCACAAAAGTGCTGCGTAAAAAGCACTACGAGCGTATCGTAGCCAACCGGGCTTACTTTGGAGAGTTTGACCCATTTGGCGATTATGACCTGATCTTTGGAGCGGCCAAACAAAACCTAAAAATCATCGATTTGCCCATCCGCTACCAGGACCGTACTTATGGATCAACGAATATCGACCGTTGGCGACACGGGCTGCTGCTTTTCCGCATGCTGGCAGTTGCTGCATTCAGGTTAAAATTCATCTAAATAATTATTAGGATCAATTATCCAACCCGTGATGCCAAAACCCCTTCGCATTCTCTCCGTCATTGGCACACGCCCTGAGGCAGTAAAAATGGCTCCGGTCGTGCAAAGACTTGCCCAAACCCCCGGCATTGAGTCACTGGTGTGCGTCACAGCCCAACACCGCGAAATGCTTGACCAGGTTTTGAATCTGTTTGGCATTCACCCGGATGTTGATTTGGATTTGATGAAACCAGATCAATCCCTGGCCCAGATCACCGCTGCGATTTTCACTCACCTGGACCCTGTTCTGAAAGATATCAAACCCGATTGGATCCTGGCGCAGGGCGATACAACTACAGTGATGGCCACGGCCTTGCTGGCTTATTACAACCAGGTAAAGTTCGGACATATCGAAGCGGGTTTGCGCACAGGTGACAAATTCCAGCCCTTCCCTGAGGAGATCAACCGCAGGGTGGCTGGCGTGGCGGCCGATCTACACTTTGCGCCAACCGAGTGGTCCAAACAAAACCTACTGAGAGAAGATGTACCCGTTGAACATATATTCGTGACCGGGAACCCGGTCATCGACGCCTTGAAACAGGTCGCAGAAAAACCTGCGCCAGAGCAAATCACTCGGCTGCTCGAACCCTTTGGAGATGCCAGGTTGATCCTGGTGACTGCCCACAGACGAGAAAATTTTGGACAGCCGTTAGAGAATATATGTGATGCGCTCAAAAGCCTGGCGGAAACCTACGGAAATAGTCTTCACATTATTTACCCGGTGCATCTCAACCCAAACGTGCAAAACACCGTTTATCCACGACTCGGAAAACTTTCGGAATTCATCACACTGCTGCCACCCCTGGATTATCTTCCGATGGTGCACCTGATGAAACGCGCCAGCCTGGTGCTGACTGATTCTGGCGGTCTTCAGGAAGAGGCGCCAGGCTTAGGCATCCCAGTCCTGGTCATGCGGGCCGCCACAGAACGCCCAGAAGGCATCTCGGCCGGAACCGTCAAACTGGTCGGCACCGAAACTGCCAGAATCGTTGCGGCAACCCGTGAGCTGCTTGACAACCCGCGTGAGTACGAAAAAATGGCTCGCTCAGTCAATCCGTATGGCGATGGAACTGCTTCCGAAAAAATTGTGCAGGCGCTGCTCGAATATGAAAATAAATAGTGACCTCCTCGCGCCGGCGAGGAGGTTCTTTATAACCTGTGTATTTCTATTTTGATGAAAAGGGTGGTTGCGCATATCATAATTCAGACTATGCAGATAAAATCAGGGTAGAAAATACAGCCTGGCGTGTCACCTTTCATGAAGGCATCTTTTGGAGAAAATCATGACAAAAATAGCTCGAATTTTCATTAAATTCATCCTGACGGCATTTATCCTTTGCGGCGTCCTGGGCATGAGCGCTTGCAACCTGCCGATCGGACTAGCTGCTCCCACCGTGCTACCCGCGCCATCTTTTCCAACTGTCCAACCCACCAGCGCACCGGTGATCGTGATCTCCACGGCCATCCCGCTTCAATCGCCTACTGCAAGCACAGAGCCCGAAACGGCTGTGCCAGGGCTGCCCATTCCGACTACTGCCGTTCAGGCTACGGCTGTGCCTGCCACGCCGGTCCCAGCCACCGCAGCCCCCACCCAACCCCCAAGCCTACCGGGTGCTGTTCGCATCCATTTTGAAACTGGCGCGACAACCGGGATCGTTGAAGGTGATATCCAACCAGGCCAGGTATTGAATTACCTCGTGGGCGCATCCCAGGGACAACCGCTGATGCTTCTCACCGATTCATACAACCATGACATCACCATCGCAGTGATCGGGATGAATGATAGTCAGACTTTGCTGGATGCTTCGCAAAAGCTAGGTTCCTGGCAGACCCTGTTGAGTGTCAGCCAGGATTACCTGATCCAGGTGATCGGCGGAACGACTTCGGAGCATTTTAGCTTGAATATCAGCACCCCGGCCCGGGTTACCTTTGACCCAGGGGCGATTTCAGCCGTAAGAAATGGTAGCACGCCTGGTGGGCTCACCGTTTCTTACATTCTGCGCGCCAATATTAACCAAAAAATGGATATCAATCTGATTGCCCCTAACGGAAACGCCGTTTTGAGCATCTATGGCTACCAGGATGGCCAACCGTATATGCGCTCAGTGGTTGAATCCACTATATTTAGCATGACGCTGCCCGCCACCCAGGATTACATAATCCAGGTGGTGCCCATGGCTGGACAGGTGGCGCCCTACACGCTGAATATTACCGTCCAATAATAATGGCAAACCGGGTTTGCTACCCGGCCTGATCAGATTTTTTCTGACGAAGACAGAATTCAGGTTTAAAATACAAAGCTGCTGCACCTCAGATATAATCAGCCGACCATGGACCCTACCTATCCTGTTGTTTTGCGCGACTCAACCAGCGGCATGTGGTTGCATTTCGAACATCCCCGGCGCATCATATCTGCAGCCAAATTGGACGAAGTTCTGCCAGCCCTGCGAGAACTAGAAGCGGCTGTCGATCAAAATGGCTGGTTCGCGGCCGGTTTCATCAGTTACGAAGCAGCACCTGCATTCGACAGCGCCCTGACCGTTCACAAGTTGGATAATTTTCCACTGCTCTGGTTCGGGCTGTATGACGACCCAATCCGGTCTGAAACATTGGGGCCCAGGGATGAAGATTACCAGCTGGGGGAATGGCTGCCTTCCGTCAACCGCGAGAAATACAATGCCGCCATTGCCCAAGTCAAGAATCAGATCGCACATGGCAACACCTACCAGGTAAATTACACTTTTCGACTCAGAAACAATTTTTCGGGAAGTTCATGGTCATTATTTGTAGATATGGTCAATGCCCAGGCACCGGGCTATTCCGCATATCTGGATACCGGCCCGTATGTGATCTGTTCGGCTTCACCAGAACTTTTCTTCCGTCTTGATGCCAACACCATCACCTGCCGCCCGATGAAGGGCACCGTAAAACGCGGGCGCACACTGGCTGAAGATCATGAAAAAGCTGTGTGGTTGCAGAACTCTCCCAAAAACCGGGCTGAAAATGTGATGATCGTGGACATGATCCGCAACGACCTGGGGCGGCTGGCCGAAATTGGCAGCGTGCATGTGCCAGAATTGTTTGTGGCTGAACGCTATCCCACCCTCTGGCAGATGACTTCCGGAGTGACCGCCGAAATCCGGGCACCTTTTACCGAGATCATCAAGAACCTATTCCCTTGCGCATCCATCACCGGCGCGCCCAAGGTCAGCACCATGAAGATCATCGCAGCCCTTGAAACGACCCCACGACGTGTTTATACCGGTTCGATTGGTTATCTTGGCCCAGGACGAAAGGCCCAATTCAGCGTTGCGATCCGCAGCGTGCTGATTGAGCGCAGCACTGGAAAAGCCGAGTACGGCATTGGCGGGGGGATTGTCTGGGATTCGACATCCAAGGACGAATATGCCGAAGCACTTCTCAAGGCACGTGTTCTTACCGGTCGCCCTCCTGAATTTTCTCTGCTGGAAACAATACGCTGGACAACCCAGACGGGTTATTTTCTACTCGACAAACATCTAGACCGGCTGGCAGATTCGGCCAGCTACTTTGGTTTCCCGTATAACCGGTCCGCGCTGATGGAAACTCTGGCAGAAACAGCCCGTGGGTTTGGAAATCAAGCACAGCGAGTCCGGCTATTGCTTAACCGGCAGGGCAGCTTCAGCCACCAGGTTTACCCACTTTCCAGCGAGCACCAGGAACTTCCGATGCGTGTGAAACTCGCTGCTGCGCCGGTCAACAGTGCTGATGTATTCCTGTACCATAAAACCACCTGGCGCACTGTCTATGAAAAAGCCCGCCAAAGCCAGTCCGACTGCGACGAGGTCTTATTATTTAATGAGCGTGATGAATTAACCGAAGCGAGTATTGCCAACCTTGTATTTGAACTGGATGGCGATCTTGTAACCCCTCCAGTAACCTGCGGACTGCTGGCCGGCACCTTGCGCGGAGATTTGATCAAACAGGGTCGGATCAGCGAAAAGATTGTCACCCTGGGTGATCTGGCGCGCTGCACACAAATTTTTCTAATCAATTCGGTGCGTGGCTGGCAAAAAGCAGAATTGATCGAAAATACGAGCACATCCGTTTGATCAGCGTAGCGATCTTTCCAGCGAATCCAACTGCAACAAGTTGCTCAATAACTTATAGGTATTAAGATGCCCAACCACCTGACAAATGAAAACTCGCCTTATCTACTGCAACATGCCAATAATCCCGTAGATTGGTACCCATGGGGCCCAGAAGCTCTGTCACGTTCACACAACGAAGACAAACCAATTTTCCTTTCGATCGGTTACGCCGCCTGCCATTGGTGCCATGTCATGGAACGCGAATCTTTTGAAGACGACGCGACCGCGACATTCATGAACACACACTTCATCAATATCAAGGTCGACCGCGAAGAACGTCCGGATCTGGACAGTATCTATATGTCGGCAACAGTCTCGATGACTGGTTCGGGAGGCTGGCCCATGTCAGTTTTCCTGACCCCCGATCTGCGCCCCTTTTATGCAGGAACTTACTTTCCGCCAGAACCCCGATTTAATCTACCATCCTTCAGAGATCTGCTGACGAGTATCGCAAATGCGTGGCAGGAACAGCGCGGCGAGATCCTGCGTGTGAGCGCCCAGGTTAGCGCTCATATTCAGAATCTGGCCGCTGGAAATAATGGTGGTTCCATGCCACTCACACGCACGCTGTTGGCAAATGCGGCCGAGCAGCTCGTTAAGTCATACGATTGGGGCTTTGGCGGCTGGGGCGAAGCACCGAAATTTCCACAACCGATGACCATCGAGTTTCTGCTGTGCCTGGGCACACTGGACAGTTCCAGCCCGGCGCTCGAAGTACGCCAGAAGTACATCCAAATAGCCAGCCACGCACTGCAAGCCATGGCTCGCGGCGGAATGTATGATCTGGTGGGAGGTGGCTTTGCGCGTTACAGCGTCGACAATCTCTGGAAAACTCCGCATTTTGAAAAAATGTTATACGACAACGCCCAACTCGCCCAGGTCTACCTGCATGCCTACCTGGTCACAGGCCAGGTCAGGTTTCGCCAGATCTGCGAAGAAACCCTGGATTTCCTGCTGCGTGAAATGCGACATCCTGCAGGTGGCTTTTTCAGCAGTCTGGATGCAGATTCCGAAGGCCAGGAAGGAAAGTTTTACACCTGGGACTATTCTGAACTAGAGTCAATCTTGGGGCCCGAGTTTGAATTCTTCCAAACCGCATACGGCTTAGCTCCTGCCCACAAGCGTCAGACCGGCCAAACGCACGACCTGGAAGGCAAACTAATTATCCAACGCGCCCTGGATGACAATAAACTTGCTGCGCGCTTCAACCTTAGCCTGGTAGCAGTCAATGCCCGGCTGGATGGTTGCCATCGGATGCTGCTCGAAATCAGGAACCAGCGCATTCGCCCAGGCACAGATGATAAAGTTCTGACATCCTGGAATGCCCTGGCCCTGGTAGCCTTTGCCGAGGCTGGACGCTATTTATCCAGACAGGATTATGTGGAGGCAGCTGCCCAGAATGCCCACTTTTTACTCGACAACCTTTATGCCGACGGACAGCTGTTGCGCTCATGGCGAAACAATAGCGCCCGGCGGCCTGCCTACCTGGATGATTACGCCAACCTGATCCTGGCTCTGCTGGCATTGTATCAATCGCAACCTGAAACACATTGGTATACCAGTGCCCTGAATTTGGCGACTGAAATGGTTGAACATTTTAAAGACCCTGCCGGAGGATTTTTTGACGTCCGTGACGACCATCAAAACATCCTGATGAGACCCAAAGATGTTCAGGATAATGCTACTCCATCGGGCAATGCTCAAGCCGCTAACGCCTTACTGCAGTTGGCCGAATATGGTGACCGGCCCGAATGGCGAAAGATAGCCGAAGTAATGCTGGGCGCTACGCTAGAATCGGCGGTTCGGTTCCCCACAGCTTTTGCCAAATGGTTATGCGCGACCGATTTTTGCCTTGGCCCAACCAGGCAGGTAGCGATCGTGGGCGCACCACAAAACCCCATGACTCAAACGCTGGTCTCGGCACTATGGCAAACCTACCAACCCCGGCAGGTGGTTGCGATTGCCAGTGATCCAGCAGAGCAGGCTCTTCCGGCGCTGCTAAAAAACCGGCCCATGTTCAGGGGGCTGCCGAGCGCTTATGTGTGCCATGGCTTTGTCTGTCTGCAACCGGTCAACACCCCGGATGAATTAATCGCACAACTGGATCGCACTCCAAACACAGGTTGAGAAATGATCGGACTTCCCCAAACAGAAAAATACTCAACCCGTTTTCCTGCACAAAGATTGGGCTCCCTTGCAAATAAACTTAAAGGGAAATTGTTTTGAACGGACTCGAACGATTACCCCGGAACCGCGATTGTCTGACAATTCATTACACAAGATGTGATTTTTGTCAATTTTCAACATGCAAAATTCGTGTTAAAGTATTGGTATAAGGTGCTATTGGCATCAAAATTCTTATGGCTTGCCAGATAATTCACCCAAATGGAGTAAATACTGTTTGAACATTTCGGCTACAATCAATTATCATTGTTTAGCTCTTCTGATTTGATGGAAAAAAGATGAACCAGACTTCAAACAATTCGAGCGCAGATATTTTTCGTTCTATAAGCTCCAGATAGCGCCTCGATGAAATTTTAAGTTCGTCACCAAGCTAATAAGGTGGCGTACAGCATCAATACCTTGTACTCAAAAAGACTGCCCTGTGATATCACACCAGCCTGGAGAAGGTTTATGCCATCCGAGATCGATACGGCCGTTTCAAAATCGAACCACAGATTTTCGATTGACTGGAATGATATTCTGTTCAGGGCTGCCATGCCAATTCTGGCCATGCTCAGTGCCTTCCTGATTGGGGCAATCGTACTGCTATTTCTTAAGGTAAACCCTTTTGTAGCCTATGCATCCATCTTTTCTGGTGTCTTTGGAAGCATGTCTGGGTTTACACAGTCGCTGGTAAAAGCCACTCCGCTGCTACTGGTAGGCCTGGGGATTTGCATCGCATTTCGCGCCAGTGTAATCAATATTGGTGCCGAAGGACAGATTATCCTTGGCGCCCTCGGAGCAACCAGCTGGGCGCTGCTCTTCCGAACCTGGCCAGCCTGGCTCCTGCTGCCAACCACATTGATCGCCAGCTTTTTTACTGGCGCCGCCTGGGGGTTCATACCCGGCATTCTCAAAGCACGTTTCCGAGTCAACGAAATTTTGAGCACAGTCATGCTGAATGCAATAGCCATCCAGCTCATGAATATGCTTGTGCGTGGGCCTCTGATCGACCAGGCGGGTGTGGCTGCGGGTACATACCTGGCGCAGTCCGAACGTTTACCAGAGGCAGCCTGGCTACCACGCCTAATCCCGCAGACCTTATTAAATGCCGGGGCAATTCTGGCTGTGGTGCTGGCCTTCGTTGTATACCTGTTTTTATGGCGCACAACCATCGGTTTTCGCATTCGCGCCGTGGGATTGAACCCAGACGCTTCGCGTTATGCTGGGATCAATGTGGCCTTTTATCAGGCACTTTCATTGACACTGGCAGGCGGTCTGGCTGGTTTGGCCGGCGCAGTTGAAGTCATGGGGGTGCACCACCGGCTGCTGGAAGGCATTACCAGCGGATATGGCTTTTCTGGAATTGTGGCGGCCCTGTTTGGCGGCCTTCACCCGCTGGGGCTGATCCCGGCAGCCTGGCTTTTTGGCAGCTTGTTGGTCGGGGCAGACAAAATGCAGCGAGCCGTGCAAGTACCTTCGGCGTTAATCGATATGCTACTTGGTCTGGTAGTCCTATTTGTAGTCGGCTCTGCCTTTATCTCAAAGCGCTGGGCCATCCGGCGCGCCATAACAACCTCCAAAGTTGAAGGCGAGGTAAAATCATAATGGAAATCTTTACTCAGGCTGTCTTCATTGGGATTTTCACCTCGGCAATTCGTCTGGCTACTCCCTACCTGTTTGCCGCCATTGGCGAGGCGTTTGCGCAGACATCCGGCGTGGTAAACCTCGGAGTGGATGGGATTATGCTGGTGGGCGCTTTCGCGGCTTTTTATGTCACATTAACCACTGGAAATGTCTGGTTGGCGGTTTTGGCTGCCGCAGTGGTTGGGCTGCTGATGGGCCTCTTGATGTCATTTATCAGCGTCACACTCAAGGCTGAACAAGGTATCAGCGGTATCGGCCTCTATATGTTTGGTTTGGGACTTTCGTCTTTGCTCTTCAAGGTGCTGGTTGGCAGTGTCCAAACCGTGGAGGGCTTCCAGCCCATTAAATTACCGATTTTAGGTGATATTCCTATTCTCGGAGAGATCTTCTTCCAACACAGCCTGCCCGTCTATGCAGCTTTCCTTTTGGTGCCAATTGCATGGTGGTTTTTGGACAAAACCACCTGGGGACTCAAGATCAAATCCGTCGGGCAAAACCCGGCAGCCGCCGATTCGCTCGGGGTTAACGTCGACCAGGTTCGTTACTTTAGCGTTTGCGTTGGGGCGGTTCTGGCTGGATTGGCAGGCGCTTCACTTTCCACCTCGCTGGTCAATCTTTTTCAGGAAAATTTAACAGCCGGGTTGGGTTTTATCGCCGTTGCGCTGGTCTATTTTGGAGGCTGGCGGCCAGTGGGTATATTGGTTGGTGCGCTTTTGTTCAGCACCGTCAATGCTTTCCAATTGTGGATGCAGGTACTCGGAGTGAAAATCCCTTCCGACGTGGCAATCATGTTGCCGTACCTGTTAACGATCGCAGCACTGGTGGCAGTTACAAATCGTATACGCCAACCAGCTGCACTCAATAAGCCCTTTGAACGGGGCGAAAACTAACACCATTCCAAGGTAAGGAGAGAAATATGAAGAAAAACAGTTCTTTGATGGTAGTTCTTTCAGCTTTATTGGCGCTCATGATGTTATTGTCCGCCTGCGCCCCAGCCGCCCCAGCCGCCCCAGCTGTTGAAGCCAAGCCCGTGCGCGTCGCGGTTGTGATGCCCAGCGCCACAACCGACATGGCTTTCAGCCAATCCATGTATTCTGCATTGGTTGCTGTCCAGAAAGAAATGGGCGGCGAAAGCAAAATGGAAATCAAGTTCTCCGAAAATATGTTCAAGGTTCCGGATGCAGCTGCCGCCATTCGCGACTATGCCACCCAGGGTTTTGACATTGTGATTGCCCATGGATCGCAGTATGGTTCTTCCGTGGAAGAAATCGCGAAAGACTTCCCCAAGACAACCTTTGCCTGGGGTACAGATGTGAATACCTTCGGCCAGCCGAATATCTATGCTTACACCGCTGCTGCCCAAGAAGGTGGATTTGTCAACGGCGTTCTGGCTGCCAAACTAACCCAGAGCAAGCAGATCGGCGTAACCGGTCCTGTGGAAGTTGGCGATGCGAAGACCTATATCGATGGCTTTGTTCAGGGCGTTGCATCTGTTGACCCCGCTATTAAAGTTAACAAAACATGGACTGGTTCTTTCTCTGACGTGGCTCTCATGACCGAAGCTGCCAAAACCCATATCTCCGCCGGTGCCGATATTCTGACCGGTTCATCCCAATCAGTCGTCGGTTCGATCGGTGCTGCCAAGGATAACGGCAAGGTAATGTGGTTCGGCACTCAGTCAGACCAGGCTTCGCTCGCGCCTACCCTGGTTGTAGCCAGCCAGGTTTATGATTGGACCGCCATGGTCAAAGAGATCATCGCCAGCCGCGGAACCGGCACACTGGGTGGCAAAACCTACACCCTGCAGCTCAAGAATGACGGTTTGAAGATCGCTTTCAACCCGGGTTACTCTCTGGCAGCTGATATCAAAGCTGCTGGCGACAAGGCGATCGCTGATATCAAGAGCGGCGCAATTGTTGTAAACCCGTAATATATGCATTACCACCAGTGCCAGTCTCATCCAGGCTGGCACTGGTCATTCCATTTTCTCTTATCACTCCCATGCATTTAAGACAGCCCAAATAATTGACTGGCTATTTTCTGTTCAAGGCGGCCCCATGGTGGCAACTGCAATTCAATCCAACACACAGAAACGCATCCAATCCGTTGAGATGCGCAACATTGTCAAACGGTTTCCAGGCGTACTAGCCAATACCAATGTCAATTTTGATGTGAAAGCCGGTGAGGTACATGCCCTGCTCGGAGAGAACGGCGCTGGCAAAAGCACCCTGATGCGCCAGCTGTATGGACTATACCAGCCGGATGAAGGTGAGATCATCATCGACGGCAAGCCGCTCAGCTTCCGCTCGCCCGCCGACGCAATTCGAGCTGGTATTGGGATGATCCACCAACACTTCATGCTGATACCCACCCTGACGGTGACGGAGAACGTGGCCCTTGGGCTCAAGTCGTCCAGGGCACCTCAATTAGACCTCGATGTGGTTGCAAAACGGATCAAAGAGCTTGGTCAGTCGTATGGCCTAAAAGTGGACCCTTCCGCCTATATCTGGCAGCTCTCTGTGGGCGAGCAGCAGCGTGTGGAAATCATCAAAGCGCTCTATCGCGGCGCTGGCATCATCATTCTGGATGAGCCCACCGCCGTGCTTACCCCTCAAGAAGTCAACGATCTTTTTGTTACCCTCAAGCGCATGGTACAGGAAGGCCACGGATTGGTGTTCATTTCCCACAAACTGCATGAGGTTATGGCAATCAGCGATCGTGTGACAGTGCTGCGTGATGGCACCCAGATCGGCACCTGCCTGACGAAAGATATTACCCGTGATGACCTGGTCAAAATGATGGTTGGGCGCGATGTGCGCCCATTGGCCGCCCAGGAAGTCAAAGCGGGAAAAATACGGCTAAAAATTGAAAGTCTGCACGCCATTGGTGACCGCAATACTGAAATGCTGCGCGGCATCGACCTGGATATTCGTGCCGGCGAAATTGTGGGGATTGCCGGTGTTTCTGGCAATGGACAACGTGAACTGGCGCAATGTCTTTCAGGCTTGCGTAAGGTCGCATCTGGCAGCATCCAGCTGGACGGGCAGGACATCACGCACATGCCATTGCTAAAACGCATGGCTGCCGGGCAAGCTTACATTCCGGAAGAACGCATGCGTGATGGCGCCATCCGCGAATTTAGCGTGCAGGAAAACCTCTTTCTGCGCGACCATTCCGCTCCCCAATATACACACGGTATCTTTCTAGATTTCGCTAAAATGTCTGCCCGCACCCGCGAAGTGGTGAATGCGTACAGCGTGAAGACCCCTACCATCGATACGCCAATTAAGAATCTATCGGGCGGTAATATTCAGAAGCTGATTATGGCTCGCGAGCTATCACGCCAACCCAAGGTTCTGATCGCTGCCCAACCCACCCGTGGTGTCGATATCGGTGCAACCGAATATATTCACCAGCGCCTTCTGGAACAGCGCGCCGCTGGAACGGCCATCCTGTTGATCTCGGAAGACCTGGATGAAACCCGCACCCTTTCTGACCGGATCGCGGTCATGTATGAGGGCCAGATCGTTGGGATTGTCCAGCGCGACCAGGCAACTGTTGAACAGATCGGGCTGATGATGGCCGGGATTTCCATGCAGGAAGCGATGCTGCGTTAGTGTAGAAATAACAACTCAGGCTTTTATAAGACAATCCGTGCAAAAAGAGCGCCTCTATTGGAGGCGCTCTTTTTGCATTAAATTTAGTCATTTTCATTTGAGCCCACTCTCGTGGACATTTCTTTACATTAACCGCAGCCACCACCGCTCTTATCACGTTTCAATTGCAGCTGAATACGTGCATCAAACTTTAAGGTCTCATATTCAATCGGGCTCGGATCAGAACAGACATAATTGTCTCCGAGCGCAGCCGGGAAAATATACTTAAGTTTTTCCGGAGCAGTCACATTATCCGCCCGAACAATTGAGGCGTCGTCCTTACCGAAGAAGGCGATCCAGTTATTCACACCGCCCTCAAGGATATAAACATTCGGGACCGATTCGGCTACCAACATTTTCCAGGCAGTAGTTGAAATATCTTCATCATTGCTCAGGAGCACATAGACCGCATTTGGTGCTGAACTTGCCAGAAGTTGAGGAATTTTAGCCTTTAACTGCTCAGCAGGGATGTTCAAAGAGCGGCGAATATGGAAAAGGTTGTAATCAGCCTCGGGGCGCACGTCGACAACTGTCAATTTGAGCGTATCATCATTCATGCTTTTAAACAACTCAGCTGGCACGATCTGTATCTGTCGCTTGGCCAGGGCTTCGTCTGCGCTCATTGCAATCGATTGCTCATTGACGGTGCGATTGATTTTCACGCGGGCATATTTGCTCTCGGTGGAAGGGCTGCCGATGAAAACCACAACCAACGCCATGACCAGCAGCCCTGCAGCGCCATACAGACGGGTTTTGGGCTCTTTGGTCAAATCCTTCTTTCCAAAGATACGTTCCAATTGTTCACTGCCCCAAAACATAAAGAGCGCCATCAAGACCACCAGTAAAACGATTACACCAGTCGGAAGCTTGAATACATCCATCAAGGTCAGGCGGCCAAAATAGCCCGAGTTGTTGTACCAATAGGTAAAGTATTTTTCGGTTTCGCCAAAAAGAAAGGCACCCACAAAACCACCGCCGACGAAGAACATGCCATCGATCTTGCCGGTGGATGCAGAAGCCAGCGAAGTGGTAGGGCAGAAACCGCCGATAATAAAGCCGACGCCCATAATCAAACCACCCAGGATGCCGGATGACAGATAGGTTGTATTGACCCATACCTGGCTAAAATCCAGGATACCCAGGCCAACTGCGCCAAAAATCAAGATCATCGCCACGACAATGGCAGTAAACATGACCTTGATAACGGTAAGTTCTGTAAAATAGAACTGTGCGGCCAGTTTTCGGCTGTCGCCAAAGCCTGACATTTCAAGTGTATAGCCAAAAGCAAAACCGACCAAACCAAAGACAAGGTAAGTCCATGGATTTGATGCGCTGACTGCTAAAAAGGATGGAAGGGGAAAGTTCATGATGATCTCCTTGATGAACCACCTGGCCCACTGGTTGCTGAGTGTGGGCTGAGCGTTTCAAACATTAAAGCCACAGTTTCCTGACGAAATAGGCCATGCCATAGGCACCGCCGAAAATGGCAAACATGACCAACCATGACCCGGCCGAGAGGGTCGCGCCACCTGTCAGAGCCTGGCCGGATGTGCAGCCACGTGCCATGCGCGCGCCATACAAAAATATCACGCCACCAAGAAAGGACATCAGCCAGCGGGTACGATTTGAAATATTCGGGCCCTTGGTTGTCTCAAATTTGGCGCGCCCATTAAGCATGCCAGAACTAAAACCACCGAGTAGTGCGCCAATAAAGACCGGAACGATCCAATCATCTAACGGCTGCTTATCTCCGCCTGCCATCTTCAACAGGTAAGGGGTGTTATCCACATGCGCAGGGGCAATCGCATCTTCAACCGCGGCAACGATTCTAGTGGTCGCCCCCGAAGAACCGAGACCATTACCAGTGAAAAAAATAGCCAGGAACAGCACAATGCCCAATATCGCGCCTCCAAAATATGGATGCACGTAATCTTTTCTCGGGCGGGAAAACAGGGCTTTTACGCCTTTATCTTGGGGTTTGAGAGCAGTTGTCATTTTTTTCTCCAGACACCCATCTCCCATTATTGGGGAGATGGGTGCTAAGGGTAGGGACTTATTTCTTGCCCTTGGATGTCTTCGCTTTGGATGGCCCGTGTGTATGGGCTTCAATCTCTTCCCAACCGGTCACCATGCCACGCATGGCTTCAAGCGGCGTGGCACCAGTGGTGGTCAGATAAACGTGCGCTACCACGAAAGCGCTGAGCAGCCAGGCAACCAGGCTATGGAAGGGCGCCAGAACCGTCAGACCACCAAACCAGCTGGTCAGTTGCGGCCACTTCTGGACACTCCACATTAATGCGCCAGTGATGATCTGCAACGGCAGCAGCACATTCAACAGTCCAAAATAGGTTGCCTGCTGGAGCGGATTCAGCTTTTTGTCTTTACGCTTCTCGAATGGATGTGCATCACCCTTGAAGATTCCACCGATATAGAACTTGGCCTGCACAATGGCATCATCAAAGAAACCAACCGGCCGCGGAATATATTGCTGAATTTCGCCGGTGGTCATGTGCCAGAATAGGGAAAGCGCGGCATTGATGACCAGGATGGCTGCCAATACGTTATGGATTGTGACAATATAGGGGAAGGAGAAAACCCCAAATATTTCCGGGCGATGAATAACCAGACCCGTCAACAATAGGAAAACGATCGAGAAAGTCTGCAGCCAGTGCCAAAAACGCTCATAGCTTTCGTACATGTAAATTTTCTCGGTCTTCGGTGCAGCCTTCCGCAGTTTCAACGATGCGGCATAGCGCAAGGTTCCATGTCCGGCTACCGCGAGCAGTGTGCCTGCAAAGGCTAGAGCGCCTAACCAATCGATCCAATTTACACGGTCACGGCCAAAAATATAGACGCCGTCCCTGGTTGTTGCCGGTTGGTAATAGAGCGCACCACTGGTAGATCGGACGATTTCGCCGGTAGCGCTGACATTACTATCGGTTACAAAAACAGGTGTTACACCTACGGGGGCGTAAGCCGCCAGTTGAATGGGCTGTGTCACCCGCGAATCGCCGGTGTGACAGGTATTGCACTCACGAGTGGCGTATTCACCACGCGCAACGTTATGATTGATGCTGTAAGGCTGGATCTGGCCTTCGATATGCGGGGTCTTCAACCCGAGCTGCTCAAGCCGTCCGGCCACAACCGCTTTTTGGGCTTCGCTCGAAATCTTAAGTTCCGCGGCATCAATCTTGCCATTTCCATCCGCATCAAAGGCTTTTACGATCTCTGCAACGTACGCGCCATTGCTCAAATAAGCTGACTGCAAGTCGACTTCGCGTACTGGGCGAGAATTTCCAGCGGCATCCTGGTAAACCCAGAACCAGGTAGTAATTAAATTATACGGCGCAAGTAAAGTTTTTCCATCCGTATTTGTGCGCTGCATCATCACTGGTTTATACCCGCTGACCAGGTTGGTAACAGTATCACTACCACCTTGAATGCCTCGGCATAAATTAGTGGGGGTACCATCTGCCTGAACAACCGTCCAATCGAAGGCTTCGATCGCAGGCGCGTACAGCTGTGGGATATGGCAAGATTCGCAGGCCACCACCGCCATGTGCTGTTCGCTATAAGGTAACCAATCTGCATGAGATTTCTGAGCATCATGGCAGGATTCACAGCGGCGCATCGTGCCTTTGTTCTCTGGCGCAACGGTAAACTGGGCACTCTGTCCCCGTGCGAAATCATGATCGGGCTTTTGGAGATATTCTCCAATGGTCAATTTGCGAGGGTCATAGGTCAAATGAGCGGGGCTTGTGCCGGCCGCTTTTTGGGAATGCACAGGATTGTTGATAGAGAAATGGCAATCGGTGCATTTCAATCCGCGCTCGGCATGAATATCCCATGCGCGCGCCAATCCCGCTTTTCCGCTGATATTGACACCAGATTCTGAAATTTTTTGCGAAGCAATTACCTGACCTGTGGTTGCCGTCTGTGGATAGCTTTGGTCACAGGCAGAAATTTTGAGAGGAACCTGTCCATCGGCATGCACCTCGCCGTGACATGTTGCGCAGTTTTCGTTGGTTGGGTCCTGGATCGACACAAAATCGCGTTTAAGGTTACCGCTTTCATCAAAAGCGGCCGTATTCCAGGTATAACCATCTACGCTTTTATCAAGCAAGCCGGTCCCAAGCAAGGTGGCTGTATTGGCCAGACCAAATTTCCCGGCCTCAATCTCGGCAGCACGAGCTGCGGTATTTGGATTGGATA
The DNA here is from genome assembly GCA_903854805.1 of uncultured Anaerolineae bacterium. The sequence goes on from CAINXK010000053.1 coordinate 23,207, forward strand.
AGTGGCAAAGGAAGCAATCCATTTCCATCGCGCCTGACTTATTCCAGTCCCAGGCCGTAGGTTGACCGGTCTTGGGGTCCAGGACAGCAGTTTCAGGGTTTTTGGGATCAGGCGAGAGACTCGTCAACGCGGAACCTGTTCGCGAGGTGATCGCTGGGCCACCACCAGGAATACGTTCCCCATATTTCATCAGCCATTCAGCCGTGCCCATATCGAGACGCTCATCGCCCTGCTGCGAAAGGTAGCGATAGGTAAGCGGATCCCACTTGCCAAAGACCCCATCGCTGGCATTCCAGCTCTGATCAACGGCCTTGTAAGTGCTCAGACCCAGATCAGCATGAAAGCTGTGTGATTCAATGAAAGCGGTATCGTGGCACTCGCCGCAGGTTTTCATTGTAGAGACAGGTTGACCGCTCTTGAGAACGTTCGTTCCAGCGGCATCCAGCATCGCAAAGACCGGATGCATGGGTGAGGTCAGAACGACAGGCGCTACACTTCGCAGCGCTAAAACCTGTTGAAGACCAAACCCCAGGCCTGCGATAATTACAATCGCCAGGATGGCCTTGACCAGGAGCCGTTTTTTATTGGATAGGATTATCGTTTTCATGATTTCATCCATTTTGCCAGTTTACTTGTTGTCGAAGCGTCCGCCCCATTTAATTGGGTCGCCTGAATAGCCCAGGGCTGCCCAATCCATGCGGCCATTGTCGCTGTGGCAATCGTCACATTGCAGCGCATCTTGCTTGGACTGCACCATGTGGGTGGTGGGCCAATACATATAGGTCTCAGCAAAACCGTACTGACCGCTGTATTTCAAGCCCATGCGTTCTTCGGCCAGTCTAAAGCCATCATCCCATACAAAAGTCGTCCAGTACCCATCTGGGCCAGCCGTAATCGGAGCCAGCAGGTAGTTATTAACAGTGTCATAGGGCTGTTTAGCCACATGTAATTTGAACGGGAATATTTTGGCTGACTTGTCTGTAATCTCACCAGCCGGTTTATTAATGTAGGTCGGTTTGGTTGGATCAATCTTATCGCCTAGCAGATAGCGGTATGAAAGATTACCGTTAAACCACAGGTAAGTAGGTTTGACGTCCTTTTCATACACAAACGTTCCCTTGATCTTCAAATAAGAGAAATGGTCATCGCCGGTATCCTTGCCCGCAGTCGACCAGTCCCAAGAAACCTTTGTGGGGTCTTTTAGCGCAAAAGCCGGAATGTGGCAGGTTTGGCAGGCCAGCGACTTGACATGCTGGTTCAGGCGTTCATCCTTATGCAGATCTTCAGCGTGGCACTGCGTGCAAGATACTTGCTCCTGCGGATCAACTGTATAGTTATCGGCCACGATACGGCCCTTGACGACATGGTCCTTGGTCACGTGGCAATCAGTACAGATGAAATTATTTTTGCCCATGTGAACATCCAGGCTTTCGGACGGAAACTTCAAACTCTCGTCCAGATCGCCGTGTTTAACCCCGTTACCGCCACCACCATCAAAATGACACTTACCGCATGATGCGCGGTTGGGAACGGCTACACTGCGGGCAGCAGCCAGCAGGTCAACTGTATCAGCCGGGTTCCCATACTTGCCCTTAGAATAACCAGACTGAGCATGGCACATCAGGCAATCCACATTTTCGGTTTTTGTAAAATCAAAGACCGGAGTTGTGGCTGTCTTTTCTTTCCAATCATAGCCAATATGGCAAGCCATGCAGCTTTTCTGGTTGCCCTGGGCACTGATACAGAAATTATTGATCTGGTTGGCCTTGCCAATTGTGACAGGCGCATCACGGCCCGGAACTGTGAAGGGTTTAGATTCCCAAGTCCAGTGTGTAGTCGTCATGATGTCTTTCGAAGCATCGGGATGGCAGGAAAGACAATTGCGGGTTACGTCCTGACCAGTGGCAAACGGGCCTTTAATAATATCCGCATGACTGGTGTGAACCGGGTGTTGAGGTACTCCGGCCCACGGGTCCTGCGTGGTTGCGGCGGCCTTGGGCCAGAATATGATCAGCGGCGCCAATATTACTGCCAGGATGCCGATCAGACCCAAAATCCAATACGGTTGTTTCTTCATTGCATTCTCCTAGAAAATGATGGGAATTTACCCGGAGGTCTCTTCGATTTCTTCCAACAAATTGGCGTGATAGGCAATCCTGTCGCGCATGACCATACGCAGCAAATCGATGGCATCGATCAAGCGCAGGTCAGAAAGTGAATAGGTAATGGTAGTGCCTGAACGAACCGTGTGCACTAAGCCACGCTCACGAAGCACCTTTAGATGGCGGGAAGCAGTGGGTTGGGTCAGTACCAAATCGTTGGTTAATTCTGTAACATTACGGGGCTTTTCGGCTAATGCATATAAAATTAACAAACGAGTCGGGTCAGAAAGTGCTGAGCAAAAATCAGCCTGGAGATGGATGATCTCTTGAACAAGGCTTTGAGAAACCATAATTAATGTTCTCCTTATATTCGCATACCCGTATATACGCAATCCAATAATACTCTTTGTGAAGAAAAGCGCAATAGTGAAATGTATCACCATAAAATTATGACAAATCAAGACAAACGTAATACAATATGGTATAAACGGTGTGATTGTGCCCAATTTATATTAGTTCACAAATTTTTGAAACAAAATAGCCTTCAAAAACCAACCTGAGTATGGTTGGTTTTTGAAGGCTCTGTCTTTATTTAAATCGATAATCTTTCGCACTCAGCCCGAAAAGTTTGACGGGCACGACTTTACCATTCAGAATCTGGGATTTTATCCAGGCTTAGCCAGCCTGCCCGCCTTACAAAGCATGCTTATGTCGCAATTTTAATGTCACGATCGATGCACTGCTTGCCAGCTGAAAAATCGCAAAGACCAGAATGGACAGATCATGCCGGATCAACGCATAGACACCCCAGACAACACCATCGGCAATCGACAATAGCCAGGTGCCGAGTGACAGGTCCACCAGGTTTCCTTCTTTATAAGCTACCAGCAGCTGGGGTAGATTGGCCGCAAGCACGCTGATTGGCAGGGCAATCCCCAGGCCATTCCGACCTCCCAAAACACCCGACAGCAACAAAACTCCCAGCCAAAGTGGGGCAATTTTAAATTCCTTAACCTGACGACCAAAACGCAAAGCAAAAAGAGTGATCAACCCGAAGATGACCCCCGACGAGCCCGTGGCAAAGCTGACAAACGGCTGGAGAGTCAGGATGCCATAAGCCGCCCAGCCAAAACTAACGATTGAGCTGGTAGCGGCCGTATCGACAGAAACGCCAAAGGCTTCACGCGCACGGAGCAGCCGGATGAGTTGTGGCAAAGCCCGAACCAGGCCAATCACTGTTCCAAGCGAGCCAAGAAGTGAAGAGATATCCATTAATGTAGACCTTTATTTGGATTTCAGGCTGCAGTCCTTATACCACCGCCAGGCTCAAAATTATAATCCCGCTTACACGCCCCACGGTCGGGATGTTTACAATATTGTTATCACCGATCTGCCCTGGCCCCATACCAAAAACGTTTCCAATCACCCTGGCTGGATTGCAAAGCCAGGAAGGTGTAAAGCGCACCGGCCCAAAATCCCAGGCACATCATCATGATCACCCAGACCAAGGATGGCAGCCAGGCCTTCTCTCGAAATACAATCCAGCCAGAAAACAGGCTAAAGCCAACATACAGGTCTACCAACGACACGATCCCCCAGGGCATTGCCAGCAGTTTTGAGCCCTCTGCGGAAAAATCTCCGCGTGTGAATGCATAGATTAATATTCCGGTCATCGCCAGCAAACCAGCCAACGAAATCGCTTTTGCAATTCTCATCGAATACCTGCCTTTATTAACGTCAATAATATTTACGTAAATTTCTATTACATCAAAAAGAAACGAGTATTTTTGTGGTTATTTTTGCACACGCGAAACAGTATCGCGCAAAACCAACCGTGGCCCGCATCCATTCGTCGGATTTTATTAAAAATTTCTACTTGCGCGGAAACCAGGGCACAAATTCGCTGGTTGTCTCAATATATTCCTGATAGCCAGGCTTCTCAGCTTTCAAAGTTTTTTCTAGCAGGCTGACACCCGAAACGCGCATTAACAAGCCGGTCATGATCAGCGGACTAAAAATACTCCACCAGGCTCCAGTTGCCAACGCAATCAGATAATAGCCCCACCATTGGGTCGCATCCCCAAAATAGTTGGGGTGGCGCGTATAACCCCAGACACCAGTCTGCATTAACTTGCCCTTATTGGCCGGGTCTGACTTGAAACGCATCAACTGCCAATCGCCGACAGCCTCAAAGAAAAAACCAATCGCCCAGACTGGGAGCGCAATAAAGTCGAGCCAGTTCAGATGGTCCGGGGTTGGATTGATTTGGGCAGCCAGCAAAGGCAGCGCGACAACCCACAAAATGATGCCCTGCAGGAAAAAAACCTTAAAAAAGCTACGCCACCACCACTGCGCCCCAGCCTGCCTGCGCCAGACCTGGTAACGAAAATCTTCCGGCTTGCCCCAATTTCGCATCAGGATATGCAGTGACAAGCGCAAACCCCAGATCGTCACAAGCAGGTTGAGGAGAAGCTTGCGAGTCAAGAAACCAGCCGGTGTCAACCCAAAAGTAAACCAGGTCACGATCACGAAACCCGTGCCCCAAAAGATATCTACAATGCTCGAATTCTTCAACGCCAGGCTTAACAGCCAAATCAGCAGCATTAACCCAAGGATCATTAATCCGGTCGAAAGATAGATTGTTAAAAAGTTCATTTTTCCTCATAAGAACTGGAACTGCCCTTGAGCCCGACTGCCGCAAAACCGAAGGCCCCCGGGCCAATGTGTGCACCGATCACAGGTGTTATATCCGCAACCAGGATATCTTGCTCTGGGAACAATCCTGCGATCAAATCCCGAAGGTCGGCTACACGCTCAGGCGCATGGGTGTGCAAGATAGCGATGCGTTCAAGCATTCCCACTTTGGCAAGCATCTCGAGCAAACGCTGGGTGGCACGCTTGCGAGTACGGACGCGTTCGTTGCCCGGCTTGCCATCGTACATGGTTAATATGGGCCGAAGCTGGAGTAGTGTACCCAGGTTCGCCATGATCCGGTTCATACGACCACTGCGTTGTAAGAATTCAAGTGTATCCAACACTGCGAAAACATGGCTGCGCTTGACCTGGTCGTTCAGCGCAGAAAGAATTTCAGCGACAGTATGTCCAGCCGCCGCCATCTTTCCAGCCGTCTCAACCAGGAACCCAGTCCCCAGGCTAAGCTGCCGTGAATCGAACACACTAACTGCAACCGAGTTGGTCTCTTTGGCTGCCATTCTGGCAACATCCACCAGCCCACTCAAGGCGCTCGAAATATGAATGGAGAGAATCTGGGTCGCGCCTTCGTCACCCAGGCTCTCATAAGCGGCCTGAAATTTATCGGTCGATGGTAAGGCGGTAGTTGGATGCACCGGAAAGGTAGGCAATTTTTCGTAAAATTCTGTGCGTGTCATGTCAACGCCATCCAGATATCCCTGGCTGCCAACGTTGATATAGAGCGGCACAACCGTGATACCGTATCTGGCAACTATCTCGGCAGGGAGATCACAGGTACTATCGGCAACGATTCGGACCGACATGCTCAGCTACCAGGAATGATAAGTAAGGCACCAAGCACAATTTCTATCACCAGGCTAATCAAATTAGACTGTGCATACGACTTGTCAAACAAGATTGAAAAGGCCCGGGCTGCTGCAATCGCAAGATACCCAATCCCTAACATCTGGTAAGCCGCGGGGCCTAAAAACAAAGGCACAAGCCCCAGCCCAATAAACAGCCCGCCAAAGATTGCACGCATCTCCGAGACGCCCCGTACTCCGTTCGGGTTCAAACCAGTGAACTCGTAGGCCGCTGCCGGTTTAATAAATGCGAGCAACCCGGTGGCACTGGTCGCCAAAGCAGCAATAATCTTTAATACCATCAAAATATTCAACTAACACCTACCAGTTTATTATCCGGGACTAACACTTCCGAATTAAGAATGTCCAAAAGCGCAAGAACCTCATTATTATCGGGAATATCAGACATCGAATGTCCATAGTGAACAAAACGTGCCGTGCCTGTTTTATCTACAACTACCTGGGCCGGCATGCGACCAAACTTGAACAGGTTGACTTCCTGCCCATACAGCTTCAGCACGCTGCCTTTCGGGTCAGGCAGGCCTATAAAAGGCAGATTATGCTGTACCCAATATAATTTAAAAGCATTGGGTTCTTCCGGCCCCAAAACAATCACCTGCGTATTTCTGTTTATGAATTTCTGGTTGTCATGACGCAACTGCGCCATATGCTTCTGACAGAATGGTCAGACAAACCCGCGATTAAACACGAGTAAAACATGGGATTTATGCACAAAATCTGAGAGACGCACAGTCTGGCCATTAAAGTCTTCCAGACTAAAATCAGGGGCAGGGGTGTTAAAAGATACTCTTGGCATAGGATTTTCCCTCAAATCAACATCAAAATTTAACGATCGACAATCAGGGTCTTCCGGATCAATGAGCCAGGCTGGCTACAAAATTCTGAACCGCATCCATAAAAACCGCGGGGCGTTCTTCATGTGGAACATGCCCGGCATTGGCAATCACATCCAGGCGCGCATTAGGCAGCTCAGCCGCCAGCCGGGTGCTCTCAATGGTTGGTACAATCCGATCATCATCCCCGGTGATCACCAGCACAGGCAGCTTAAATTCAGCAAGATGACTGGTCAGATCTGGCATCTGGCTGGCCAGGGTCAGTTCCCACAAGGCCTTATCCCAATTTTCAACCAATAATGGCTTTCGGTACAGTTCAAAAGTTTCGGGTGGGATCATGGCAGGGTCATGCCAGGCCAGCTTGATAAATTCAGTCCCGCGCGCCTCTAGCTGTCTGGAAACCAATGGCCCAAGGTGACGCATCTGTGGCGAACCAAGCAGCGGTCGAACCCACCCAGGTGCGCCGCCACCGTTGTAAACGGCAGGATCGACCAGGATCAAGGCCTGCACCCGTTCGGGATACTGCAAGGCGGTCTGCATGGCGATTGTGCCACCCGCCGAGTTGCCGACCAGGATGGCATTCTGCACACCGAAGTGGTCCAGCAGACCGATGACGAGCTCCACCTGCGCCTGCGGACTGTACGGGTTGCGGCCCTCCCAGCTGAGCGGGCGTTCTGTCAACCCAAAGGCCGGCCGGTCAAACGCGATCACAGTACCCAGATGACCAAATGATTCAAGTACAGGCTGCCACGAATATTGACTGGCTCCAAAACCGTGCAGCAGCACAAAGAATGGCTGGCCCTGTCCCATTTTTTTATAATGTACAGCCAACCCATTGATTTCAACGAACTGGCTATCGGCATCCACCAGGTCTTGAACCGGGCTCAATCCTTCGAGCGCGGGTACGGGGACAATAAATGGCCCAAGCAACAAAACTAACGCCAACCCGATCAAAATAGTCAAAACAATTCGACCTCGATTCACCGGGTCAACCCCTGTTTTTGGACATGCTGCCGCCTGAGTGTCATTTGCAAGTTCAGCGCAATCAGACCAAAAATAACCAAGGTTGGGACAAAAACCACGGGAACGGCTGCAAATTTGACCGAAATCCCGGCCAAAGCCCACAGGATTACCAATGCATAAGCAACATCACGACGGGTGGAAATCACCAGGCCCGCGATCACCAAAACAGCGATCAACACAATCGCCATCCAACTCTCTGCTGCTATCCCAAATCCATCCCACTTCAAATAATCAAGCACGTCGGTCACATTTGCCACGGTTGCGACAGTGATCCAGCCCAGGTATATACTGAATGGCACTTGTGCGCTCCACTTTTCAGCATTCGAAACTACCACACGTCCAATTCCCAGACCCAGATAAGTCATGATTAATGTAGAAAGAAGGACGAGCATGGCCAGCAGCGTCAGAGGGAACTGCTGGTAATGCCAGAGGAAAATCCAGGCGCTATTCGCCACTCCACCCAGGGCAATCCACCATCCAGTGGCGCGCAAACGAGAATTCTCGCGCTGCGATGGCAGCGCCTGGAAAATCGCAAAGGCGATCAAGCCCAGGTAGATCACGCCCCAAATCGAAAATACATAACCTGCTGGGACGAAATAGACATTGAATCGATCGGAAATTTGCCCGGTGTTCAACCCGTTCAGGGGCAGGGCATTCGCCAACCCGTTAACAACGAGCGTGACCAGAATAGTCAGGACAACAATGATTTGTCTCAATATATCTTTCATTTACTCTCTCACTTTACATTCTATGATGCTGTAATTCCGACCCTGCAAGGTCGAAGCCAGGGCGATCAACTTTTTCATTAGACCGTATTTCTGATCAAGTAAACGATCAACCTCGCGTTCAATCGCAACATCCTTGATCTCACGTGCCATCGCCGGGATCCACTCGCCCAGCAGACTTCCATCGACCTTGCATGGCGCGACATTGACCTGCCCGTTATTACGGATGCGCCGCACCTTGGCTGAATTATCCACAGTGCGCACATAGATTGCCTTACCAGGACCAGCCTGTGCGAACCAGACTGGGGTCTTGACGCCGATACCGCTCTTGCGAAAGGTTTCAATATTTAGATATTTTTGTTTTATAAATTGATCAACCATACTCTCTTACCTCTACATTGGCGAATTTCTACTCTCTGGGCGCAACCGAATTACCTTCCTGATCGCGAATCTCCAAAAAGCATGTTGATATTTGTTAATATATTGTACAGTATTTGTACATATTTACAAGGGATTGGCCATATTTATGACAGAATGTTAACAACCTGGCACGCCGGATGCCGCGGTTGGCTCTGACAGGTATCAGGATAACCAAGAAATTCGGAGAGAATACACCTGCTGAGATTTTCCGAAATGTTACCAGCAATATTTGTCGTTCCGCCCCCAGGTAAAATCGCTACAAAGTAAGCCAAACACCATCACGATTACCAAAAGAAAATAATGTGTTTACCCAGAAAAATCGCCGCCCCGGCGAAAGCCCACCAATTTGGCACCCTCCCATGTCTTCGATGGATGGTTTCAGCGCTCACCCCAGGGTACTAGAAAAAATCACCGTGAGCCAGCCCATTCAGTTCCATTAATACGATTGACCGATCTTACACGTTTCCATCCGATTGGAGCAAGAATACCAACTGTTTAAGATGCTCTTCGTGATGTTCGTACGAACCGAGCAAAACTACCGAAAGCGGGTAATCCTTCAGCCACGCAAATTTTCCAATTTCCAACAGGTCTTTTTCCGGAATGGATTCTGCCAATTCTAAAACGCGCAGATACCTTGCCTGCCACTCATACTGAATATCTGACCAGGCCCGATCACCATAAATTTCATCAATCCAGGCATTGACCTTATCCAGCTCGTCATCCGTTTCCGGGTTGATGCCTCGAAGCCACCCAGGATAGTCCGGCTCCGAGGCGTCCAGGGCCGATTTCAATCTGGCCACGGACACCTGCTGCCAGGCAGTTAAATGAGCCAGGATATCTTTGATGGACAACCGGTCTACCCGATTGGGGGCTGTGATCTGTTCAGTGCTGATACCACCCAAAAAATTTTTCCATAGGCGGAATTCGTCATTAAGCATGCTGATGATTTTGGCTTTATCGTCCATTTTCTTTCCTATACCTGCAGAACGGTGTGCATAAGGTCAAACATCGATAGTCAATTTTTAGCGTTCACAAAATCGTCGTCAAACGCGTATGGCATCAATCAAAGTAGGCAGAGAACCAAGGCGTTTCCTATCCACCCAGGAAGCACTTGTTTTCGAAATGGCTAGGCTGCGCAAATACAATTCGTAAATTTTGAGATTTGGGCGGTGGACAGACCTGGTTGAAAACCGAAACAAATCTTAAAAAACGAAATCGCTGCCAGGGGTTACTGCGATCAGAGTTAATTGAGTTGCATATTGCTCCAACTCGCTGCGTTTTGGTGGGACAGACAAGCCTTCAGCGCGCAGTACGGCCCCGATCATTTTTGGATGCCGCTCCAAACGTAGCTCCAAAAAATCGGCGATCTGTTTTGTTTCAGTAATCGCTTCTGCCAATCCTGAAAATTTCCTGGTTTTTAGATGGACTTCCACTTGCGGGTTATTCATAATATTCCGAACCCAATCAGATTTCGGCCCGAGTGAGGCCGCCAGATACAGCCTGCCAGCGATGATTTCATATTGCAGGGGGGTTACACGCTTCTTCCCTGAATTACGACCAATGGTTGTTAAAAGCAGGATGACATTTCCAATCACAGACCCCGCCCCAATGGCGTACGCCAATTGGGGCGGCCAGTGGATAAGCCGAAGAAAAAACTTAGGCGTCTGGTTAAAACTTGCCATCGTTCCCTTTCCTTTTTGGCGATTTGTGTCCAACCACATCATGACACAAATCAGGACTTTAGGCAAGATTTACAAGGTATTTTTCAACTGCCATGCGCAGCTGTACAGCACCAGACTCTAAAGATATTTGTTTGAATACAGCCTGGCGCTAGATCTACCTCACCAGCCTACCAAGGACTTTGACGGTCTTTCCCAACACGCCACCCAGACCACCCAGGAAAAAGCCCAGCACTAATCCCAAAACGATCAGGTGCAAAAAAGCCCCTGCGAATGTTTCATAGGCCAAATAGGCGGCCATGCCTGGGGCGCCGCTCTGCGCTCCGCGTAGCAGCCACTCAGCTATATTGAGCGGATCTTCGGTCAGAAAACGCATACCGAAGACGATCATGCTCAGGGCCATGCAACCCGCAATAACACCGCTGGCAAATCCACTCCAGGCAGCAGCTGCAACACCGGCTTTAATCCAGCCTTTTCGATACGCACACAATCCTGAATAAACAAAGATCGATGAAGCTATAACAGCCAGAAACGTATTGTCAAGCGTATCACGCAGAGGCAAAGGGGGAGCGATAAAATTATTTACACTTATTTCGATGATCCATAATACCCCCAAAGCGATGCCAACACTGACGGCCTGCGGAACGCCATTATTCTGATCTTGCTGGCGATGGGTCCACAAAAACGCGCCTGCCGCCAGCAAGATCAGGAAACCGATAGCAGAACCAATCAGCGTTACAGCATTGTAGCTATATTCCAAAGTAATGATGGGAACAAGTGTAATGCTGTAGACAAGCAAAATCAGTAATATTTTAATTGGGTTTTGAGAAGAATGAGCAGCTGTAGGCATTGCCAGAATTTACTCACAGAGCGGATTGACTGGATGAAAGCGTGAGCGGATTTTGATGGTGATTGGGTGCGGGCTGGTGACTTTGAATTGCTCATAACCTGTTAGTGATGACCACCTGCTGCTAGAGATACCATTGTTGTAGTCACTCACTCGCGTCACCCAGTGTTGCCCGCCTCTGTCTATTTCTTTTTCTTTGATTTCTGCGCGGCTTTTTCCAAATTTTCTACCACCCTTAACTTGACAATTTTGCTGATCAATTCAAACGGCAGGGGTTTATCTATGGGGAATCTGATAGTACCTTTTGAGACTTCATACACAGATAATTCTTGTTTAAATGGCTCAATTCCGCTCGGGGTGGGATAAAACCCAATATGGTTTTTATAAGCCGCGAAATGGACCAGGTTACCCTGCAGTGCGAAAGTCGGCATTTGATAGCTGATTTTTTCCTCGGCATCCGGCGCAGCGGCTTTTATGACCGCTCGTAATTCTGACAATATTGTTTGTACTTCCCCAGGAAAAATTGAAATGTATTCATCGATTGAGTTATAAGCTCTGATTTCACTTTCCACATGTTCTCCTTTTTTGATGTGTTCCAGGGATGTCAGCCGATTTTCCACATACACCCAGAATATATTCAACAATTAGACGCAGGTTGATCAAACTGTTACGTCATCGGCTTCAACGGGCACATCACCGGTCGAACGAAACACCAGCCACCAGAAAAAATATGCGAAAACTGAATACACACTCATCAAGGCCAGGGCAAGACCATTCTGACTATTGGCCAACGCATACTTGCCCAACACCAGCGCACCTACAAAAAAGTGTGCAAAGTTTCCAAGCGAAATCGGCCTCAGGTAAATTCCACCAATTCGGCTGTCTTTGGATGACCAGTTAATAAAGGCCAGGGCAAAGTAAAGCGACCCCAGCAACTGCAAAATGACCGGTAGATTCGACTCAGCACCAACTCCGGCCGTTCCCAATAATTCATCTGGCGCAAACAAAGCCAACAATCCAGCCAATCCCAACGCCAGGCTGCTGGCCATCATCAAGCTTCTTGTCTTCATTGGTTCACTCCTGCCTCAGCTCTTTGGTATGCGCCGATTATTATAATCGGTCCATCCCTGGCAAGCCACCGCCAGCTTATTATGACTTCATCGGCATACCAAGTTTGACCCACGATTAAGCATCGGGAAAAATATGTTATCGCGCACTATTCCGCCGAAGCACCTGTATTCATCAAAAGGGCCAGCGAGAATATTCCACAAGGTTAGCCGCACGAATCTGTTTCGCCAGAATCAATTTGCATTAGAAGGATCCTGTTTTCAGAGAACCTGAGCACGAACAACTACTCTCCCATTTTCCGGGCCCAATTTCTGACCCGACTTCAGGTTAGGCAGAATCTACTATTTTCTAAAATTTCAACAAGCCTGCCATAAACATGGCCATAAACCGTTCGGAATCCAGCTTCAAAGGCGCATTGATCGCCCGCTTACCATCATCGCCCTGATCGAGGCGCCGGACGGCATGGAAGCTGCCCGAACGCAGCCCGGTTTCTCGAACTGAAAGGGAACAATAATTCTCATCGAACAAAGTCGGATCGATGATGTATGCGGCTGCAACAACATCCCAGGGGAAAAAACCTTGCGCGCGGATAAACACCTTGCGATTGAGTTCCAGCCAGGGTCTAATTGCCTGCGCCAAATACCGCGACACAGGGCTGGCATGGCTCTCGAGCAAGCGCAACTGTTCCTTACGAAATACTGCCTGAGAACAAACATCCATGCTGATCAGCGTTTTTTTACAAGGTGCCGAAAGCGTGATTGACGCCGCGCGCCCATCAAGATGAAAATTGAACTCTCCAAAAAAAGAAAAAGGCTGGAAGTGAAACGACCCGCCCATGATTACCAGCTCCTTCAAGTTGTCCGCGAAACCTGGGTCCAAAAGCATGGCAGTCGCCACGTTAGTTAATGGCCCCAGTGCCAGCAAGGAAATCTCGCCCGGCTGTGAGCGCACAGTTTCAATCATGAAATCCACGGCTGGATTCGACTTGCCCAAATCGGCCTTGCTTTGCGCGCCTTTATACAAAGGCACAGTAGCGTGAACCAGATCGAGTAGATTTTCGGCCACCTGGAACCCGACATCTGCTCCGACATTGCCAAAGTTAATCGTAATGCCTTGCACATGCAATTCTGGCGTGCCCAACAAGACCAGAAATGCGAGCCCGTCGTCAACATCGCGATTGGGCACACCGGTAGCAGGGTCAGAATCAATGATCACTTGTGTTTGGGTCATCTTACAGCCATCCTGTATTCAATTTTTGCAATTCAATTTACCAAGAGAAAAGCCAGCATGAAAAGCAGTTTTCAGTAAACATCCCTGCCAGGCAGCCAGTCTCAAAGCCGTGCACAGACCTGGGCCCATAAACCAGACCGCAACCCAGGGCGATTTTTGCGGCACGACCTCTGCTGGAAGGTACCCACTTAAAAACCAGATAAAGAGTAGTCAGCCAAGTACCCTGAATCTAATCTGCCCGGAACAATCAGCAACAACTGACTGCCATGTTCCCAATAGTGAATTTTTAGATACTCAAGAGTCAAAGGATTTTCCGCAAAATGTAACTTTTCGATGACAACAACATCAAAAGTATAGTACACACACAAAACAAACAGGAGCAATCACACATGGAAATGATCATAGACTTCCCCGGCGGTTCACGCGTAGACGCCCATTTTGGACAATTCACCGTAGCGACGGACCAACCCCCAGCGGCCAGCGCCCCGACACCCTTCGCCGTGTTTCTTTCATCGATCGGCACCTGCGCAGGCATCTATGTGCTTGGTTTTTGCCAACAGCGCGGCCTAGCCACCGATGGTATCCGCATTGTCCAGCGCATCCACTCCAGCTTTACAGGCATGGTCGAAAAAATCGATCTGGAAATCCAGGTCCCTGAAAGCTTTCCAGAAAAATATCGCGATTCGCTTATCCGCTCAGCCGAACTGTGCGCAGTAAAAAAGCACCTGGAAAACCCGCCCAAGTTTGATGTCAGCACCAAGGTTGTTAAACCTGAATTAAGCTGAACTCACAATAATCAGATACCCGGACAAACCTGGGCCAGGATTGAGATGTGAGCGTGAAGTATCAATCCTGGCGTCTCGTCAGGCCGGGTATCTATTTTTTATTTGCGGCGTACTCAGCAGCCAGCCCGAGAAAAGCGTAAATAATGCCACCAGCCCAAGGATGATGCCCGAAGCCAGCCATGAACGCCCTTCAATGACGCGCTCTTGAATGATCCCGGACAAAGCAGCCAGCCAGATCAGCGCAGCAACGACCGATAAGAATTGCAGGATCGCCAGGCTCCAGCGTCTTTTAATTAAAAGGAGTAATGGCGCGCCCAAACAAAACAGAACAGGCAGTAAACCGGCGCTACGCAAAAAATGCGCAGCTATTAAAACGGCCGACAGAATCAGGGGGAAGATTCGAATTTTCAAAGATGCAACCTTTCAAGAGAATATGGGCGTATTTTGCCAAACACCCAGCCGATAGACTGTAATTTATGGCACAAACCACCCGGCCTTTATTGTACCTGGATGGCTTTGTCAGTTCCAATGGTACCGGTCCGCCACTTGCGCTTATCACGAGCCAGTAAGTCTTCTGCGGAACGTGGGCCCCAGGTACCTGGTTTGTAAATCACCAGCTCCGGAGATTCGGGCTGCTCCCAACCCTGCAACACAGGGTCGATCAGCTTCCAGGACGCTTCAATCGCGTCTGAACGCGTAAAGAGAGACGCATCACCTTCAATGGCCTCCAATAACAGACGCTCATACGCATCTGGAAGTAATGCGCCATTAAACGAAGAGTGGTATAGAAAATCCATATCCACCGAGCGCATATCCTGATCGGAATCCGGTACCTTGGCTTCGAAGCGCAGGTGGATGCCTTCGTCCGGCTGGATCGAAAGGGAAAGGATATTTGGGGTGAAGTCAGCGTCCGATGGTAGGTGGAACATCAGGTGTGGTGGGCGCTGAAATTCGATAATGATCTCTGAAACCTTGCGCTTAAGAGCCTTGCCTGAGCGCAGATAGAACGGGACGCCCTTCCAGCGCCAGTTATCAATATATAACTTAAAAGCAGCGAAGGTCGGGGTTTGCGAACCGGGGCCGACACCAACAGCGTTACTATAACCACTATACTGCCCTCGCACAACATCGTTCAATGCCAGGGGTCGAATGCTATCCAGTACTTTTACTTTTTCATTACGAATGGAATCAGCATTGAAAGACGAGGGCGGCTCCATGGCTACCAACGCCAACAGCTGCAGAATATGGTTCTGGAACATATCACGCACCACACCGGCGCTGTCGTAATACCCGGCGCGATGACCCACGTCCAGGTCTTCAGCCACCGTGATCTGGATATTATCCACATAGCGCCGGTTCCAGACCGGTTCAAATATGGTATTCGCAAACCGGAAGAATAATACGTTTTGGGAGGTTTCCTTGCCCAGGTAGTGATCGATACGATAGATCTGGCTTTCATCAAAGACCACATGCAATGCATGATTAAGGTCCCGAGCAGAGGCCAGATCCACGCCAAAAGGTTTCTCGATGATAATACGCCGCCAGCCCTCCTGCTCATCCATTACCCTGGACATGTTGGCTGCACCCAGGTAACCGGCTACCGGCGCGTAATACTCTGGCGAAGTGGCCAGGTAATACAGTCGATTCGCAGGGCCATTTTCCAGCTTTTCTAAAAATTCTTTAAGGGCTGGAAAGTCTTCGCCATGATCAAGGTTGCCTTGAAAATAATGCAACTGCGCCGAGAATTTCTCCCAGATGGCCTCGTCAAAAGTTTCAGGACTGACCTGCGAAACGCCATCCCGCAAATAAGCGCGGAAGGTTTCATCGGTATATGGGCGACGCGCAAAACCGATGATATTCGCTGATGCGCTCAGCCGCTTTTTTTTGAAATTGTTATACAACGCCGGAATAAGCTTGCGCCAGGTCAGATCACCAGATGCACCAAAAATTACGATTGAGGCACTTTCTATGACTGATTCCATCAATCCACCTTCTTTACGGCGTGCCCGCCGAACTGATTGCGCATGGCAGCCAATATTTTGGCAGCAAAACTTTCGTTTTGGCGGCTGACAAAACGGGCCTGCAGTGAGAGCGTAATCACCGGCGCAGGTACATCTAAATCCATGGCTTCAAGCACCGTCCAACGACCTTCGCCGCTATCCGCCACCCAGCCCTTGATGTCACTTAACTCACTATCCTGATCAAGCGCGCGGGCAGTCAGATCAAGCAGCCAGGAGCGCACCACACTGCCTTTTTGCCAGATATGGGCAATCTGCGCCAGATCAAGACCGAAATCCTTCTTGGCTTTCATAATCTCAAAACCTTCAGCATAGGATTGCATCAGACCATATTCGATGCCGTTGTGGACCATTTTTGTAAAATGACCGGCACCATGCGGCCCAACATGGCCCCAGCCTTCTTCTTTGCCGGGGGCCAGGGTTTCAAAAACTGGACGGACTGTTTCAACAGCAGCAGCCTCGCCGCCGATCATCAGGCTATAGCCCTCTTTCAGGCCCCAGACACCTCCACTGGTACCCACATCCAGAAAACCAAGACCTTTTGGTGCCACTTCGGCTGCATGCCGGATAGAATCTTTATAATTCGAGTTTCCGCCGTCAATCAGGATATCCCCAGCAGACAAGCGTTCAGCCAGGGCCTGGATGGTATCGTCCGTGATCTGGCCAGAAGGCACCATCACCCAGACAACCCTGGGAACAGGAAGTTTTGATACCAGTTCATCCAGGGTACGCGCCCCAACTGCGCCAATTTTTTCGACGGCAGTGATGGCTGCCTCGCTGAGATCATAGGCTACCACGCGATGGCCACCATTCAGCAGGCGCGCGACCATATTGGCGCCCATTTTTCCGAGACCGATCATTCCGATATCCATAGTCTTCTCCTAAAATAATTTCAGTTTGGTTGACAAAAAAAACAAACAGCAGTGGACCTGCGCTTATCGTTGAAGTTCGAGCCCTTCGATACTATCTGGCAACAGGCTGGCGGCGGCTTCATCCACCAACCACCACAACCTGCCTTCATCTGGATGGATCCTTTGCGCCGGCAGCCGGAAAGGTTCCCGGCGTCCGGTGACCGTCGCGGATAAGGCCTGAGCCTTCTCGGCCCCGGCGGCCAGGAATACCACGTTGCGTGCAGCATTGATCACATCCGGGGTTAGACTCACCCGTTGAGCAGGACGATCCTGGTAGTTTGCGCTAACCGCCACGGTGGCCACGCCGCTTGTTTCCACCGAATCTGGAAACAGGGAGGCCGTATGTCCATCGGCACCCAGACCAAGTAGGACCAGGTCAAAACGCGGCCAAATCTTACCAGGCTCAGCAATTGTTTTCAATAAACGTGCATAGTCTTCAGCGGCAGGTATCGGGCCAAGCTCGCCCTTCACCCGGAAAATGTTTTCGACAGGCACGGGAACCTGCCCCAGCAACGCTTGGTATGCCTGGTGGTAACAGCTTTCAGCGTCATCCGCTGGGACGCAGCGTTCATCGCCCCAAAAAAAATACTGCTGGTCCCAGGGCAGCCCTGCACGATAGGGTGCCTGGGCCAACAAATGATAAAGCGCCACTGGCGTGCTTCCACCTGAAAGTGCAGTCAAAAACTTGCCACGCTGCTCAACAGCAGCGTGGGTTAGTTGGCTGAATAACTCGGCGGCAAAAATACTTAAAGAGCGACTGTCGGGGAAAATTTTTATGGTTATGGCTGACATAATATTAGACACATTGTATCTGATTATTTATTTTTAGACCTTGTTTTGTGTCTCAATTTCTTTGAACAAGATACGAAATTGCGGTTTTCACCAACCTGCGACGTTATAATCGGCAGACTTGCAGAAAACCATGACATCATCAACTTCCACCCAGCCCGCCGAAATTCAAAAACGTAACTACCGTTATGTGCAGATAGACGCCATCGGCGTCAGCATCTCCAACGTTGCGGCGCCCTTCCTGCCAGTTTTTCTAGCCCGCCTGGGTGCGAGTAATTTTCAGATTGGGTTGCTCTCATCCATGCCAGGGATGACCGGTCTAGTATTGGCCATCCTGGTGGGACGCTTCCTGCAAACCCGCCGCAACATAGTACCCTGGTTCAGTCTCTCGCGTTTATTGGTGATTGCCTGTTATGCCATCACCGGGCTGGTTACGCTGCTGCTGCCTAAAGAATATACAGTCATCAGCACGTTGGCCATCTGGGCTTTTGCGACTTTACCATCCACAGCCCTGGCTGTTGCGTTTTCAGTGGTTATGAACGCCGTTGCTGGGCCTGAAGGGCGCTACGCTTTGCTCAGCCGCCGTTGGGCAATTTTCGGATTGACCAGCGTAGTTTTTACCTTCGCCGTCTCCCGCGTTATTGACCTGGTCTCTTTCCCGCTTAATTTTGCCCTTATGTTTCTGGGGCTTTCCCTGGGAGGCTTGATCAGCTTCGAGTTCTCCAGCCAAATTTCTCTACCCGACCAGGAGCCCGCCCCGCTGACTGCCGGAGTAAGCTTTTGGGACACGCTAAAAAGTTACTATAGCCTGATGCGCGGCGCGCCAGCCTTTGTCTCGTTTTCAAACAAACGCTTTGTGTATCTTTCTGCCCTGGCTCTGAGCGCTCCCATCATGCCGTTATTTTTTGTTCGCGAATTGGGGGCAACGAACAGTCAGATCGGCTCTATCAACATAACCATGACCTCGGTCATGCTGGTAGGTTATTTTTTTTGGCCCTGGGTCTCAAGAAAGTGGAGCGGACGCATCGTTTTACTGGCCACCAGCCTGGGAATGGTGTTGTACCCAGCTTTGACAGCTGCGTTTCCACATGTCGAATGGGTCTACCTATTTGCTGCCATCGCTGGTTTATTCCAATCTGGGCTTGATCTGGTATTTTTTGACGAGTTAATGAAAACCGTTCCACCCGAATACAGTGCTACTTTTATTTCGCTAGCCCAATCCATGCAATATCTATCAACAATTATTGCCCCCATGGCCGGGACCCTGCTGGCAGATTATATTGGCCTGAGCGGGACACTCTGGCTCAGCGCCGGTCTGCGCCTGGTCGGGTTCCTGTTATTCCTAAAACCGGACAAAAAGTAACCGAAAACAATCTCAGTAATAAAAAGTGGGCTGGAGCTTTTCAGCCCAACCCACTTTGTTTCGCTATTTGCCCATCCTGGCACGTTCTTCTGCAGCGACACTCTCGTCCAGCTTTTTGAACAAAGGCGCGGGCTGGTTCAACGGCTGGCCCGGTTTTAGCTGGCTTGGGTGCCAAAAACCCTCAACGGGGCGATTTTCAAGTGGTCTGTAACGCAAGGCCGTGTGCTCACCCAGCGAATCTTGCAGTGTCTCTACATATTGTTCGCCAAACAGGGGTTCATTGTAACCAAAGAAACCATGCAGCTTTTCGCAGCTAAAAGGTAAGATGGGCGCGAAGAGTATCTTGAGCGAATCGATCGCCTTCAAAGCAGTATAGACCGTCAACGCAGCAGCCTCGCGGTCAGTTTTGATGCTGGTCCAGGGAGCATTTGCATCAATGTAACGATTCACTTCCGTGGATAACCGCATGGCTTCGCTCAACGCAGCGCGCAGGTGAACACCATCCAGTTCTTTACCCACCGTGGAAAAACCATTCTCGATGGTAGCCAACAGGTTTAAATCAGCTTCGCGCAGGTTGGCGGGATCGATCTGCGGCACACATGCTTCCCAATTTTTATAACAAAACGAGAGCATGCGGTTGGCCAAGTTGCCCCAGGTGGCCACAAGCTGGTTGTTATTAAGCGCCACAAACTCGCTCCAATCCCAATCGCTATCCTTGCTTTCTGGCATGTTGACCGTCAGATAATAACGCAGAGCGTCTGGGTCATAGCGCGAGAGAAAGTCCAGCCCCCAAACGCCCCAGTGACGGGAACCACTGATCTTCTGCCCTTCCATATTCATAAATTGGTTGGCCGGCACATCATACGGCAGGGTTAGCTTGATACCTTTTTCGCCGTTAAATATTTCGACAAACTGATCTCCAACACCCATCAACTGGGCTGGCCATAAGGATGTATGGAAGAAAATATTATCCTTGCCAATAAAATGATAATGTTTGGCAGCCGGGTTCACCCACCAATCCTTCCAATCGCCGCCTGAAACCTGGCTCCACTCGATGGCAGCCGAAAGATATCCGATCACCGCTTCAAACCAGACATACAGGCATTTGCCTTCCCACCCTTCCACGGGAACCGGGATACCCCAGTCCAGGTCGCGGGTGATTGGACGCGGCTTAAGGCCTTCGGCTTCAATTTTCCCCAAGGATTCACCGATGACGGTATCACGCATGTGACTGGAGCGCTCGCGCAGAAAATTCTTAACATCCGGCTCCAGCTTGGAAAGATCGATATAAAAATGCTCTGTGTCACGCAGCTCAGGTGTGGAACCATCCACCTTGGAGCGCGGATTGATCAAACGAGCTGCCTCCAGCACATTGCCGCATTGGTCACACTGGTCAGAACGCGCTTCAGCATAACCACAGACATAACAGGTGCCTTCCACAAAACGGTCGGGCAAGAATTTTCCCGCGGACGGAGAATACCACTGTGGTTCTACCCGTGTAAACAAAAACCCGTTCTTCTTGAGGGCCAGGAATATGCTCTGCGATACCTTAAAATGATTCTGGGTATGGGTAGATGTAAACATATCGTAAGTGATGCCAGCCTGTTTGAAGACATCCAGAAACCCAGCATGATATTTCTTGTAAACCGCTTCCACCGGAACCCCTTCCTTATCGGCGGCAATGGTGACCGGTGTTCCGTGCGAATCGGTACCACTTACCACCAGGACGTTATCCCCTTTCAGACGATGGTAGCGCGCAACAATATCCCCTGGCAAATGGGATCCTGTAATATTTCCGACATGGATCTCCGCATTTGCATAAGGCCAGGCAATGGCAATCAAGATGTTTTCAGGCATAACAATCTCCGTTTGTGCGTTGGCAGTGACAGGTCCGTTAGTTTATCAACTGCCAATAAGTAGCGTGGAATATTAGTCCATTAAAGAAAAATGCTGGCTTACGCCAGCAGCATTGGTCAGACGGCGTGAACCGCCCTGCAGTTCATCTGGCGGTGAACTGCAAGTATTGCCGCGACATCGACATCGACCTGAATAATCTAACCATAATAATATTTTACTACAAGCTGGCTGGATTTTTGCGACTCACTTAATAGGTTTATCATATTCTGAATGCAGCCTATCAATCGTTGAGACCGTCTCAGCCTCGCATAACAGGCATAAGTACCCAGGCATTGATCCATTTCCGGTCATCTTTTTCCACATAAAACCCCAATAATTACCACCAAGAGGTGTCAAAAGTTGAAACACCCCCGGTATTTTTGATAATGATGGGATTGTTACAAATAATCCTTCAGCTGTCGCGATCTGCGTGGGTGGCGCAAGCGGCGCAATGCTTTACCCTCGATTTGCCGGATGCGCTCGCGGGTCAGTCCGAATTTTTGGCCAACTTCTTCAAGCGTGTAAACGGTTCCATCACTGAGGCCAAAACGCATTTGAATAATGCGAGCTTCCCTGGGCGAAAGTGTGGAGAGCACTTCGCCCAGTTTGTCCTTGAGCATTGATTGGTAAGCGCTCTGAAGCGGCGTGGGGCTGAATTCATCTTCTATAAAAGTACCCAACTCTGATTCTTCATCATCGCCAACCGGAGATTCCAGAGAAAGCGGCAGCCACGAGACCTTTAATATCCACTGAACCTTTTTCACAGTCAGGTGCAATTCGCCGGCCAGCTCATCTGTAGTCGGAACTCGCCCTAATTTTTGCTCCAATTCATGATTCGTTTTATAGACCTGGCGGATTCGATCAGCCATATGAACAGGCAGCCGGATGGTGCGCGAAAAATCAGCGATCGAGCGTGTAATTGTCTGCCGTATCCACCAGGTGGCATAGGTTGAAAACCTAAAACCACGCTTGTAATCATATTTCCCAACTGCCTTCATTAAACCAAGGTTCCCTTCCTGGATCAAATCCAAAAGGGCTATGCCGTGTCCGATGTACCGCTTTGCAATACTCACAACCAGGCGAGTATTGGCCTTGATAAGATGATCGCGAGCATCCTGCCCCGAAGCCACCATCAACTCCAACTCACCACGGCGTGCTGCTGTCAGTTTGGGCTGTTGTAATTCTCGAATGGCGTCATTCCCAGCCTCGATACGTTTAGCAATCTCAAGCTCTTGTTCCTGGCTTAGGAGCGGCACGCGTGCCATATCTTTGAGATATAGACCGACGGTGTCTTCTGTGATGATTGATTCTACGGGATTCGCCCAGGATTCATACAGCGTATCCTGAACCAGGTTTTCAACAGCTGGAGATTCATACTCCCCGTCTGGATCTAAAATATCAACCCCCCGACGGCGAAGTACGGTCATGATGACTGACATACGCTCAGAATCAAAATCCGGAGCGAATTCGATTAAATCATCGGTGGTTAGATATCCTTGCACGCCGGCTTTCTCGAGCAAGATGTTGAGGACTTCGTTGCGATGATTATGTCCAGAAAATACCACGCCTGGCGCTCCTGTATTCCCAGTGTTTAATTTTGGGGAAACCTACTTCGGCTCTTCATCATCATGGGGTTTAGAAAGCAAATCTTTAAGTGCCAAAAATGGTGAATCGATTTCCGGTCGATGACCACAATCATCTTCATTCAAGTTTTGGCCACACTCAGTACACAAACCCCTGCAATCTTCACGGCAAAGTGGCTTAATGGGTAATTCCAAGATCGCAAACTCACGCACAAGTGGCTGCAAATCGAGATAAGCATCATCAGGCACCATGAGACCCGATTCGGTCATATTTTCTTCTTTGAATGCGAATAATTCGGTAAATTCCCACTGAAGATGCTGCTCATAATTCGAAAGACAGCGCACACATTCAAGGGCGGTTTTCCCACCAAAATTCCCCTGCACAATCAGGCCTTGCGGTGTGCGTCCAACATTGATCACACCTTCAACTTCGGCGATTTCAAGGTCTTCGTCAATAAATATGGGAAAGTAAAAATCAAAATCTCGGTTGTACCCAATCGGCGAATTGACTATGAAACCAACATTAAACCGTAGGGGTTTTTTAGGATTTGCCACCTTGATCACTTTTTTAAATAGATTTTTTGTTTCTTATTCAAATCACGCTTATTTTAGCACGGGCGAATCGTCAAGTCAATAAGGCTTTTCGCATAATTAATATCTTTGCACTTCGCCAGGTTTATTTGCAATGCTGAGAAACGCTAATCAGGCTGATATCGCAACTAAAAGAGGATGTCCAACAATCTGTAGTACCAGCCAGCCAGTGGCATATACCAGGGATTTCCGATATAAAACGGGAACGGTCGAAAGGGCAACCCGGCAAGCGGGTTTTCCACCGCTTGTCCCAGCATCTGCTGGGCTGTTATTTTCCCGAGATGAGTTGCAAAAGCTACACCATGGCCAGCAAACCCCAGGCTGTAATCGATCCCGTCCAGCTTTCCCGTATGCGGCATGCTGTCAACAGCGAAATCCAAAGAACCTCCCCAGACATACTCCACAGGGGTATCCTTCAATTGAGGAAAAACATCCACGAGTGCCTTGCGCAAAATTGGTGCGCTATCGCGGATGGAACTGTCGGTTTCTGGTCTGAAGACTGCCCGACCTCCAAATAACATGCGTTGGTCAGGAGTTAGCCGGAAATAATACAGGTAATGCTTCGAGTCAAAGATCATGCGGTTGTGCGGGCTAACATCCCTGGCAAGCGCATCTGACAATGGCGCAGTTGCGATTATATAGGAACCGATTGGGGCAATCCGCTTCTGCAGGGATGGCAGCGCCGGGCCGCTATACCCACTTGTGCCAACAAATACCTTCTCTGCCACCAATTGGCCGCGGGTTGTATGAATAGTAAATTTAGCGGCCTGGGATTCGACTTTCAACACGCGGGTGTGCTCATACAGTTTGGCTCCGACTCGTTCAGCCGCGCCCGCCAACCCCATGACGAACTGCGCCGGGTTGAGGCCCGCACTGAGCTGATCCACGATGCCCCCATGATAGCACTCCGAACCGATTTCGGCATGCTGTTCAGCACGCTGCACAATACTGATGCGATGTCCAAATTCTTTTTCCATCAGCTCAGCTGAGCGGGCATAACTTTCAAAATGTGCAGGTTTCCAGGCTGCTTCAAAATGACCGCAGCGCGAAAAAGCACATTCAATATTTTCGGTTTTGATAATTTGTTCAACAGAATCGATGGATGCGAGTGAGAGCTCAAACAACCGCCGGGCACGCTCACGACCATATTGGCGAATTAGCGTTTCAACACCCAGCTTCATCCCAGTCAGAACCATACCCCCGTTTCGGCTAGATGCTCCCCAACCGATTGTCTCGGCTTCCAGCACTGCCACAGATACGCCCGCTTTCGCCAGGGTCAGAGCTGCAGAAAGCCCGCTGAATCCAGCGCCGATCACGACCACTTCAACACTGGCAGGCAATGGGTGCACCGGAAACGCCGCTTGTTTGACAGTAGTCAACCAATAATTGGATTCGCGCAACATAGTTACCTGATAAACATTAACCGAGGAGGTCAGGAGATATTATTTTGGCAGTCACCCGGCAAAAGCCAGGCAGGTGGGTAATCTTGATATGTTAAGAATTCCGGTCAACGATATATCGCGCCAGGCCAGCCAACGATTCATACTCAGGTGAATCCTGGTAAGGCTGGATCGCTTCCAAGCCTTTTTCGACGTGCTCAATCGCCTCGTCAATCGCATAGCGGATGGAATTACTGGTCTGGATTGACTTGACCAGGGCTTCCATCTTTTCAGTATTCCCCCAGCCGCCATCTGCCAGCAGTTTGACTTCGGCATTATCCGGATGGCTCTCGGCATAATAAATGGCCGGGAGGGTCACCAATCCGTTCAGCAGGTCCGAGCCAACCGGTTTGCCGATCGTAGCCTGTTCACCCGTAAAATCCAGAACGTCATCCATGATCTGAAAAGCCATGCCCACTTCGTAACCGTAGGTTTTCATGGCTGAGCGCGCATCCTCATCATCGGTGCCTATCATCGTTGCGGCCAGCGCACTCATTTCAAAGAGTGAGGCGGTCTTGGCATAGATGCGAGTGTAATAGTTCTTACGTTCAATAATGCCCTTGGCAGCAAACATCTGAGTCAATTCGCCGTTCACAATAACAGTCAAAGTTTCGGCAAACAATTTCATCAGGGGCAGGTAATCTGTCTCCGCCGACAATTTGGCGGCACGACCAAATAGAAAGTCACCGGTCAAAACCGTCGCCGCCGGAGACCAGCGCGCGTTAAGGGTTGGGATGCCCCTGCGCAGCAAGGAACCATCGATCAGGTCATCATGAACAAGCGTGGCTGTATGCAGCATTTCAACGGCTGCTCCCAGCGTTACCAGCTTGTCATGCGGGGCATCGAATAAATTACCTGCCAGAAAAACGATCGTTGGGCGCACGCGTTTGCCGCCCGCCATCAATAGATGCTCCAAGGCAGCTCGCAGATCGGGATGATGATCATTCCCTGCCTGCGCACGCATCAAATGTTCGACTTCCCTGATGCCATCTTGTACCGGTGTGATAAACGGTGTGCTCAAAAATCAACCTCCCCAGGAAAAAAGCCGCGCCGCATTTGCACTCGTAAGCGCCGCGATCTCCTCCGGGTCTTTGTTATGGATTTCTGCAATTTTATCAGTAATATGACGGACAAATGCAGGTTCGTTACGAAGCCCCCGTTTTGGGACGGGGGCGAGAAATGGCGAGTCTGTTTCGATCAACATCCGCTCAAGTGGAAGTGATTTTACCACTTCACGCTTTGCTTCTGCGTTCTTGTACGTCACAGGACCGGTAATTCCAATATAGAAATTCAGGTCAATCGCTTTTTGCGCGTTTATCAAACTTCCACTATATGAGTGTAACACACCCGCAGCACTTGCCAGCGGATTGTTTTCCATGCGTAAAACCTGCTGCCACTCCGTCAGAATATCGATCAGGTCCCGGGCACATTCGCCATCCTGAGCATCAGCCTGTTCTCGCAAGTGCAGCAGCACCGGCAGTTGCAATTCGGCTGCCAGACTGAGCTGCTCGCGCAACACAGCACGTTGGTGATCACGAGGTGCCTGATTCCAATAATAATCCAGGCCAATTTCGCCAATGGCAACAATTTTTGATAAAACGGGCATGCCGGCATCTGACAGCTTTGCTGCTTGGTAGAGCTGCCTGAGTTCTGCCTTGGTGTTTTTATCCCAGGTCAATGAATCGTTCGGGTGAACCCCGATGGCTGCGAACAAGCTGGGGTGGGTTCTGGCGAGGAGCCCAATTTTTTTACTGGAAACCAGGTCCAAACCAGGGATCAATATCCGGTTAATCCCTGCATCCCAGGCCCGCTCGAGCACCTCAGCGCGATCGATGTCAAATTTCTCAAGATCCAGATGGCAGTGGGTATCGGTAAGGTGATGCGTGAGAGATGTCAAGTGATTGAGTTTCAGATGTCGGACAACAGGGTTCAGTCATTCCAAAAACTGGCGGTTGAACCCTGCTGTTGATCAATTATTCCAGCCCGGCAACCTTCAAACCATCCTGGAGGATCGCCTGAACTTTATCGCCGTGACGTGTTTCACAGTAAACTCGCAAGATCGGTTCTGTGCCGCTAAAACGAATTAGCAACCAGCCACCATCTTCGAGCCTGAATTGGAAACCATCGATGGTGACCAGCTTGGTTACTTTCAAGCCGCCAATAGTGACAGGCTTGGCATCGAGGATGGTTTGTTCGCGGTCTTTTCGATCTCCACTAAAAGCGCTGTCGATACGGTCATAGAAAAATTCTCCACCGACCTTGTCAAACAGTATTTTCAACAGCTCAGTTGGTTTCTTGCCAGTCCGCACCATAAAATCAAGCATGAATAAACCAGCCAGGATGCCGTCGCGCTCGGGCACGTTGCCACGGAAAGCATAACCACCGCTCTCTTCACCACCGATCAAGGCATCGGTCTCGGTCATCTTGGGCGCCACATATTTGAAGCCCACGCCTGTCTCGTGCACGGGCACACCGTAAAGTTCGCCCAGAATATTCAACATTCCGGTGGTAGAAAGGGTCTTGACAATATCCCCACGCTGTCCGCGCAGTTCAAGCAGGTAATAAGCCAGCAGGCCATAGACGCGCAACTGATTGATAAATTCGCCGTTTTCATCACCCACACCCAACCGGTCGGCATCGCCATCGGTAATAAGCAGAATATCAGCGTTATTTTCGACCGTGGCCCGCAAGCCGGGATTGATGTTTGGCGGGATGGGCTCCGGACGTTTCATCTCAGGGAATGACGGGTTGCGTTGATTGTGAATTTCAATCACGCGGGTTTTACCGCCATCCAGAAAACGGGGGAACCAGCCAGCGCCGTTACCCCACATGGTGTCCACCATCACGGTCAGTCCGGCGTCTTTGATCGGCTGCAGGTCGATCAAATTCTGGATATGCGCGATGTAAGCCGGGGCGGGATCAAATTTAACAATCAGACCTTCTTTTTCCGCCTGGGCATAGGGCATTCGCTTGACGTCTTCAAGCGAATCAGGGATTCCGGCCTCGATTTGGAGCAGACCTTGCGGATCAATAGCGCCACCAGTTTCGTTGCGGACTTTAAAACCATTATCACTGGGTGGATTGTGGCTGGCGGTAATGTTAATGGCACCGCAGGCCTGTTTGTTTACCACCGAAAAAGCAATCACGGGGGTTGGAGTGGCGCCATCGGTCAGGAAGACCTTTAGCCCGTTTCCCGCTAACACTTCAGCAGCAGCAGCCGCGAAATGTTCCGAAGCGAAACGTTTGTCGTGGCCAATGACCACCGGCTGGCCCGCCTTACCCTGCGCGAGCATGTAAGATGCAAAGCCTTGAGCAGCCCTGCGCAAATTCTCGAAGGTGTAATCATCGGCGATCACACCACGCCAACCATCTGTTCCAAACTTGATTTTAAATGTCATAGGTATACTCCCATTTATTTGATGACGCCGGCATTATATCAGAATAAGAAATGGAAAGAAATCGCTTGCTAAAAAAAGCCTGATATTCTGAATAAACTCATTCAAACCAGGCCATGACAAGCCATCCACGTGTTATATTAGCGCCAATGATGAATAAAACACCTGCGGCAAGAAGAAATATTTTTGTGAAGTTTTCGCACTTAACGATCCGCGGAACCCGTGATCAACATGGCATCAATCCATATCCACTGTCACGTTATAACCAGATAAATAGGAGTTTTTGCCATGAATGAGCATATTGCTGAACAAAAGGATCAAATTCGCAAACTTTGCCGGCAGCGCCGCCAGGCACTTGGGGAGCCTTTTCGCAGGCAGGCCAGCCTGGATATTTGCAATCACATCGCAGATTGGGCCATTTTTCAGAACGCCCATATCATTTTGTCTTATATGCCAATCAAAGCGGAGGTGGATTTGCGCCCTCTGCTGGAAAGCTACCCAGATAAGCATTGGGTATTGCCGCGTATCGCGACAGATACAGGCCAACACTGCCTGAGTTTTCATACATACGATCCGGAGAGGCTGGAGCGCCATCCATTTGGCATGGATGAACCCGCCGCCAGTCTGGCAAGCATTCCGGCTGCGGAAATCCAACTGGCACTGGTGCCTGGGCTGGCTTATGACCGGCATGGCTGGCGCCTGGGCTATGGTGGCGGTTACTACGACCGCTTTTTGGCAGACTTCCCCGGGACGAGCCTGGGCATCGCCTTTGATGCGCTCATACTTGATAGCCTGCCAGTGAGTGAGTACGATATTCCGATGGGCTGGATGGTATCAGAAAGAGGATGCGCACCTGCCCTGTGTAGTGATGCACCAGTCATTTGAGCATGTCTAATTAAACATTTACTCTGTGAACTGGCGATAGTTAATCACGGTACACAAGGTCAGGTCTTGTGATCACATCCATTGCATAAAAATGAACAGAAATCGGTAGTTTGCTCCGCAGGTGGTGATATGGCGGACAGGGTTACAGCGGGTCAGGCAGTTATCCCAGAAAAAGACGCTTAATCACACAACGTAACACTCACCGAGGCGGTCAATTTTGAAAGCCCGGCCGAATTATGGGCCTGAATAAGGTAAGTATATACATAAGGAGTTTTTGATCCGGGCGTATCATGATCGATATAAATGCCGCCATAAACTGAGGCAATATTCTTTCCATTTCGATAAACAAAAAAACCTGTTCCGTTCGAAGTCGGTGCCCATTCAACTACAATGGCACCCTGCCGGTTAACTCCACAGACACCCTTGCTTGAAATAGCACTGGTGGGCCCAAGCGGTAATGGTGGTGCTACTGAAATTAAAAAATTAGTAACATCGCCAATATCCTTCACGCTGGCCTTCGGGACCCAACATGTAAAACTTTTATTCGGGGTTTGAGTCAACACAATCAACCACTCACCATCTTCGCTGCGGCTTTGAACTTTGGAGGTTTGCCCCGCTTCAAAGGTGACCACCCTGTAGTAATTGGCATCCGGCCCCATGCGGCAAACCACTTTTTCTAAAAAAGTGACTTCTGGGAAAAGTGTCACCGTTGGAATGGGTGGGAGTGTGGGTTCTGGCATGTCAGTGGGCGGAACCGGCGATGCAGTGGCAGTCAGCGGCAATGGGGTGACGGTAGCGATGGCTTCAGTTGCGGGCAATGACGTTACAGCCAGAACGGCAGGTTTTTGGGCACTACAAGCCGAGGCAGTGATGGCGATTATCGCCAGAATAATAATTATATTTCTCATAGGTTTCCTTCCAACTTCGTATTGACGATCTCTCTTTAAAAATCATTCTATCAACAAAGTGTGCAGAAATTGTATAGACTTAGGCGACAGACAATTCAACCACCAATTCCCCTAACCTGCGCACAGCACGCTCGATGGGATAGGTCCAGGCCGCAGCATTCAATCGAATAAAGTTGGAGAACTGGTTGGTGGGTGAGAATAAATAACCGGGGGTAATCGTAATGTTGTTTTTCAAGGCCAGCGCATATAGCTCAAGAGAATCGACCGTTTCAGGCAGCTGCACCCATAGCACAAAACCACCGGAAGGTCGCGTTACACGTGTGCCGGATGGAAAGGCACGGGTGACAGCCTGAGAAAGCAAAGCCACATTGCTGGCGTACTCGCGCCTGATCCGCCGAAGTTGGTGATCATAACCACCACTCTCCAGGAATTGCGCAATCGCCATTTGTGAGAGCCGGGCAGTGGCTACGCTGGTCGTAAATTTCAGCCATTCAATTTTGCTTTTAAACCGCCCCGGCGCAACCCAACCCACCCTTAATGTAGGGCTGATGTCTTTCGAGAAAGATGAACACAACATTACCAGGCCTTTCTGATCAAAGGCACTTGTTACCATTGGGCGCTTCTCGGTAAAGTAAATTTCTCCAGAGACGTCATTATCAATCAAGGGGATATCATAACGTGCCAGAAGATCAACAAGATCCTTCTTTTTTTCATCAGGCATGCAACTGCCCAATGGATTATTGAAATTTGAAATGGTCAGAACTGCCTTGATGGGGTTATGCTCAATCGCAAACTGCAGCGCTCCCAGGCTGATACCCTCGCGGGGGTTGGTGGGTATTTCAAGTGCGCGCAAGCCATGGACTTCCAGGAGCTGCAATGTTCCGAAATACATGGGGGACTCAATCGCCACAATATCGCCAGGATTGCAGACAGCGTACAAACAAAGATGAATGCCATCCACGCCACCTGAAGTTATCACAATATCATTGGGCGAAAATTGGCAACCGCTCTGCACCGCGCGCCTGGCAATCTGCACTCGCAATTCCTCCAGCCCAGGTGGCAGCTCGTAACGGTGTGTCCCCGGGTTGGCGCTGCGTGCCAGGTTGGCCAAAATTCGATTGATGCGTTCAGTTGGCAGCAGCTCCAGGTTAGGCATGGCAGCGCCCAACTGAACCAGGTTGGAATTAAGTGAATCGCGCATGGCCATCATCATCAAATCATGCAAGTTGACATGACTTGGATCCAACCCCGGCGAGGAGATCTCCGGCTCTGGTAGATCATCTTCCCTGGCCACACGCACATAATATCCAGATTGGGGACGGGCTTCGATTAGACCGCGATTTTCCAACTGGAGATAAGCCTGAAGCACGGAACTGACACTGGCTCCCTGCTGTTTACTCATCTGCCGCACAGAAGGGATGCGTTCACCAGGTCGGTAAGTGCCCTGGTCGATCAGTTTGATAACATTATTCGCGATTTGCTCATACCGAAAGATTTCATTTTTAGGTGACGTTTTTTGGGCGCTCATTGCAGCTCCGATCAAAACATGGATACAGTTACGATCAAACTCGACCAGCACAGTTTAGTATATCACTAACTGTTACGATCACAATACCATCTTACTGCATCTGTACTTATTTTCGATTTAGTAGATAATAGTAGTAAGTAAGCCACATAATCGTATAGGAGATTACCATGAACCAGACCATCCAAAACACCAAAAACACTTCTCTGCAACTTCATTGCCAGGACTTTCTCCAGGCGCAAAAAATTGACGCTGGTACAACTGTGCTTTGTGAAAAAGGCATTCTCTGGCTGACAAAGTCCGATGATTACACAGATTACATGCTCAAACCCGGCGACAAATTGGTTGTCAATAAACAAAGCAATATTCTGATTGAAGCACTATCCGATGCACGCGTAAGCATCCAGCATAACAATTAAAACTACCACCTGGCAAATACAATTACGGCTGAAGACCAAAAAGAAGGTCGGAACCTGGATTTTTCAAAAATTCAGGTTCCGACCTTCTCGCTTTCATAAATAACCGGGCTGGAGCTTTACCCAGATCGCTTATTAACCCAGGTTTGCCTCAAATGCAGCCACATCTTCATAATAGCGTCTGACTTGTTCCACCTGGATATCAGGGTTGGTATAGATCTCTGCGCGCGGGTGATCGATCAAGTCGATCATGGCTGCGACTACTTCTTCAACCGTTTGTGCCATCGGCGCAGGCCCGGAACCAGCAGGCGCGTGTAGTGCATTCGCGGCAAATTCGGTCTGAACTGCGCCTGGCATAACCAGCGAAACCTGAATCCCAGGGTATTCTACGCGCAGATCCATACGCAGGTTGGCTGTCAGCGCATTCAGGGCACTCTTGGAAGCATTGTAGGCAGAGCGCGAGGCGACTAACGGAATTCGTCCCAGCATGGAAGAAACATTCATCAGGTGACCCTGCCCACGTTCCTTGAAGTGTGGCAAGATCGCCTGCATGCCATAAAGGGCTGATTTCACATTAACTGTCATCATTTCATCGATATCTTCATCGGTCAGATCAAGAACATTCCGGGTGATACCCCGGCCGGCATTGTTAATCCAGACATCCACATGATCAAAGGTCCGCAGCGCCTCGTCCCGCAGACGGTTGACATCCTGGCGACGGGTAACATCGGTTGTAAAAGGAAAGGTATCGCGTCCACAAGAACGAGCCAGCTGGCTCAGCTCCTTGGCGCGCCGGGCTGCGAGCATTAAATGGTCTCCACGCGCAGCCAGCTGCCTGGCCAGAACTGCCCCAATACCGGCGCTCGCGCCAGTGATCACGATCACTTTGCTCATATTTTTCTCCTATAACGAATTCCAAAAATCATGGCACGCGGCTTATGCCACGAGAATGAGTCTGCAGACTCTGACTATTTTCAGAGTCAATCCACGCGGCCTCTGCCCAGGCGAACATTCACGCCGCCATTAATCATGCTGAAGTTGGTATCCAGCTTCAAACCGGTGTGACCCAAGAGCACCAGATCACTGGATAAAATGGCTACATTCCAACCGCGGCAGTGAGCACGTAAAACATTGCCCAACTGTGCATAAAGGTTGCGCAGATCTCTACCTTCGCTGATCCGCATTCCATAAGGTGGATTAGTTACCACCCAACCTGGGCCCGTGGGTGGCGTAATGGCCGAAACAGCCTGACAGGCAAAGTGGATGGCTTGTTCCACCCCGGCGCGAGCCGCATTTTGCTTGGACATGACCATTGCACCGGCATCCCGGTCGGATGCAAAAATAGGCAGCTGCGCCACCTGCGGCGGATGATGTTCGGCCAGGATGGCCTGCCAGCGGCTTTCAGTGTAGCCCGGCCAATCCATAAATGCAAATCGGCGGTTGATACCAGGGGGAATGCCAGCAGAGATCAGGGCCGCCTCAATCGGAATGGTACCGGAGCCGCAGAATGGATCCATCAAAGGTGAACGTCCATCCCAGCCGGAGGCCAATAACATAGCGGCCGCCAATGTTTCACGCAGCGGGGCTTTGGCGACTGCCTGGCGATAGCCACGCCTGTGCAGCAGTTCTCCGGATGAATCCATGCTGACAATTACCTGGTCTGCCACCACGCGCACAACGATCAACTGCGATGTCTGGGTACCAGCATGGTTTTCGGTGCTGACGGCTTCATCCGCAGAGGCTTTTAGCATCGGCGACTCTTGGCCGAGGCGGTCATAGATCGCCCCGGCGATTCGCTCGGCAACAGCATCCGTGTGGATCAATTTTGACTTATGGCAGGTTACACGAATATCAACCGGCTGCCCGGGCCGTATGAAACGTTCCCATGGCAGGCGGCTAGCCTTTTCACGCAGCTCGCTAAAGGCGGTCGCATAAAAGAATTGGCCCACCCGGGCAAGGATACGGCTGGCCGTACGCAAATGCAGGTTGGCGCGATACAATCCATCTTCATCGGATTTAAATGATACACCACCGGGTTCGATGGTCGGAATAATATCCAGCCGACTCAGCTCTTGCGCAGCAAGCTGATCCAGTCCGGGGGAGGTAACAACAAAGTAGGTGCTCATGCCTGAGTATTATAGTGTAGAAAGCACAGGTATAATCGAGGGATATGCAGATCCACAAAGGTGACTTATGAACAAGGTTTATTTGGACTACGCTGCCACGACCCCGCTGGACCCGCGCATCCTGGATGTTATGCTGCCTTACTTTAGCGAAAAGTTTGGAAACCCTTCATCCATCCATCGCTATGGACAGCAATCCGAGGCAGCGATTGAGACCGCCCGAGAAACAGTGGCAGCCGTATTAAACTGCGAACCCAACGAAGTGATCTTCACTTCCTGTGGTTCCGAATCTGACAACCTGGCATTACGCGGGGCGGCGCTTTCCATGCGCGAAAAGAAAGGCGCAAAGTGGATCATCACATCCAGGGCAGAGCACCATGCCGTCAGCAAAACCGCCGAACAGCTTGAGAAATATTACGGCTTCCAGACCGAATGGCTGCAGCCGGATCAAGACGGAATCATCACAGCCATCTCGGTCGAAAATGCCATTTCTGAGCAGACTGCGCTGGTCTCCGTCATGTATGCCAATAACGAGATCGGCAGCATAAACCCGATCCGGGAAATTGCCGATATCTGCCACAGGCGTGATGTTTATTTTCATACAGATGCGGTCCAGGCAGCGGCCTACCTACCGATCGATGTTACCGAACTCAATGTCGATTTGCTTTCGCTGGGCGGGCATAAATTTTATGGGCCCAAAGGCGTGGGGGCGTTGTATGTTCGCAAAGGCACCCGGATTGTGCCATCACAGACTGGGGGTGGACAGGAATTTGGCCTACGCGCCGGAACCCAGAATGTCCCTTATATTGTCGGTTTTGCTGAGGCACTGCGCCTGACCGCTCAGGAGCGTGATGAACGCATGGCACATGTCCGGCCTTTACGTGACCGGTTGGTCGGCAGGGTGCTCGAAGAAATTCCTGACTCGCGCCTGACAGGCCACCCAGAAAAACGCCTGCCCCAGCACGCCAGCTTCGTATTTAAGGATGTAGACGGCAACCTACTGCTGACCATGCTCGACGCGGCCGGCTTTGCATGCTCATCTGGCTCAGCCTGTAAAACAGGCAACCCAGAACCAAGCGAAGTCATGTCAGCGATCGGTCTGACACGCGATTGGGGGCTCGGTTCACTGCGCATCACGCTGGGAACATCCACGAGCCTCGCCCAAATCGACGCTTTATTAGAAACGCTGCCTTCCTTGGTCCAGCAAACCCGCACCCTGACCCGGAGTTAGATTGGACCAGAAACACCAAACACTTGATGCCAAGACGGAAGCACGGTCAACCACCAGTTTTGCACGCCAACCAGTGATGCCCCTGCTAAAAACCCGGCTTGTAAAAGCCAGCCTGCGCGATCTTCAGCGCGAAGTTCCTTACCAAGCATCCCTGAGACAACCAAACGGAAGCATTCTTGCCGAGGTCCTGACAGCAGTGGTCGACAGCGCCGGCGGATGCGCAGCCTATACACGTATGCCAGCCAACCGAGAGGTTTTGAGTATTGATTTCAAGATTATTTCTTTCTCCCCGGCTCTCGGGCAGAAAATTAACGGAACTAACTGCCGTCGTGCAGGCAACAATCATGAGTATGGAAAAACGAAATGACTAAAGTTGTTATTGCCATGTCTGGCGGAGTTGATAGTTCAGTAGCTGCGGTATTGCTTAAACAGCAAGGTTACGAAGTAACCGGTATGATGCTGCGGCTTTGGAGTGAACCGGGCAAGCAGGATTCAAATCGCTGCTGCACCCCAGACTCGATGGCACAAGCCCGACGCGTGGCCGCCAGGCTGGAGATCCCTTTTTATGTGATCGACGCGAAGGAAATATTCCACAAGACGGTTGTGGAATATTTCCTGGATGGCTATGCCAATGGGCAAACACCCAATCCCTGCCTGGCCTGCAATCGCCAGATCCGCTGGGAATTTTTACTCAACCATGCACTGGCCCTCGGGGCAGACTACATGTCGACCGGTCA
Organism: uncultured Anaerolineae bacterium; assembly: GCA_903854805.1. The sequence continues at coordinate 59,304 of CAINXK010000053.1, forward strand.
CTACGTACGCAAACAGGTGGCAGCAGATGGGCGTCAAATCTTATTAAAAGGATGCGATCCTGGCAAGGACCAATCCTATGTGCTGCATGTTCTAACTCAGGAAAAACTGGCCAGGGCTTTATTCCCTGTCGGAGATTACACCAAACCAGAAATTCGTGCGATCGCTGAATCTTACGGTCTTTCAGTCGCAAAACGCCCAGACAGCCAGGATTTGTGCTTTTTGGCAGGCGATGACTATCGCGGCTTTCTTCAGCGGAACGGGTCGCAAATGCTGGTAGATGGAAACATCGTTGACCGCAGCGGTAAGGTGCTGGGGCGGCATAGTGGGCTGCCGAATTACACCATCGGACAGCGGAAAGGCCTGGGGTTGACCTCAGCGGAACCACTTTTTGTGCTCGAAAAGCAAGCTGATACCAACACGCTAATCGTGGGCACAAGCAGCGAGCTGGGTACCAGCGAGTTAATCGCCGTTAACCTGAACTGGACCAGCGGGATTGTGCCAGGTGAAAGTTTTCGAGCCTTCGTCAAAACACGCTATACCGCAACCCCGGCGCTGGCTGATGTAACCCCGCTCGCCAATGCTTCACAGGCGCTTGTACACTTCGATGCACCTCAACGCGATCTTACCCCCGGACAGGCGGCCGTTTTCTACGACGGTGACGTGGTCATGGGGGGTGGAATAATTATTAAATCCAAATAGGAGCTCTTATGCATTTACCAACCATTATCCTCGGTATCGTGCTATCCACCCTGCTTGGTGGGCTATACCATCTTATTCGTGGCGGATCGATAGGAAAAATATGGCTCAATCTTATTCTTGCCTGGGCTGGTTTCTGGCTGGGCGACACCCTGGCCTTCTTCACCGGCTGGTCTTTCATAACAATCGGCGTGTTGAACGCTGGAACAGGCTTACTCGTCGGCCTTTCTTTTTTAGTTATCGGCGACATCATCAGCCAGATGGTCAACCAGGATAAGCAAAGCTGAAAACCAGATTATTTGAAATTCCAACAAACATTTTTTAGGGATGGTCCCGCAGGATCCTGCGGGACCATTTGCTCACTTTCGCAAAGCAAATCAAACCAACCGGCACGAAGAAATCTCGATCGTCAAAGAAGTTCGTTTTAACGCCATCTGGAACACCAGCTTCTATCAAATTTTGATATTTACTCACGAGTGTCACAGGTTTTGCATCTCGGTATGCTGATTTTTCTGCACGGAACACTGCGTGTGCTAATCAATGGTGCCCCCTGCACGTGGATTTTTGAAGCGAAAAGCACGCTCCCAAAATCCACAAAACCATCTTTTCCGTTTCGGAGAATCAACTCTATCCAGCGTGGCGGACCTGGTGTAGTAAAACGGCGGATGAATGGAGCACTGCCGGATAGATGAGAATTATATTTTTTGGGGAAAGTCCATCGATTGGCAACCAGCTACTGGACACGAGTGTGATAGATAAGATCTAAGCCTGGGTACCATGTGCAATTATGAGTTTTGGAATATGCGAGCTGTACCGCTGAAGATCTTTGGGATGAGAAAAACGCTGATATTTTGCGCAAGCTAAGACAACCGGGGGGCTCTGGTCTTCGTGGTAAGATTAGTCAACGCTTACGATTAAATGGTAACGAAAGGAAATCATATGTCACCACGCATTGAATCTCTGCTTTCCGCGCGCCTGTTCATTTTTCCCCAACTGGTGGGCGATTCGATTTATTTCTTGAGCAATCTTTCAGGACATCTCAGTCTATATTGTATGAACTATGGTGGCAGCGTACCGGAGCCCATGCTGCCGCCCAATATTGCGCTGCAAAACCCAGATCTGATGGACGGATTTGCTTATCGGGTTTTCCAAAATATCGGCAAGATCCTGGTTATGATCGACAATAACGGCGACGAAAATTACCAGCCGATGTTCATCCCAATTGATGGTGGCTTTCCCGAACCAGCGTTTGACAATTTCTTTGCCAATCACCGGGTTCACCTATCCCTATGCGACACTGAGCAGGATATTGTGTATTTTTGCGCCGAGCGTCGCGATAAACCTGTCCGTGAGGCCTATCGAGCTGATCTTGGAACCAATAAGCTGACCAGGCTAGCCGAATCCAAATGGGGCGCACTGCCTGTGGCGCATAACGAAGATCATTCGCGTGTGCTCATTAGCGATGGCTATACCGTTGGCGACAACGTACTCTATTTACTTGAAAACAAGAAAAAGATAGTGCTGTATGGTACACCACTTGAAAAACGCAAAAAGACCGAAGTTGTTGCACTCAATGGTCTTGGCTCAGCAGTTTTTAGCAAAAGTGGACGTGGCATTCTGGTAACATCCTCCGTTTTTGAAGACACCTACTCACTTGGTTACATTCCGATTGACCAACCTGGAACGCTGCAACCCATCGAGGTGAAAGGAATCCAACATACAGGTGTGGGTGAAATGACCGGCATAGAGCACCTCTACGGCGAACATTTTGCGCTCTCGTATAACATCGATGGCGTTTCGCTGGTTTATGATAGCAAGTTTGACGAAGACCAACTTACCATCAAACTCAAACACCTGGTCGTTGGAGAATTTCCGCTGGAAAACGGCGAACTGGAACACCTGGATTACAACCAAGCCATGGACGTCTTCACGGTTTCATTTTCAACCGCCATCTCACCCACCCAAATTTACAGCATCGAAAAAAAGAAACGCGACTTCATCATCCTGCATACTAATGAAAAGGTGCTGGGCATCCCCGAAGAACAATTATCCAAAGGGGAAGATGCTTCGTATACTTCCTTTGACGGTTTGCGAATTTCGGCACGCCTATACATGCCCGCCAACGCGCTCGGGTTCAAAGGCCCGCGCCCGCTGGTTTATTATATTCATGGCGGGCCTCAAGGTCAGGAGCGTCCGAACTTTGCATGGTTCTCAATGCCCTTGATCCAATACCTGACCCTGCGTGGGTTTGCCGTGTTTGTTCCAAATGTGCGCGGCTCAACAGGTTATGGCCTTTCTTATACCAAGCATGTTGACCGTGATTGGGGCGGGCAAGATCGTCTCGACCACGTTCACGCCATGAGCGAGGTATTGCCAAAAGATGAGCGTCTGGATGTGACCCGTTCGGCAGTTGTTGGGCGCTCGTATGGCGGATATATGACCCTGATCCAGGCTGGCATGCACACCAATCTTTGGAAAGCTGCCTGCGATATGTTTGGACCGTACGATTTATTAACCTTCAGCCAGCGCATCCCGGAAACCTGGAAACCTTACTTCAAAATCGCACTTGGTGACCCGGAAAAACCCGCGGAGCGTCAGTTCCTGATTGAACGCTCTCCCAAGACTTATTTGGGGCAGATTACCTGTCCACTGCTGGTCATTCAGGGCCGAAATGATCCGCGCGTTGTGGCAGCAGAATCCGAAGACCTGGTGAAAAGTCTGCGCGAACAGGGAAAAGATATCGACCTTCTGATTTTCGAAGATGAAGGCCATGATGTCTTGAAATATGCAAACCGGATTGCCTGCTATAACGCCATCACCGATTTCTTTGCAAAGCATCTACATCCGTAGGCTGCCGGAATCGATCTGTACATGTTTGGCCCAAGACGCCGGTACCCAAAAACAACGCGCCTGACCCGGTTTTCCACTTCTTAACATCCAGATGGAAACCAGGAAAAAAACTTATCATCACCGGTTCCATTGCGATTTTGCGCTAACCAGATTGATATTTTCGAATTCAGAAATTCACAAAATCGAGAGCGGTTCGTAACCTGCTCCCCTCATGAAAGATACCATGCCCTGGAATTTGACAACCACCCAAGCTCAGGCAGGCGATATTGTTCAGCTCGTTGGCCTGCGCCACAAACATTTTATATTTACCCTGACTCCCAGTGGGGAAATGCACACTCATCGCGGCATCATAAAACACGATGACCTGATCGGTTTGCCATGGGGAACACAGATTTTCAGCCACCTGGGCAGCCCTTTTTTCTTGCTTCAGCCCATGCTGGGTGACATTTTAACCAACCTGCCTCGTAACACGCAAATCCTTTACCCCAAAGAGATTGGCTTTATTATGATCACGATGGGAATTGGGCCTGGTCAGCGAGTCATCGAAGCGGGTACTGGTTCCGGCGCAATGACCATCGCCCTGGCCCATCTTGTTGGCCCAGAAGGCAAAGTTATTTCGTATGAACGGCGTCCTGAGTTCCAAAAATTGGCCATGAAAAATCTGACCCGCCTGGGTCTGGAAGAACGCGTGGAATTCAAGCTAAAAGATATTGGCGAAGGCCTGGACGACACCAATGCGGATGCCTTTTTCCTGGATGTGCCCAACCCGTATGATTATATTGAACAAGTGCGCTCAGCGCTGAAGCCTGGCGGTTTTTTCTGCGCTCTGATCCCCACATTCAACCAGGTCGAAAAAATCCTGCACGCCCTGCAGCGCAATAAATTCGCTTTTCTTGAGATGTGTGAAGTGCTATTACGGTATTACAAAACCGAACCAAGCCGACTAAGACCCACCGATCGGATGGTTGCGCATACCGGGTTCCTGATCTTTGGACGCAGAATCGAACCAAGTGAGGACCCACGCGCTATTGAGCTACTTACCGAAGTTGGGATGATCAGTAAATTGAAAAAAACTGATCCGGACGAAGAAATCCCTGAAATCGAGACCTCAGCAGAGGAGGCCTGATGCGCCGACGAGGATTTGGCTTTGGCAAACAATTTGGGCATCCGGAGATAGCCCCTGCGCTGCAGCATGCCCATGAATTGATGGAACTCGGCCGGTATGCCGAGGCGGCCCTGGCCTTTGAGCAGCTGGCAGATGGCGCAGAAAAACGGCAGGGGCCGCGCGCGCCGTTCCTATTTATCCGGGCCGGCCACGCCCGCATGCTGCTCAACCAAAACGATGCATGCATGGCAAATTTTCGCCACGGTTTGGATCTTTTGGCCACTACAGGGGCTCAGCTGGAATACTACCGCGCCGGCAATCGCATTTCCAGGGAATTAGGCGCGCATGGGTTTGAAAAAGAGGCACTGGCAATCGCAGACCTTATGCGCAGCAATACAAATACAGCCTCACCGAGAAACATCGAACCAGCCCTCGGACCAGCCAGGGGCATGCTGCCCACCAATTGCCCTGCCTGTGGTGGGCCACTGCGGTCCGACGAAATTAATTGGATTGACCAGCACAGCGCAGAATGTCCTTTTTGTGGCAGCTCCGTTCGAGCACAATAATTGATGGCGAACGTATGTATTCTTCACTGACCGAAGCAGAAATAAAGCAGCGCCTGAAATTTTCCCGGCATCTTTCTTTCCACGAAGAGCCGTTCCCACAATTTGCGGGCCGCCCAGCGCGCCTGGCGGCTGTGCTGATACCACTTGCCCTGGTGGATGGCGATTGGCAAGTACTCTTTACGAGGCGGACCGATATTGTTGAACACCACAAAGGACAGGTTTCCTTCCCTGGCGGCGCAACCGACCCCGGAGATGCTGACCCCGAAGCAACGGCTTTGCGCGAGGCTCAAGAGGAAATTGGTTTACGCCCTGAAGATGTTCGTGTTTTGGGACGCCTAAGCGAAATGCAGACGGTCACCAACTTCCTTGTCACCCCAGTTGTGGCGGTCTTTCCCTGGCCTTATACATTTACGGTGCATACCATCGAGGTCAGCCGTGTTTTTACGATGCCGCTCAAATGGTTGGCTGACCATGATAACTGGCAGGAATTTATCCGCAAAGAAACACAGCGATCAGTGATCACATACTTCCCATACGATGGAGAACTGCTCTGGGGCGTTACCGGCCGGATGACGGTTGAGTTTATCCGCGCCATCGGGCTGCTGCCACCTGAGACTTAGCCCATACCAGCCTGGATCCAGGCTGGCAAAGATTGTAACAACCTATCCATGATCTGATCTGTGCGCTGTTGAAAAAGCCCGAGGTTCCCATAGGCCTCGCCCCCAGAGACACTCACGATATCACTCACACCGCGCAGGATCAAACACCTGATGCGGTTTTTATTTGCCACCCAGGCAATGGCTCCTGACTCCCAATCAGCGGCTACAGCCGCATAACGACTGACCAGAATGGGGATATCTTTACCTACAATATCGCGATCCGCAGATACAAGCAGCCCACGCCTGACGCCAATCGGAAGCGAACCGGACAACCAGGAGAGATCAATATCGGTTGAATAATGCTCGATCGCTTCATCCGGATCAGACATTTGTTCAATAATGTCGTAAACAATTGTCTTTTCGACCAGGATCAGCGTGCCAGCTTCAATACGACCTTCAAATCCGCCACAGGTACCCAGATTAATCAGCAAATCCGGCTGAAAATGATCGATTACATATTGGGCTGTTGCCGCTGCCGAAATCTTTCCCCACCCGCCATGAAAATAAGTGACTGGCTGTAAAATATGCACATGAGTGAAGTATTCACCCATTGGGGATTGTTCAATTCCGGCCTGTGGAAAGTACGCTTTGAGCGAATGCCACTCGGCATTGGCAGAGATCAAGACAACCACTTTCAACATGCCAGGCCATCCCCAACCAACCTATCGCGCAAGTCAGCCTCAAGGTCACGCTTCCCATTCAGATAATCATAGATCAACTTTAAAGCTGCATCTGCAGAGCTGGTTTTGTTTTCAATGCGATCGCCCCCAAAACAATAGACCTGAGCCCAAGCCCCGTCGCGGGCCGCCAGGCCAAGCCAGGTTGTACCGATTGGTTTTCCAGGCAGACTTCCACCCGGACCGGCAATACCGCTGACACTGACTGCGAGATCGGCACCCAGGGCCATGCGCGCGCCATGCGCCATCTCCAGCACAGTTTCACGGCTGACCGCGCCATGGTTACGCAAAGTATCCCAGGACACATTCAACAAAGCCACCTTGGCCTCATAGGCATACGCAATAATCCCACCCAGATAATATTCAGAAGAACCCGCGACATTCGTTAGCCGGTGCCCGATCAAACCGCCTGTGCACGATTCAGCTGTCGCAATTTTATAACTGCTCAAACGAAGCAATCTGCCTATTTTCACTTCAAAGGAATCTTCCACACAGGTCTCCCGCACCGTAACAAAGGCTCGAAACTAGGTTGCCCGGCTGATCCAGGCGATCAATGACAGACAAAAATCAAAAATACCGTCCCAGGCTTGCCATCAAACAGGTCTTTTCATGGTAGAGCCATGCATAAGTTTTCTTTTTTTAGCAGGTATGACCTTTGACAATGATAGATTAACCATCTATTCTATGACCTGGTGGTAATTACTTGCGGGTCTCCAGGTATATATGGACGATAGCCGGTGATTTGCTGAACAGGCGGATGCCCATCATTACAACCGAAAAGAGGTTTTTGTGCAGAGCATGGATTTCATACGCTGGATGGATAAATCGGACGGAGCTTCGAGAAAACCGGTCAGCCCGGCTGGTTGAACCACATGATCGCGTAAACGATCGAGATCAGTAAACCAAGGATTGAAACCGCAATGCCAACCATTGCCATCCTGCGACGTTCAGATCTCAG
>CAINXK010000054.1 GCA_903854805.1 uncultured Anaerolineae bacterium
ACTCTCAAAAAATTATCCTTATCAAGAGATCTATGCAAAAAGCCTTCCCTGAAAAAACTCCCGTTTTCTTATCTCAAACCGTTATTTCCATTTAAATTGGACTTGAAATATCCATTTCCAATGCCCAAATTTATGAAATGGATCCCTAAAAATGTTGTACCATATAGGAAACCATGCGAACCCTAAGTGCATTCAACCACAACCATCACCCCTCCAGGGTAAAAATGGTGGCAAAAATCATCATACTTGGAATTTCGGTTACAATGATTTCAATCAATCTGTTAGTGATATTTACAATCATATGAGCGGGTAATTAGGAGAGTTTACTGTGGATAATGTGGATTTAGTCATCTCTGAATTCAATGGCGAATTACGACAAAGAATACTCAACAATATGAACAAGGAATATCTTTTAACTGGAAAGTTTGTCAAAGACCAGAGGAGCATTTCGCCCAAGATTTTGTCATTGTTGATGTTGTCCAGTGCTGCAGCTGGAACCGCATTTTCCGCTACGATGTCCTCATCATTATTCATGGCTACCGTAAACCCTGCCACCCTTATGAATCTTGGTTCAGGTGTTGGCAGTGCTGTTATGGGCGCACACGGAATAGTGGCACAAGCACCGTTTCTCGCTGTGCCGGGTTCTTTCCCTGTTGTCGCTCCGTTGATGGTAATGCAGGCATTATCTTCTATCGTCCTGCTACAACAGTTTAGCGCGATGGACAAGAAACTTGACGCTATAAAAGGGTCGATAGATAAAATGCTGACGCGGCAGGAGGTAACAAAAGTCGCGGAATTATTTACAGCCGTCAACATTGTCGATGAAATCTACTTGCAGTATGGCCAAACCGGGCGTTTCTCCACCGATATGCTCATCAGGCTGGCGTTAGCGGAACGTGATGCATTGACGCTGTCGAGAAGGTATGAAATGCTGGAGAATTCTGCAGATAGAAACTCAACCGCGAATAATTTCGCTAATTCTGACACTTTCTGCACTATGCTGGCTTCGTTCTTGAATCTGCGTGTCAAGTATCTGAGGATAAGTGTCGATATTCAAGAGAACCCGCAGTTTGTTCAGCGTTCTACAGAGAGTTTCTCAGCGTTATTGAAAGATGATATCAATCTGTGGGATATACTGTTGAGCAAAACTAAAAAAATGAAAAGCGATATCGATGAAATTACCGCACAACTTGAAAAAGAAAATTTTATTGCTAAGAGATCAAAAGAAAAAGAACTGTCCCGGAAGAAAGATGAATATGCTAATGCCATGGAGAAAGAGCGCGACATTCTGCTAGATTTCCATACACTAATAAAAAGCGCAAAAGAGATATCCGAAACGACATTCACACAAGCACTCCCAACATTAGTATATTGGCACGATGACGAGGGTGAGCATTGTATTGCCACGAACGAACAAATATTAGAGCCAGTCGGGAGTGTTAGGGTCCCTTAGAGAAGGGAACAGGTACAGATGTCGCATAGCAGATTTGCTAAGTGTGTTGGTCCCCGATACTGGACAAGTGGCCCGCCCTCGACGGGACACTTGTCCAGTATCCTTCAATCCGTAATCTTGTATGATAGCCATAGCCTGAGCAAAGAAACACGGTCTCTACCGGATCCATGAATCCCACTCATGATCTGCATGACGTAATCATACGCCGCACACACGTTGGCTGAAAACTATCGAATTTCTCCGCGCTACCAATCCTCTGTCACGCCTGTTCAAGACCTTGCAATTCATGGTTGCTGATGGTATCTACAAAACTGTCTTTTTCCTTGGCTGTTGGCCCTGAAGATGTAATAACTATTGGCAGACCGAGAGCCTGGCTGATTCGTTCGATATAGGAAACCCTGTCTTCTTTACAATTTAAAAAAACTGGCTGCATCTCAAAAAGCAGCCGTGTTAGCTCTGCCTGCCTTTCCAGATTCGTTGGATCCTCCGGAATTCTGATCTCTTTTACCAGATCATTTTCTACGTTGAAAAATTCTTCGATATTCAGTTTCTGACCTGGGTAGGAATAGAAATCACAGGTTCGCCACTCCGCCATGGCCGCCATCCGATCCAGGTTTGTGACCACTAGACCATTCACTTTGCCGATCACCTGCAATGCATAGCGGAGGGCCACAAAATCCAAATAGCCAACACGAAATTCACGTTGCCATGGGTTATTTGCATTATGGGGATCTTGAAGCTGGGTCGTAAGGTTAACATCTTCTGTGACAAATGGCCCGCTACCATGCCTGGTTGCGTAAGCTCGCGTCAGACCTAATTTGACAACTTCACCATCAAAACTATTTTCCAAAAGCAAGGTTTCCGCATTTTTGAAAGTCAGCGTACTCCAACTGTTATAGGGGAAGAACCCATAGCACTCATCGAGCAGCACCCCCTGCGCCCCTTCAAAGAGGGTTACGCCGGGTCGGTCGCTAAGTTGCCCCAAGTAATTGCCATCCACCAATTTCACCAATCCCGCAAAGTATTCGAAGACATCCGCAGTTGCTTCAATGATCCCAGGATCATTGAAAACTTTAATCTCTTCTAAAATATGCTCCGATATAGCCAGCCCGGAGACGCTGGTTTCGATTTCGGCAAACTTGGCATCGCGTAAAAATTTTAGTTTTTTGATGACCTTGTTGCGGTCACCCAGATCGCCAGCCAGGACGACTTCCGATCCGTGCGTGAGCCAATCTGACATCGTTTCACCAACTCCCATCCCGCAGCTGCCATGCCGCGCACTGCCTCTGGCGATTTCTTTTAGTCGATTGGCGGACTGCTGAAATGGGGTGGTAACCAGTGCCTGACGGTCGATCAGCATGCGTTGAAAGGCATCCTGAATCCCCAGCGAACGGAGATGCCTTTCTTCTGCCAACATCGCCAAAGGATGAGTAATCATGAACCTGGATAAAAAGGTTTGCGTGCCAGGTATAAAAGTTCCGCTGCCAAACTGCGCAAAGGTATGGTGCCTGCCATCCGGGGTGATCACGTTGTGAGCCGCCTGCGCACCGCCATTGTAGCGCACCACGGTGTGGGCCTGGGTCGTGCGCGTCAGGTAATCCACAATACTGCCTTTGCCAGCATCTCCATAACCCAGGTCGGCGATCAATATGGCTTTATTTTGTCGTGCCTGCATAGATTGTCCTTTCCGGAAGGCTCCCGGATGTTTCCAGAGAGCCTTCCGGTTTGTAGGGTACTGTTTTACTTTCCTGACTGATCCGCTTACAACCCGGAGAGCAGCCCGCTCAGATTTTTCACTTTTACCAGACCGGTGGGCATTTTGGCCAGGGCGGTTGTTACCACCTGCACAGTCCTGTCTGCTACGCCAAATTCTTTCAAGTCAGCAGCGCCTGCGCGCAGATCAATGTTGCCTTCAAGCATGCCAACCGTGATCGCGATGGTTTCACAGACCGCCTCGGATTCGTCCAGCTCAAGCACGTTTTGCCCGAGCAGAGCGCGCCAGAAGCCCAATATTTGGCGGTCGCCACCGTAGCTGGCGGCTTTGGGTAGAATGTAAAAAACGTGGTAACGTTTCTTTAATTCCTTGACGATCTCAACGGTCGGAATATCCCGTTCCAAACTATCACCAATGTGGCTGCTCACCTCCTGCTTATTCACAAAGGGATAGGCCATTTCGTCTCCGATAATAAAACAGTAGCCTTTGTGGCCACGTTTATCCCAGCAATCAATCTCCGTATGGCGAGCCACAAAGTACATGGCCAGTTCGTAGGACTCGGTGCGCTGCCCCCCGCCGCCGCCTTCCAGAAAAATATTTTCCAGGTTCTCGTCCATACGGTTATCAGATTCGAATTGACCAACCTGCAGCGGGATCGCGTCACAGGTGGCATCACCAATTGCGCCAAACATGATCTGCGGATCGGACACGTAGCCTTTGCGCAGAAGCATTCCCAGCAGGTCGGGGAGTTCCGTTTGCAGGGTAACTGGCACCGCCCCCATCGAACCGGTTACGTCAAACATGACCACAATCGAAGTTGAATTGGGATGTTCGTTGTTGTTTCGGCTTTCCCTGGCCTTGACGCCTTTTGGGTTCAAGTTTTCATGTGCGCGCCAGCTGGATCGTTCGGAGCGATGCAGTGTGTCGTTATAATCGAATGCGCTTCTCCCACTACTGGCATTGGCGCGGCTGCGTTCATCGTAAACATTGGTTGACCATTTTCCACTTCCCATAGTTACCTCCTTAAGGTTACGGGTTATTTCATAACAAACAGATGGAATTTACGTTTCCCCCAAAATCGCTCGATTAATTCATCAAATTCTCCCTTGAGCGCCCAGGCATCCCCTGGAGCTGCTTTTCCGGGCAAAAGAGAACCTTTGAAGAAAGCTTTTAACGGGTTTGGTACTGAATCGGGCAATCGTCTATGAACAGGATCACCTCCTAAAAGAAAGAGCATGCATTTCACCGATAAGCGAATATCGGTTTGGGCGCTGGGTGGCGCGCCATTCAAAACTTCGGATGGATACCAATTCCGGTAAGCGGGATCAATTGAAAGCGCGTTGATCCCACCATCAAGGGACTCACAGGTTGCCTGGGTCCAGTTTGTGAGCATGAGACCGTGATACTCAGGAAGTATCCATACGTTTGAGGGCAGAACTGCATTATGGACAACCCCGTTACGGTGGGCAAATCCGAGCGCAACCAGCAATCTGCGGAACATCCAGGCCATATCCTTGGGATTTATGCCAGACGGATAGGCGTGCCGAATATCTTCCAACGAATACCAGCCACGATGATGGTTCAAAACAGCAGCCTGGTGTTCACCGCTTTTATCCTGGTAAACAAAGGCATCCAGCAAGCCGGGCAGGTAGGCAGAGAACTTCTTTGCGTCAGGTGAATTCAGCAGGGTTCTCAAGATTGCGATCTCATTTTGAAGGAGATCGTTGTTCTGGGGCTTACGTGTGATCTTGAGCATCGCTCTGCGGATATGCCCATACTTTTCAAAGCTACAAGGATAGGAATTGAAGACTTCACCCTGTATCGGCTCATCGTCAATACGGTAGACCCCCTGGCTGGTTTGCAAAATCACCTGTGGATGCCCTCCCTTGGTTGGCGCATAAGCCCCGAGTTGAATTTTTTCTTCAGCGGCCTTGAACCATGCGCTGAGTTGACCGAAAGCAAAATGAGCCAGCTTTTTGTCGGTTTCCTGAGTGAATAAATCCGGATGGACCATTTTCACCAGGTCATGGTACCTTTTCTTAATCGTGAGCAGCGGGTCTGCCCCCGTGATTTCTCCAAATACTTCTTCCAACGTGCCCGCCTGGTTTAACTGTTTGGCGATCAATTCAAGTTCTGGGTTCATATCACATATCCTTGTCAAGATGCGCCTACAGTAAATGTACTTAGTACACTTACTGTAGGTAAAAAAATATCATTCCAAGACGGCGAATTCTCTTTTCTCGAAACAGTACAACATAGCCGGTCGATGGGCGCCGGTAATTTCTTTCTTACCAGTTTCTTTCAACAGATTAGTGGCCAGCATTCTTTTCCGAAAATTTCGCTTGTCCAGAGCCTTGTCGATGATGCTCTCATAAACTTTTTGAAGATCCGAGAGCCTGAACTGGATCGGCAGGAGACCGTACACAATGTTGCTGTAACTGACCTTTGCGCGCAAACGATTGATTGCGTACATTAATATTTCCTGATGGTCAAAGGCAAGCACTGGCAGTTGGTCTGCCGAATGCCATGCCAGGTCGGTGACTTTACGGGATTCGGGCTGGGTAAGGTTTTGCCAGGGGATGAGCGCAAAGTAGGTTACAGTAATCACTCTCGCCCTGGGATCCCGCTCCGGTCTGCCAAAAGTGTAAAGCTGCTCAAGATAGACTTCCTTCACCCCGGTTTTTTCTTTCATCACACGAATTGCCGCGCCGTCTAAAGATTCTCCAGCTTTTAGAAAACCACCAGGGATGGACCAGACACCGGCAAATGGTTCGTGAGCTCTTTTGACCAGAAGTACCTTGAGCTTTTCCTCATTGACAGTAAAGATTACCAGGTCAACGGTAACTGCAGGTTGTTCGAACTC
>CAINXK010000055.1 GCA_903854805.1 uncultured Anaerolineae bacterium
CGGTTTGCTGCTAACCTGGGTTACGGTTGCAGCCGCGATCTGACTTGCATCCGGGTTTTCCCCGGATAGAGTGGGGGTACTTTCCAGTTTTTTATTACCGTCAGACGGAATATTGCCCTGGGCATCAACAGATTCGAGCGCGGGATCAGCACCAACAGAAAGAGCAGCTTGGGCTGCCTGAAGTCCAGTTAAATTCGGATCTATGACGGGTGCGGCTGAGACAGCTACGTTTTGAGCCGATTGGGCAGCCGTGGAAGACTGCTGGACAGTTTGTCCACTCACAGCTGGAAGAACGGCTTCAGCAACAGGAGCTTCAATAGCAGCTGCCGCCTGGTCGGTGCCTACGGCAGGAGCTGCCACAGAAGCAGATTTGGCAGCCCGTAGTTCGGCCGTCTTTTGATCACTAACTTCGGCAGCCGGGTCTGTTCCAGGCTGAGACTGGTCAGCAGCTTTTGATGAGTGCAGAGCTGCAGTTTCGCGCGCTTCTGCAGTGCGTTCAGAGCGGTCTGAAACTGCTCCCAACTTGCTGCCGGCACCTGACTGAGCTGAAACCTGGCGTATATCAGCAGGTGAGGTATGTACAACAGCTGCCAGGGCAGCCGCGGCTGGAAGCGCATTATCTTCCAGTACTTTTTGTTCCTTTTTTGCTTTGGCCTTTAAAATCTCTCCAAAAGACGGGGATTGGCTCATATCCGAATCTGTGGATTGGGACTTGAACATTAATCCATCTATTGGTGGAGAAGTACTGGCCGGTAAAATCCAATTGACCATATTTACCTCGCTAAGGATTTGAGAAGCAGTAACTTTTTGGAGACCAATTGAGTTACAGCCTGGTACTGTATGCCGGCTTCGGACATATCCGCCATTTCCACATCGACATCCACATTATTCTGGTCTGCGCGGAAGCTGCCACCCGGACGGTTGGACAGCCCAAAGGCGACCTTATTGGCCTGGGATGCCAGGTGAGAACCACTGGTAATCTTCAAAGGCAGCGTATTATCTTTTTGGAATACGCGCTTGAGAGTATCTTCAAATTTAACTGTTGTAGCCTGGTAGCCTGGGGTATCCACATTGGCCAGGTTACGACTGATGGCCTGCTGGCGCAGACTGAGACCGTCCAAAGCAACTTTGGCAGCACGGGTGGCATTATCGACAAATAGAGAGTCAGTCATGTTTTAGCCCTGCCAGGAATTTCCGGAATTGTAATAACCAAGAACGCGGGTAACATAGGTTTGCGTTTCCTGGTATGGCGGAATACCGTTGTATTTATCCACCGCACCTGGGCCGGCATTGTAGGCCGCGACGGCTAGTTGAACATTGCCATTGTAATGACTGAGCAGCTGGCTTAAAAATTTCACGCCGCCCTCGATGTTTTGAGCAGGGTCGAGAGGGTTGGTGACGCCCAGGCCGGCTGCAGTGGCAGGCATGAGCTGCATCAAGCCCTGGGCTCCGGCCGATGAGACTGCCGATGGGTTGAAATTGGATTCGGCCTTGACGACTGCCTGCACCAATCCGGGGTTGACATTATATTTTTGGGCTGCCTGATTGATCAAAGTAGCAAAGTCACCCGTAACAGCAGTGCCGCCCGGGGCCGTCGTCGTACTGCCCGCATCAGCCGCAGCCGTGCTTGTTCCAGTACCATCCGTCTTCTGGCTGAACTTTTCGAGCATGGCAAACATAAGCTTGTACATTGCCGATTGAAACTGACCAGTAAAGATTGAATTATCCATTGGTTTTTATAACTCCTTCTGATTGTTACGAAAGGCCTGGGCAATATAGATATCGTCCTGTTCCCTGGATTCGGCCTGAATCTGCTCGGCGGCATACACTTCGTAACGTTTGCGCTTCAGGATTTCCAGAGTTTCTTCGGCCTGCTTCGCCTCAATCAATTCAGCTCTCTTATTTTTAATTTGCCAAGTCTGTTTTTCCAGTTCCGCAGCCACGATTTCAATACGCTTGGTCACATCCAGGATGTTGAGGCGCAACAGACCAATCCTGAATAAGTCGATATCCCCAGACTGAGCAATACTTAATTGATCCAACAAATTGACCTGAAACTCCTGTAAGGATAGCAAGAGTACCTGGGTTTGCTGTTGGGCGGTCATCAGTTTGCCAAGGTCGATTTCAAGCAGCTCGACCTTTCCGTGACGAATATCCAGAACACTCTGCAAAGAAAATTTAGGCGCCATAGCATGTCCTCATTGATCGATCCATTTCAGGCAGGAACCTGGCTAATTTCAGCCAAAGATTGAACAGTTTTTTCAAAAGGCGAGACATCCCAGCGCTCTTGCTGCAAAAAAGCCGTTAGAACAGGCACAACAACCAGCGCTGTATCAATTTCAGGATCGGAGCCTTTGACATATGCGCCGATGTTGACCAGATCACGAACTTTTTCAAAGACTGCCAGGTTTTTGCGCGCAAAACCCGCCAACTTCATGTGCTCGCGACTGGTGATCGCTGGCATTACACGGCTGACGCTGTTTAAGACATCAATGGCTGGGTAATGATTACGCGCGGCAAGGGCACGGCTAAGGATAATATGACCATCCAGGATACCGCGGACCGCATCGCAGATTGGTTCGTTGAAATCATCGCCTTCGACGAGGACGGTAAAAAATCCGGTAATGGAACCACGCTCGCCCCGGCCTGCGCGTTCGAGCAAACGCGGCAAAATGGCAAATACAGAAGGTGTGTAACCTTTGCTGGCAGGTGGCTCACCAATTGACAGACCAATTTCACGTTGGGCCATGGCGTAACGAGTAACAGAATCCATCATGAACATGACATCCATGCCACAATCGCGGAAATATTCGGCGATTGTCATGGCAACATTGGCGGCTTTGAGACGCACCAGAGCAGGTTGATCAGATGTTGAGACCACGATCACAGAACGGGCCAGGCCCTCAGGACCCAGATCGCGTTCAAGGAATTCACGCACTTCACGACCGCGCTCGCCGATCAGGGCAATGACTGAAATATCGCTTTCAGAGTTGCGCGCAATTGAACCCAGCAGGGTGCTTTTGCCAACACCGCTGCCGGCGAAGATGCCCATACGCTGACCTTTGCCACAAGTCAACATACCATCGATAACGCGCACACCAGTGACAAGCGGGTCTTCGATGGCCGAACGCTGTAATGGGTGCGGAGGAGTCTGGTTGGTAGACGCCCAATCAATCATCTCGAGCGGGCCTTTACCATCGATTGGTTCACCAAGCCCATTCAGGACCCGGCCGATCAACGCTTTGCCAACTGGCGCTTTGAAAGCATGCGAAACTGAGCGAACAGTGCTATCGGGCTGAATACCTTCCATACTTCCCAAAGGCATGAGCAGCATGTGCTTATTACGGAAACCAATCACTTCGGCCAACAGGGTTTGTGATTCCCGGTTGCCAGTCTGGATCTCGCAAATTTCACCGATCTGGCAATTCAGACCCATGGTTTCAACAGTCAGACCAACCACCTGCACAACCCGGCCGGAGACGGAAAGCGGGTTAAGATGTGTGATGGCCTTGCGGTATCGCGCCAGATCCAGTTTTGGGGCTTCCATAATTTACCCGTTGACATCCTTGTTTTCTTCAAATGATTTCATAACTGACGCAAGCTGGGTCTCAACACGCGCATCCACAATTCCCATACTGCCTTTGACAAAACAACCTCCAACCGTGATATTTTCGGATGGGATCACTCTGACTCTATCCCCAGAAATCAGCAGTTGGTACTCAGCCCAGGAAGGATCCAGGAGACGGGCATCGCGGGGATTCAAGAAGATATTCAAATCACCCAAACCCTGGGCACTCTCCATAATACGATTCAAATTGGTTTGTAAAGCGTTGCCATCCAACTTGGCACCTTCGCCAAACATAGCCTGGGAAATTTCCTTGACCATATCCACAATGACTTGTTCGCCCTGGGCAAAAAGCCCTTTTTGCCATTCGCGCACTTCATCAATCAATGCTCGCGAGGCTTTCAACGCCGATTCCATCTCTTGCTGGGCTTCGTTGACGCCCTGCCGGTAGCCTTCCGCTTTTTGCTGATCAATTTCATCCTGAGCCTGAAAGAGAATATTATCGGCCGCCATTTGAGCGGCAACAATGATCTCATCTGCTTCGGCTCGCGCGCGCCGTAATATCACCCCGGCAGCTTTTTCCGAATCAAATGGCTCTTCCGGCAGGTTGGCTTCGGGCGTGGTTTCTTCGATCAAAGTTACCTGCTGTAAAACAGGAATCTGAGTGCTCCCAGATGTCTCGATAAAAGCCCAAGCCTCTCTGCCAACAAACGGAGGCTGCCAATCCATACCACCAGGCAACCAGCTCGTAAATTCCCGACCATCTCCGGCTGAATGCAAGATCGATCGATTTTCTTTTTTCTCGGCAGGTTCGAGTTCCTGCATACCAAATAACGCCAGGATCTGGTCCTTTTTTTCGTCAAAAACGGCCGTATCCGGCTCTACGAAGAGTTCGGTGGGAGTCCAGGCCTGGTGTTGAGCATCCGAAGCGCGGATAATTGATCTAAGCGATGACTTCATAATCTTCTCCGCCACCACCCGCGATCACGATTTCGCCAGCATCTTCCAATGTACGTACAGAATCGACGATCTTGCGCTGCGATGTGTAAACATTTTTGGCTAACTGAGGTCCGAGAATTTCAATCTCTTCTTTAAGATTTTCGCGAGCGCGCTCAGAAAGGTTAGCGAACACTTTTTCTCTGAGCTTTTCCGGTGCACCCTTGAGCGCCAGGGCCAGGTCTGACTTACTAACATCACGCAGTACGCGCTGCATGGTGCGGTCATCCAATTTGGCCAGATCATCAAAGGTGAACATGTTGGCACGAATTTCTTCGACCAGCTTGGGGTTGGTGGTTTCAAGCGCCTCAAAGATCGACTTCTGCGCGCCGCGATCAACCTGGTTAAGCATTTTCACCAGGAAGGCCACGCCACCAGTGGCTCGAAAATCAGCTTCATTAATTACACTGGAAAGCTTGCTCTTCAAGTTCTTTTCAACTTGCTGGACAACCTGGGGAGAAACACGATCCATGGCTGCCAGACGCAGGGTGACTTCAATCTGATTTTCTTTGGACATACTGGTAAGAATATCGGCCGCAACCTTGGCCTCCAGATAAGAGAGCACCAGAGCAATGGTCTGAGGCATTTCTTCCTGAAGCAGCACGGCAACTTCGGCCGGATTAGCGTTTTTTAACATTTCGAAGGATGAGAGCTGTTGATGTACCGAAATACGCTCCAGGATTTCTGTACCCCGGCGCGGACCAACTGCACGAGCCAGAAGCTGGCGGCTGTACTCAACACCCCCGCGAGGCTGGTCCGCATCTGTTGAGCTCATTTCAAAGGCTTCTTTGAGCGCAATGTGGCGAACTTCAGGGGAAACCGTACCAGCACGGCCCAGGGCCATGAGCACTTGCTCAATCTCACCCTCGGAAAGGTATTGGAGTACTTTGGAGGAGAGCTCTACGCCAAGACCGAGTAACAGCGCAGAGACCTTATCGATGCCTGATGTCATCCCTTCTTACCCTCATTCAACCAGATTTGAATAATCTCTGCCACAGTGGCCGGGTTTTCTTCTGTGAGACGGGCAATTACCCGCGCGCGCTGTTCATCTTCATTGACGGTTGAATGCTGGTTTCTGGAACTGTTGATTTGCAGAACGACACCTTCATCTTCCGGATGCTGATCTTGCGAAGGAGTCTGTGGACCCTGTAATTCGGCCCTGGCAGCCAGGGCTGCAGTAACAGCCGGGATGCCGCCAGGCAGTTGAACATTCCCAGCCCCCATGCCGGCGCCCTGCAAAGCAGCCATTTCAGCTACGGGCCGCAAAACAGGTCTCCAGTTTTCCTTCGAAGCGTTACGCAGGTTATTGATCATACGCAGGACAAAGAAGAGCAAAACGATCAGGAGCAAAGCCGATCCAACCGCGATCCCGATTTGCATATATAACTCCTGTTGCTGCTGGCTGGCCAAGTCCGCGGCCAGAGCATCTGAGGCAGTACGATCAAAAGCGTATGATTCAACCACGATCTGATCGCCACGCGTAGCATCGATGCCAGCTGCAACCTGAACCGCCGCCGTGATCGAATCAAGCTGCGCCTGGTCAGTGATGTTATCAACCATCACCGAAACTGACATACGATTGATTTTCCCAGGGGCAACAACTTCATGCGACTGCACCTGGCTGACTTCATAATTAAGGGTTTCTTCACTGCGCTGATAATCGGCAGACCCAGCCGCTGCGGCACTTGTGGCCACTGGCGTGGGCAGGTTCGAGGATGCTCCCGGAACACCACCGGTGCTGCCATTGGCGCTATTGGATAATTCGTTGATCTTTTGCGAACTGCGCAAAGCGATGGTGGTGGGTTCGAACTTATTGGAAGTGACTTCCCGCTGGGTCCAATCCATCTCAACGGTAGCCTGAACAATGGATTTATTGGGCCCAAGGATTTTATCCAGCAGGGCCTGCACTCGTTTTTGCAATTCCAAGGCGTATTCCTGCTCGGCAGTACGCTGGCTGGTTTTGGTGCTCATGGCAGGATCGCCAACCGTGCCGGTACCATCTGCGAGCATGTTACCTTCGCTATCCACTACAACCACATTCTCGGGCTTGAGGCCTTCGACAGAGCTGGCAACCAGGTGAGTGATGGCGCGCACCTGGGTGGCATCCATCGACTGACCGGGCGCAATCTGAAGGGTAACGGAGGCAGTCGTAGCGGTCTGGTCAGACGAAAGCAGAGTTTTAGCTGGGGTAACAACATGCACACGCACAGCCTTGACAACCGAGAGACTGCCGATCGTGCGTTCCAGTTCACCTTCCAGGGCACGCTGATAATTAACTTTTTGGGAGAACTCGGTCATGCCGAGGGTGTTTCCGCTAAACAATTCATAACCCACAGTGCTGGATTTCGGCAGACCTTCACGCGCCATCAACAAACGGGTGGTATAAACCTGTTCGCTGGGCACCAGGATAGTGCCATTATTTTTGATCTGGTACGGGATGGAATTATCATCCATCTTCAGGACGATCTGTGAAGCATCAGCTTCGCTCAGACCACTATAGGCAATCACATAGCTGGGTGCCGTGGCCCAACTTACCAGCACCGGGACCAGAATAAAGACAGTCAGAACCAGGGCAACAATGGTAATCTGGCGAGTTGGATGTTGTCTTTTCCAGAAGGATGAGAATTGGTTTCTGATGGGCACTAACATAAATTGGCTTCCTATTGGTGGATTTATGACTTTGTTTGGATAGTGAGAAATTCTGGATGAAGCGCGCGTCGCCGGATCAGTTCTTTAGCGACGAACAACAACATGCTTAGACTTGCATTCTCATCACTTCGCGGTATGCATCGACCAACTTATCGCGAATACCGAGTGCGACGTTGAAGTTAACATTATTCTCTTCCATACCGATCATGACGGTATGAAGGTCAACATTATCACCCTGGGATAACTGCTGGACGAGATTATCCGAATTCACCTGGGACTGATTGAGAGAATTCAGCATATTCTCAAAGGTCTGGGTGACCGCTTTGGTACTATCACTGGCGGATGTCTTGGGCGTTGAGCCAAGCTCGGGGATAACGGGAATTGCAGTGGGGCGAATGGCAGGGATTTGCATGGTTATCTTCCTATCTCAAGCGCTTTGAGCGCCATACGTTTGACAGCTTCGATCGTGGCCAGGTTGGCTTCGTAAGAGCGCGTGGCAGAGAGCATATTGGTCATTTCAACCGTGATATCGACGTTGGGATAGGTGACATTACCGCTCGCATCCGCATCGGGGTTGGTCGGGTCATAAACCGTGGAGCCAGGGGTTGTATCGGTGGTGATCTGGGCAACCTTGACGCCACCCTGAAGATTACTCACATCCGCTCTGCGGGCAGAAATCAATTGCGATGCAAAGGAACGCTTTGCGTCGGCCGCAAATACGACATCCTGGCGCTGGTAAGCACCCCCTTTTTCGGTGCGGGTGGTTTGCGCATTCGCGATGTTGTTTGAAATCAGATCCAGGCGCAGGCGCTGCGCCGAGAGGCCGGACGAACCGATACGAAGAGATTCCCAAAAACTCATAGTAGTGCTCCTTGACAGTCTGATAATATCAAACCCGGGGCATAAGCGCTGTAAAACCGATGTGAAGTTAAAATAAAAATCGTGTGAAGAAAACAGCAAAGCGCCATTTTCCTCTCGGAAAGGCGCTTTGCTGTTGAGTTTATGTGATTGCGGTCAGGATAATTTGCCCGGTGTGGCGCATCTCCTTTTTTGGGAGAGGCTCAGCAGCCCGAAGGTGCTCGCCAGGGAACAATCCGATATTTTACAAAAAGAACTGCTCAGGCGTTAATGTTGCCCAGGGCGGTGGCATAGGCAGGAGGCGTACTCATGGATATCTTTCTGGCGACAATCGTCTGTTCAGTGATCTTCCAGGCATCGCGCAGTTCAGAAAGGGTGCGAATGGCCGAGTCGTATTCGCCCTGGCGAATACAATCCAAACACCACTGGTACAGCCGGAACAGACCGGTGGAAACCTCGGGATAATCCAGATCAAGCGCATCGCGCAGTGCAGTAATGGCCGTAGTTGCCTTGGTAAAATCCTGTTGCTCACAAGAGCGGATGGCCAGATCATAGGTCATGATGACCAAACGAAGCGGGCTGGCACTCATGACGTCTTGTTTACGGTATTGGCTATGATATGCGGCTTGATACATGGTTTTGACTCCTCGGTAATTTGTATGCGTGTGTGTTCTATACAATCAGTTTCGGCAGGTTCGGGCTGAACTTTAGCATCCAGGCGTTAATTCCACATAAATTTTTTAGGAAACCCTGGTTTTATTTTGGACAGCCGTGATGGCTCAGCCAACTTAAAAATCTACCCGTAAAGCGAACGGGACAATCTGATCGCCGAACTGCACTGATAGCGGGATAGGCTGCGAGTACCCTGTCGGTGGTATCACCAGGGTCACGCCGGATGATAAGGCAACATACTCAGCATCAGATCGTCAGGCCAGCAGCTTGAGCAGGTCGCCAGCCTTGAGGTTATTAACCTCGTTGGGCGGAATGCTGCGCACGACCGTATGCGAGGCGCGGTCAACAACGTAAACAGTCACATCGTTGGTCTTCTTGTCGACTGTGAATTTCAGGAATGTATCCGAATTCGTGATCGGCAGCAGGCTTTGCTTCTCTTCAATCTTTTCAGTCTTCTCGGTCTTCTCGGCTTTTTCAGGTGGGGCAGCCGGTGCTGTCTCGGTGGTCCTGAAAAGTTGGTTCTGATACAACTGGTACATAATGGTGGCGCGCTGCTCGTTATCAGCCAGGCCAACGCTTTGGATAGAGTTTTCTCCCATGGCAGGTTCCTTCCTTTTGGGTTTGCCTCGAACATCCTTATTCGAGGGGCTGTTAAACAGCCAATGTTGGTAAATAAATTTGTTTCCTGCTCTTATTTTCGGCAGCACCGGGCAAAACTGAAGGCCCGTGATGTTAATTTTAGATAAAAACGGTTTTCCCAAGAATAGGGGGGGAATAAAATTTTAATGTGCACTACCTGTGGCTTGTGTGTAACGCCA
>CAINXK010000056.1 GCA_903854805.1 uncultured Anaerolineae bacterium
AAATGGTCGCGTTGTTCGGCGCGGCACAGACTGCCGGGCATATTTTCTCAACCGCCAGAGTCGCGAAAAATTGTACAATAATGACTTGTATTGAAGACTGGTGCCGCTGGTTCTTTGGGAAAATTGATGCATTCCGAAGTGGGTGGTTAAAAAAGCCTCTGTGACCAAGTCGATAGTTTGATTGTGGGGCCTGGTTGAAGTGCAAAAAACCAGGGCTGAAGGGTGGCGAATTTTCCAGGTTTATTGCTTGTAATCCCAAGTGAATTGATTACAATAAGTAAGACAGAATTCCGTAACTGATAAATATATGCAGGGTTGCCTAAGGGTGAGGCATGGATCAAACACGACCTCAGATTTTTGATAGCGAGCTTTTCCGCCTTGTATTGAAGAATGGTTGATGTTATTGGGAAGAAGCTGAAATCAATGGTTGTGAATAGCCCTCATTTTTTTCGAATTGTTTGCAGCAGGTACCCCTCTCGTGCCAGAGTGTGGGTGTTTTTGTCTCGGAATATAAATCAACCTGGGTTGGGAATATTCACGGAGGAGTTTTTGTAAAATGCGACTCTTTTCGGCCTTTCTTACGTTATACATTATAAGAAGAGCATGAAAGATACAATCTCGCGCCTGGGGGCGCCGAACCCAGATTTGATTCAACGTGCCCAAAAGGGCGATGGCGAATCTATTAGTTGGCTGTTTGAACGATATCAGCCGAGTATCTTTCGTTACCTGTATTACAGACTCGGTGATCGCCAGACTGCAGAGGATTTGTGTTCAGAAGTTTTTGTGCGTATGTTGCGTTCATTGCCGTCTTATCAACAAAAGCAGATTGCTTCTTTTCAGGGCTGGTTGTTCAAAATTGCCCGTAACCTGATTGTGGATTATTTCCGTCAAGCCGGTGTCGGTGAAGAATTGACAGAAAATATTCCAGACACAATTGCGTTGCCCGAAGAGGCTGTTGAGCAAAGTATTACTTCTGCAGAATTACTGCTAGGCCTTTCAAGGTTAAGAAGTGAGCAATCAGACGTGGTTATTTTACGTTTCATTTTGGGATTACCGATTTCCCAGGTGGCCCAGGTGCTTGGTAAAAGCGAGGATGCAATCAAGGGTTTGCAACGTAGATCTTTGATGGCGTTGCAGGATATATTGAGCAAATAACTTGCGAAGCGATAGGAAATTGGCAGAAAATGCAAATATGAAAAATGATCAGAATTTAGATGCTATTTTCGAAGAAGCCTTGCGGTCGATAGAAAATCCGCGAGCTTTTAATGTTGGACCTGATCTATCGGACAAAGCTCAGGAATTGTCGACGCTGGTAAGTTTTGCAGCATCTTTGCAGGAGGTTTCACACCCAGAACCATCCAGAGCCGCAACAAGAGCTGCCAAGACGCGCTTGGCGCTGATGGCAAAAGAAATGGCATTCAAAAATCCCCCAAGCTCGGCATATCGCTGGGCTTGGGCGGTTAGAAAGCCTTTATTTACTGCGGCATTATTATTTTCTTTTATTTTGATATTCAGTGCAGGGTTCTGGTTGTATGGACCAATTCCAGCGCATGCGGCCTCGATTGCAGATATAGGCGGGAGTGTAGAGGTTGCCGCGAATGGCGGCGAGGCGTGGGGGCTTGCCTTGCCAGGGACCGTACTACGAGCAGGTGACCGGATTCGCACGAACTCAGATGGCAATGCCACTCTGGTATTCTTTGAAGGTACACGAATTTCGTTGGAACCTGATTCGGAAGTGGCATTTACTCACCTGTCTGGCCAGTGGGGTGATGTGCTCCAGGTAGATCTCGCCCAAAAGGCTGGTGTTGTTCACTATACCGTCATACCACTTCGCCGAAGCACAGGCGAATTCACTGTCAATACGCCAGGCGGGATGGCCAGTGTGCGCGGTACTAAATTTTCGATCTCTGTTCGCCAGCAGGGCCAGACCCTGGTGATGGTGGATATTGGAAAAGTTGTGGTCAGCAATGCTGATGCAAAGGTGGATATTTCGGCGGGAGAAGCTCTATCTTCAAGCCCAGGTGTAATTCCTGGCGCAGCTGATTTTAGATTTTCGGCAAACAGTACTTTATTAGGTGTAGATGGCAATCATTGGCAGCTGTCAAAAAATATAACCCTCGAAGTTAATGCAAAGACACTTTTTGCAACAGAGCCCCATATTGGGCAAACCATCTTTGTGGCGGGGCGCATTAATAAAGACCATCAGTGGCTGGCTGATTTGATTACGGTTGGTGATCAAAATAGCCAAAAATTG
>CAINXK010000057.1 GCA_903854805.1 uncultured Anaerolineae bacterium
AAGCCCACGCCTACCAAGGATAAAAACGCTGATGATGCTGGCTCAAGTGGCAGCTCCTGCCCGGCCGGACAGTCGTATGTCTGTTCCGGTATCGCGCATATTACCTGTACCTGTAAATAGACGGCTGCCTGGCAAGCCGGCCCAAAAAAGATTGAAGACCGTTCCTGGTGAGGCTTTTGAGCCATATCCAGGAATGGTCTTTTTTAAGATTGAATTTTAGATGATTGTTGGCTGGTCAATTTTCCAAACTGCGCCGCCCTTATAAGCTGCCACCCAAATGACCATTTCTAATCGTCAATGATAAGTGTGCAGTACTCCGCGCTGCATCGCATTGACGCGGGCGGTTTTGATGTTGGCAGGAAACCCTACTCAAAAGTTTCCATCAGGGCGACCTGTTTTGCCAGGATCTCACCCATGGCGGCGCGTAAAAGATCAAGAGCCTGGGTCAGGCGTTCGTCAGCCAGGTTGTAGATGATCACCGTTCCATGCCGTTCAGTATTTACCATGCCGCGCTCGCGAAGGATTTTTAGGTGTCGCGATACCAGAGATTGGGTCAGGTTAAGGGCGCTGTACAATTCGGTGACATTCTTAGGCCCATTGGCCAGTTCATATAAGATCAGGATGCGGTTGGGGTCAGCCAGACCGCCACAGATTTGGGCGTGTAACTGGGTAATTTCGGTTTTAAGAGGTGATGTCATGGTTACACTTTCCGTAACTGGTGCATTGTTAAAGTTTTTAGAATTATAACTGGATATAAACTGTTAGATTTGAGAAGTTATAATTGCGGCTGCCCGGGGATATCCGGGGCACTGAGATTATTGTAAAAAAAGTAAACCCATTTTGTGGGGTCAAAACCAGTCCTTGAAGAGGAAATTATGAAGAATGGATCGCGCCTGCTATTTTTTGGTGATCTGCTCACCTGCGCAATTTTGACATTGATCGGTTTCGCCTCGCACAATGAGGTGGGTTCGAATTACCTGGTGCGGATGTTCGTCAATTTTGTGGCACTCGCATTTGCCTGGCTGGCTGCTGCCTGGGGCCTGGGCCTGTACGATCTTGCGCGTATTGCAGATCCACGCCAGTTGTGGCGGCCACTGCTGGCAGCCGGGTTGGCCGGTTCGCTGGCAGCAGTCTTACGTGGCTTGCTGCTTGGCGCGGATGTCAAACCGGTTTTTGCATTGGTGCTGAGCGCAACCACGGCGCTGGGGATGTTGGTCTGGCGCTGGTGGTGGGGACGGCTGGCCATGCGGTCTTAGGGTCCGGTTGGCTGCGTCTGTATCAACCCGGATCGTGTCTCTGGGTGCAGGTCAGGCCAGCCTCCAGACAATGCAGCCCGTGAAACAAGCAGGTTGGTTGATTCGGAAAATATTTTCCAAATCACCGCAAATATCCTGTGCTGCTTTGCGGTTGTGAATTTATCCCAAACGAGCCTGAAAGCTAGAGCCGTGCCGTTCCGGCGAGAATTAAAGCGGTTCGACGGCCTGGCGCAAGGCGTGTAGATTGGCTGGCGGGACCAGCATATTGGTGGCGCAGCCTGGAGCCAGCAGGAAGCGCCGGCCGCTGGTGCGCAGTGCGCCGCGCGCTTCTTCGATCACCTGCCCGGGCGATCCAATTTGCAGGGCACCATGTTCATCCACGCCGCCCACCAGGGCCAGGTTTGTGCGCTGACCAGCCTCGGCGATCTGCGGGTTTTGCTGAGCGCTGGCTGCCCAATTGATGGCATGTACCGGGTAATCTAAAACTGCATCGAAATAAACCCGGGCTCCGCAGATATGAAGCAGATTGAAGGGCGCGGATTGAACCGCGCGCAGCAGTTGTAAATCGTAAGGTTTGCCAAATTCGGAAAATTCAGCCTGGCTTAATATGCCTTCCCGAGCCAGCTTGGTGATGGCAAAAAACAGCCCACTGGCACCGCTTTCCAGCACAGCGCTGGCATAGGCGCTTAACGTGCTGGTGATTTGCTGCAAGGCATTGTGTACCCCCTGTGGGTTTTCAGCGATGTACTGGCGCAGGCCATCGTATTGCGATTGGACAACGGCCTCAGTGCTGTGGGTGGCCGGACGTCCCACCAGGAAGCCGAGCACCGAAAGCGGGGAAAACAGGGTTTGCAAGAAGTGGGCCCCACCCATGCCCGCCTTGATCTGCCTTAAAAGCTCCAGTTGACCGGCAAAGACCCCGGAAGTTGGGCTGACGGCCTCGATCTTATCCAGGTCAGCTGGAGAATGCAGGGGGCCGTCCAGCAGTCGCGGGTAGACATGCGTATAGTTGTTGTAATCGTAGCGGTTGCCCCAGGCTTCGGCATAATAAGTGGCACGTGGATTAACTTTTAACCAATCCCAATCATAGGTATGAAAATATTGCAGGCTGGCGGCTGCCAGGGTTTCGGGTTGGGTCTCGGCAGGGATAAAATGCTGCCAGGCCGATACAGGCACCCGGTCGAGGTCTTCCCCTTTTAGGGCGGCGCCCACCCTTTCGCGTTTTGAGAGCTGTTGCATGGTCATTCCCTTTTTACAGTTGAATTGTATTTGCTGATTAACTATTTTATCGTCAATCCTGGTCATAAAAATATCATCTTACCGGATGCACCAACCGCAAGAGCTTTGATTATATCGTTATCCAGAAAAGTTTTTACGCTGCCCACTTTGCCATGTTGCCCGGCCGTGCTTGCCTGTCTGGCAAGTAGCCACTTCGATTTAAACATGGCTGTTTATGGCTAAATTGAGCCAATTATATTTACTCACCGCATCGACTGGCCAGTGGATGGAACATTTCCAGATCGATGAAAATTATTTCCTGCGGAGCAAACTACCGATTTCTACTTATCGGCAGTGAGTGGTTGTGATCGTGTAACCCTGAACCGGGGTACCCGAGAGTAAATGTCGTTCGTTGATCGGGAAAATGTCTGATCTGACAACGCCAGATCAGGTACCCTGTTTTTATTTCAGACGCTGCCGTGGATCTGCTTGAACAGCTGCTCAGCCCTTGTGACCCCGTAGTTGATATGCTTTACCTGCCCGCGCGGATCGATTACAAAGGTTGTGGGCACGCTCAAAACACCCCAACGGCTGGCCAGGTCGGGTCTCTGCGAAGCGTCAATTTCAAAGACCTGCAGGGCATCCCCCAGCCGCTGGCTGAGCTGGTGGATTGCGGGGCGCTGGATTGTTTTGCAGGGAACGCAAGCCGGCGTAGTAAAGTAAACCAGGGCGAAGCTGCCCGGCCGCCGCGCTTCAAGGTCAGTCAACAGACCCGGTGTGCGCAGCTGCGTCCAGTGCTGGTAGAGCATGGAAATGCCAAAACCACCAGCAATCAGTAAAAGTGCAATTCCGGCACGCGTCAAGGCATCCATGGCATCCATGGCTCAGCCTGCTTTGGGTTTTATGCCGGGGAAAATTCCTGCAGGTGGGGTTTTAACGAAGCCAGGAACTTTTAATTTCCCCAGCCAGTAGTACATGGCGCAGCCAACGCAGAAACCGCCAAAGGCGTTCAGGGCTGCCAGGGCCACCACGAACCAGACCAGGCCCCAGCCCAGAATGTTTGCGCCCAGGAAGAGCGCCAGGGCGCCACTGGTCATGAAGATGAAGCCGATGAACTGCGCAAAACGGTGCGGCTCGGGGTTGTCATCGAGCACATCGGGCTTGAGCAAGCCGAGCGGTTTATAGAAATGGCGGTAGAGCAGCAGGAAACCAGGTATCTTGAGCAGAGATCCGATGCCCATTATAGCGGCGACCAGGGCGGCCAGGAGCGGTAGGTTGAATATGAAGGCCAGGATGTTGAGCAGGATGATCGTCAACTGATTTGCCTTCAGGGCAGAATGGTCTACTTTTTGTAAATTTTCGGTGATCATGTTACTACTCCCTTGTGTTTTATTGTGAGAGCTGGCTTTGCAAACGCAAGCTGTTTGGCTGAATATTAAATACGACTAAATAGGTCGTTATTATCAGCCTTTGTCGTGGATCTGTCAAGCCTTGCGGATATGACTCAGCCTGGAATGGTTTGGATGTGTTGCTGCGCGATAGGAGTGTCCTGGATAGACCCTGGGCTTGCTGACGAATTGTTGGAATGGCGCTGGTTTGCCCCAGGCGGCGCCAGTAGGAGTTTACCGGTTCCATGCTGCCCGCTTTTATAGTATAAATCCGATTGATTAAGTAGGATATTGGTTGTTTATAAAATCAGGGTAAACTTCGCCCTGATTTTATATGACTTAGCAGCCAGGAATTTCAGTATAAACTAACCAGAGGTCAAAGTATATTTTCAAATGCTTTCTAAGGCTTGCTCGAGGTCGGCGATCAGGTCTTTGGGGTCTTCAAGTCCGAGTGCCAGGCGCACAAGGTTTTGAGGGATGCCCTGAGCCAGACATTCGGCCGGGTTAAGATCAGAGTAGGCTTGGGCTGCCACGTGCAGGATCAGGCTTTCGGTGCCGCCCAGGGATGGCGAAATATACGGGATTTTCAGAGAGTCGATAAATCGGAAGGTTTCCTGGCGCCCGCCTTTGATGGCCAGGGAGAGCAGACCACCGAAGCCCAGCATTTGTTTCCTGGCGATTTCGTGCCCGGGGTGGCTTTTCAGGCCGGGATAGTAGACCCGTTCCACCCTGGGATGGCTGGTAAGGAATTCTGCCACTTGCTGGGCGGTCTGGTTTTGCTGCCGGATTCGCAAGTTTAGGGTTTTCATCCCGCGCAGCAGCAGATAGGCTGTATTGGGGTCAGAGATGCCGCCCAGAATGCCGATGTAGTCCCGGATGGGTTTGAGGATTTTTTCGCTGCCGGCGATGAACCCGGCCAGCAGGTCATTGTGTCCGCCCAGGTATTTTGTGGCGGAATGGGTGACGATATCAATATCCCAGTCGAGCGGGCGCAGGTTGATCGGCGTGGAAAAGGTGGCATCGACCATGGTCAGTACACCCCGGCGGCGGCCAACTTCGGCGAAGCGTTCCACATCCAGGATGTGCAGGTAAGGATTGGAGGGGGTCTCGGAGAACAGGATGCGGGTTTCGGGGCGAATGGCAGCTTCCAGTGCGGCAAAATCTCCGAGCGGGACGACCGTGCAGCTGACGTTGAATTTTTTGAGATGTTCTTCCACAAACTGGCGGGTGCGGCGGTAGCTGTCGTCGGTCATGACGATGTGGCTGCCGCTGGGCAGCAGGCTCAGAAAGGTGAAGGTTAGCGCGGCCATGCCTGAAGCAACCTGGATGGCGGTTTCGGCATTTTCCAGGGCTGCCAGGCGCGCCTCAGAGGCCGCCACCGTGGGGTTACCATAGCGGCCATATTCAAAACGGTCTGCTACATGGCCTTTGTTGTGAGCTTCCTGGTAACTGACGACATCTTCCATGTTGTCGAAGGTGTAGGTGGATGTTTGAAAAATCGGGTCGATCAGGGCGTGACCGGCTTTGAGGCGGGTTTCGCCGGCGTGTACAGAGCGTGTGGCTGATGACCACTGATCAGCTGGGGAGGACGGGTTGGTCATATTTTCTCCTGGATTAAAAAGACCTCTTCCTAAAAGAAAGAGGCAAAACAATCATCGTTCGCGCTGACGCGGTCTGCCTCTCATCTTCCAGAAAACGTCTGTCGAAATTGGCACCGTATCAGTTTTGGCTGACCGGTTGTCGAGGCATCAAAGGGTCGTTCCCTCAGCCTCTCTGGATAAGAGCAAAGTGTTTATTCAATTGTATGAAATAAATGCGACTACATTGGGCGATATTATATAGATTTTGATGGGGCTGTCAAGGAATCGCAGTTCGGCTTCTGCGTGACGAAATTTTTGCCTTACGAAAAACTAAAAACAGGGTGATTGGCTCATTTTTTGATATAAGCGGCGTTATTTGCCGTATTTTCGACCGTATCCCAGTCCGTTAACCAGGTTCATAACTGTGTTAACGGACTGGCGATTTTAGGGCTCACGGCTGATTTGGCCTATGTGATCGTGATCGGCAAGCGGGTGCTTTAGCAGTTGAAATAAAAACGGCCCGTTTCTTGCGAGGCGGGCTGTTTTTATTATTTACTCACGAGCTCTTCGTTCTAGCACTTACCAGCCTAAATTCAGACGCCTCATGATTTCACCGCAACAACCGGGCATATCGGTTGTTGCGTTATTGTTCAGCCCAGGCCGGGCAGGGGCTGGTTGGGGTGGTAGGCGTACAGGTATTCGTCCAGTTCCACTTCCAGTACGTTGTTAATAATGTTGGTGGCGATCATCAGGCTGGCAAAGCCGGTCAGGGCCAGGATCTGCTCGGGGTTGAAAAAGGTCGTGACGCGCTGGTAGAGTTCATCGGATACGCGGTTGCCCTGCCCGGCGATGGCGCGGCCAAATTCAACAATGACCTGGGCACGTTCGTCCAGATCCAGCTTGCCCGGGTCTTCGCCCCAATCGATCAGAACGCGGCGCATGAAGATAGTGCAGAGCAGGCAATCGCTTTCGACCGAGATGGAATGTGCATAGATAATGCTCAGCCGTTCTCCCAGAAAAGTTTTTATGACCTCAAACAGGGGGTACCATTCCATCAGAGCCTGAAAGGTGGGCAATGAGTGCAGCATGGTGCGCTTCATATTGGTCATACGGCCATATTTGGCCAGGCCCATGTCAAAGGTTGCACGTGTTTCGCCGCTGGTCTGATCATATTCGAGCGCTGGAATTCTGGGCATGGGTCTTCTCCTTGAGTTCATGCGATGTTTTGTCAGGTTGTTTCAATGCGGCCTGCCTTGCAGCAAAAGCCTTTTGTATCTATTTCCGCAACGCCAAATTTTCGTGCAGCTGTGATGCCCGACACCGGCTATCATCCCATCTGAAAGCCGATCAAGCATGCTGCTGGCGATGACAGTCGTGGGTAAATTGCGCCAATTGTATTAGCGCACGGCTGCCTCGGTTTTGCTTTTTGCCATGCTGATTTTTGCTGCGCAGCTTATCGATCAGCGTAAAGACCTTTCCGTCAAAATACCGCGATAAGCCATCTTTTTTTGGATCGCAATGCCTGCAGACTGCGCCGGGCAAGGCGGCGAGATTTGGCGCTGGGTTAGATCAGGATTGGGCCGTTGGCGCGCAGATGCAGAGGACGGGTCAGCAGCCACACTACCCAGTCACTGACGTTGGCGCTGGTCAGGTTGGGTTTGCCTTCCATGTCAAACGCATCTGCCAGTGCCAGCCCGGGAGCCAGGATGTGGGTGCGCACGCCGTGCTCACTGTTTTCTACGCGGATCAATTCCATCAGGGTATTGAGGGCGTGCAGGGCTACGCCGTAGGCACCATCCTGCTGGTAAATCCCCAGGCCGGAATCGGAGCCAATCGCCATGACCTGCCCGCGTTTTTGTTCGCGGAAGATGGGCAGCACGGCTCGGGATAGCAGAAACGGTTCGCGCAGGTTGGCCGACATGACCAGATCCCAGGTCTTTATGTTGTGGTTATGGATCATGCCGCCACCCCAGAAGGGCGAGACCATGATTAGCAAATCGAGCTGGGCATAGGCCTGCATGGTTCGATCCAGGACGGCTTGCGCGCTTTCGAGGCTGTCGAGTTCTGAAACTAATGCCAGGCACTGACCGCCCGCGGCTCTGATCGGCGCGGCGGATAGTTCAAGCAGGTCCGCCTGTTTGCCAACCAGGCAGATGCGCACGCCTTCGCGCGCCAGGGCTTGGGCCACGGCGCCAGCCAACTCTGTGCTGCCGCCGCTGACGATGGCTACCTGTCCATGCAAGGATTGGGTCTGGTTTTGGATGGGCATCAGAGCTCGTAGACAATCTGGCCAGCCAGCATGGTCAGGAGCGGGTGGACATTTGCCAATTCTTCGCTGGGGATTTCAAAGATGTTTTCTGAGAGCAGGACCATATCGGCCAGGTAGGCTGGTTTGAGCTGGCCTTTTTGATGGTCCTGGAATTCGGCATAGGCGGCATCACGGGTGTAAGCCAGCAAGGTTTCTGCCAGGTCCTGGTGTTGGTCCGGCATGCCCGGTAGCCAGGGCTTGCGATTGACGGCGTTGGATATTCCACGCAGTGCATGTTGAGTCACAACCGGCCAATCTGATCCAAAGACCAGCATGGCGCCGGCTGTGCGCAGGGTTTGCCAGGCAAAACTGAGCGGCCAGCGCTGCGGGCCAACTCGCACCGGCCAGATATCAGCTTCATCCACCACCATGGGGGAATGTAAAGGCTGCATGGAGGCGATCACGCCTAATTCTTTAAAGCGCGGCAAATCAGCCGGGTGGATCAGCTCGATATGCTCCACCCGGTGCCGTGAATCGCGCTTACCATTGGCCAGCGCGGCAGCCTGGCAGGCATCCAGTACGCGCCGGACAGCCATATCGCCAACGGCGTGCGTGAGTACCTGCAAGCCGAGCCGGTCGGCTTCGGTAACCATGCGATTGTAATGTTCAACCTCGTAATTGGCGGCGCCGCAGGTGGTTGGGTCATCGGCGTATGGATCAACAAGCAGGCCGGTAAAACCTTCGATGACACCATCCAAAAAAAACTTGACGCTGCCTGCGCGCAGCAAGTCTCCTGAGAAAGTTTTCTTGAGCTGTAGAGCTTCTGCATGCAGCGCGGAAAAGGGTGTTTCCGGTGAGACACTGTAAGGCATATAGATGCGACAGGTCAGCTCGCCCAGGTCTTCCATGGCAGCGTACAGGGCGGTCTCGTCCTGGTTGCCATTCATGTTGTGAATACTGGTGACGCCCAACGAGGCGGTCAGGCGCAGGGCTTTTTGGAGCAGGGTTCGTTTGCGGGCGTTATCGGGTTTGGGTACCAGGTCGCTGACGGGTTTGTAGGCGCCGGGCTCGCGCAGCTCGCCGGTGGCCTGGCCGTGTTCGTCCATCATAATTTCGCTATTCGGACCGCATGCGCCGCCGTTGAAGATCCCCGCCAGTTTTAGAGCGAGGCTGTTTGCCCAGGAAGTATGCCCATCGAAGGCGTTGATGTAGATTGGACGATCGGAGACCAGGGCATCCAGGTCCTGACGACTCAAGGGCGTGCGCCCAGGGCCGACGTTGTAACGCAGCCCGGTGCCTGCCAACCACGCTTCTTGGGGGTTTTCGGCGGCGTAAGTGAGTACGATCCGGGATAAATCTTCGTAGCTGGCAGCCGGTTCCAATTGCATGCCGTCCAGGTTAAGAGCGCCGTAAAGCATGTGAAAGTGACTGTCGATGAAACCAGGCATGAGGCTGCAGCCTGCGGCGTCGATTACGCGTGTGGCTGGGCCTTTCCAAAGCTTGGCTTCTGCGTTGCTGCCGGTAAAGACGATGCGATCGTCCTGGATGGCTAGCGCTTCTGCAAAGGGCTGTTGGGGATCGGCTGTGAAGATATGCGCATTGGCAATGATGGTATGGGCGGGTTTGGACATGGCCTTCCCTGTAGAGGAGCAGGTTCGTTTGAGTGGGTATTATTCTTTTTCGGGCATGTAGATGGTTCCGGCCACCGCATCGCTGATGGCGTCGCCGATCAGGTTGATGGCCAGAATGGTCAGGAAGATGCCCAACCCGGGAAAGACCGTCAGCCACCAGGCCTGGCGCACAAACTTTTGCCCGGCGTTCAGCATGGCGCCCCATTCGGGGGTGGGTGGCTGGGCGCCCAGGCCCAGAAAACTGAGCGCAGCGCCAGCCAGGATGGATGAGCCTATGCCGAGGGTCACCAGTACCAGCAGGGTGCGCATGGCATTTGGCAGGATGTGGTTGATCATGATTTGAAAATCAGAACCACCCAGGGCGCGGGTGGCCTCGACATAACTCATTTCGCGGATGGATAATACGCTGCTGCGCGTCAGGCGCATGAAGGATGGTATGAAGGCGATCCCTACCGCCACCATGGCATTGATGATCCCGGGGCCCAGGATGGCCAGGATGGCCAGGGCCAACAGGATATCGGGGAAAGCCAGCAGGATATCCGTGATCCAGGAGATGAACGCGTCCAGCCAGCCGCCAAAGTAACCGGAAATTAGCCCGAGGCAAATGCCAAAGAAGGCGCCAATCCCGATCGCCACCAAGCCAACACGCAGCGAGAGCCGGCCGCCATACAGAAAGCGGGCGAAGGTATCCCGGCCGATGCCATCGGTGCCCATCGGGTATTTCAGGCTGGGCGGCTGCAGGGTTAGACCAGGATCGATGGCATTTGGGTCTTTATTGGTCAGCAGCGGCGCTGCCAGGCAGGCCAGGATCAGGATTAATAGCAGCAAGCCGCCAAATTGGGCGCTGCGGTTCCGAAAGGTTTGCCGCAGCAGGCGCAGACCGGGTGCATCCATGTGAAAAGGCGTTTTCTTGGTGGCTGCGCTCATTTGAGCCGTATCTTAGGGTTCAGGAAGGTATAGGTAATGTCGGTGAAGGTGTTGATCAGCACATAGATAACGGCAGTTACCAGCACAACTCCCTGCACCATGGGGTAATCACGATTGGAGATGGATTGGACGGCCAGCCGCCCAATTCCCTGACGCGCGAACATGGTTTCGACAATGGTCGAGCCACCCAGCAGATAAGCCATTTGCAGGCCGACGAATGTCACGACTGGGATGAGTGCATTTCGTAATGCATGTTTTAGAATGACCGCGGGTTCATGCACACCTTTGGCGCGGGCAGCGGTGATATATTCCTTGCCAAGCACGTCCAACATGCTGGCGCGCACCATGCGGGCCACCACAGAGGCTTCGGGCAGACCAAGTGTCAGCGTGGGCAAAAACAGGGCCGCAAAACCAGAACCGGTTGAGATGCTTGGGAACCAGCCCAGGTTAACCGAAAACAGCATGATCAAGAGCAGGCCCAACCAAAAGGTTGGAATGGATAGCCCGCTCACGGATATACCCATTGCCAACGTGTCTACCCAGGTGCCGTGGTTCAAAGCCGCGACCAGCCCTAATACGAACCCAACAATTAATGCCAGCATGAGTGCTGAAAAAGCCAGGGTAATTGTGCTGGGCAGCTGTTCTGCGATCGCTTTTGAGACCGGCACGTAATTTCGGATTGATTCGCCCAGGTCGCCGTGCAGGGCCTTACTAAGATAGTGCCAGTACTGCACGGGGATGGGATCATTTAAGCCCAGCTGCTCGCGCAGCCGGGCTACATTTTCCGCGTTCACTTTTTGGCGGCCCAGGATGGCCGAGACTGCATCACCAGGAACCAGGTGTATTATCGAAAAGACCAATACTGAGATGCCAAAAAGTACCAGGATGGAAGTAAAAATACGACGGATCAGATAGTTGACCATGTGTGGCAGATACTTGCGGGCGGCTTTATTTAGCCAGCGTCATATCATAGAACCAGGGATAACCTTCCAGGTCAAAGGAGAAATTTTGGACCACGGGCGAATTCAGGTAGACCATGTTGACCGTAAAGAGCGGCAGCACCAGGGCATTTTCCATGATGATCTGCTGGGCGGTGACATAATCCTGCTTGCGGATGTTCTCGTCGGTTTGGATATCGCCATCTTCCAGGAGCTTATCCAGTTCCGGGTTGACAAAACGGGTGTAAGCTGATCCGCCATTGATGTTGGCAGAGTGGAACAGGGAGCGTAAAGGAGTGGGATCGACGCGTGTCCAGTAGATGTATAAGAAGCTGTAATTACCAGCGGAAGCTTCTGAACCGATGCCGGCATCATCCATTGCGCGCATCTTGACTTCAAAACCGGCTTTCTGCAAATAACCCGAGAGCAGTTCGTTGAAGGCTTCTTCCCAGACGGGCGAGGTGATGTAATCGAGAGTCAGGTTTTTGCCACCCTTTTCACGAATGCCATCGCCGTTGGTATCCTTCCAGCCGGATTCATCCAGTAAACGACCGGCTTCTTCCAGGTTGAAGCGGTAAAGATCGGCAGATTTGGGGTCAAAAGCCCAAGTGGTGGGCGAAATCACGCTGTAGGTTGGGATCCCCAGGTCTTTGAAGGCCGTTTTGGCAAGCTCATCCTGATTGATGGAAAGGATCATGGCCTTGCGGACATTTATATCGTTGGTCGGTTCTTTTTCGGTGTTGACCATCATAATGGCCGGGATGCCGGGTTGTGCAAAGGTTTTGATCACGGCCTGTTGGCTGCTGGCCATATCGATTGCATCCAGGGCCGGTGGTTCGCTTGCGATTTGGAGCTCGCCGGTTTGCAGGGCAGTCAGGCGGGTGGCGGCTTCGGGCAGGATACGGAAGATAACCTGGTCAAGATAGGCCGGGCCCTTATGGGCGGCAAATTCAGGTGACCAGGTGTAATCGGGGTTGCGTTCTACAATAATTTGAGACTGGGAGTCCCATTTGACAAACTTGAACGGGCCGGTTCCGACCGGGTTGCGGCCGTAATCCTTGCCGTACTTTTCGAGTGCGGTTGGGGATGAGATGCTCAACCATTGGCGGCCGGCATCGCGCAGGAAGGTGGGATAGGATCCCGCAAACTTTACAGTAATGTTGAAATCGTCGGTTACAACGGTCTCGGTGTACTTGTGATCGGCCAGGAGGGTCTTACCGCCCGAATCAAGCACATCTGCACTGACGATATGATCGAAGGTGGCCTTGACAGCCTTCCCAGTAAAAGGAGTGCCGTCGTGGAACTTGACATCCTGGCGCAGTTTGAAAGCGAACTCGGTGTAATCTGCATTAGGTGTCCAGGAAAGGGCCAGCCCGGGGTGCAGGCTTGCATCCGGTGCCGTGGCGAGCAATGAATCGAACAGGTTCAGCAGGATAAGTTGTTCCTGCACCATGACGGCATCGCCCGGATCGAGGGTTTCCGGTTCAGAACCGAGGCCCATGGTCAGCACCCCGCCGGAAGGATCCGGGGTGCTGGTGGCAGCCGGTGCCAGCGTGGCAGCAGCCGGAGCATCGGTGGCAGCAGGTGCGGCGGGTGCCTGGGTATTGGCGGGAACCTGGGCCACGGGCGCAGGTGCGGCTTGACCGCAGGCGGCCAAAAGAATGCTGCTGATGGCGATCAGCGCAATTAAAACGGAAAATTTGTTTTGTTTTACCATGGTAGTCTCTTCCTTTAGATTGGCGTTATGACTGGTTTCAGTCATTGCGCGTTATTATAAACCAACAAACCGAAATGACAACTTGCCAGCTCGCCGGGATTATTCTCAAAACTGGCGCGGCAGGCGTGCTTAAAAACCGAGTTTCGTCAAAAATAAAACGGAAATACAGATTTATCTCTATCCAGCCTCAATGCTTGATGATTTGATTTACCCACGCGCTCTTCGTTTTGGTACTTACCATCCTGGTTCTGCTGCTCGGGCGATTGAAAATCGATGGTTTGTCCCGCCAGTGGAGTTTTTGTGCCTGTTTTTGGCGCACCACCAGTGCTATATACTCACGTGCTCTGCGTTTTGGCATTTAGCCATCCTGGTTCTGCTGCTCGGGCGATTGAAAATCGATGGTTTGCCCCACCAGT
>CAINXK010000058.1 GCA_903854805.1 uncultured Anaerolineae bacterium
ATTATTTACCTCTGTGGATTAGAAATCAACTATTTCAGACTATATGTTGAGATATTTATAGTTTCGTCGGTTGGTCTATTTTTTTGAATTATAGGTTTTGTGACACTTTTTAGCGGGTGTATCGTTTTACCTTTACCTTTGGGGCTGGCGCATCCAGTGCTGAGTAGCGCGGTGGTCCGAACATCCGATAGAGCACCGCGTTAATAAAAGCAAAAACACTTGAAAAAAATAACACGAACACCACAAAAAACAAAAACAGTGCGGTGAAATTAGGAGTGTTTGAGATGTAATTCGTGACATCACTTACCATTGGAATTTGGTAAAAAATATCCGGGAATCGTACGGAACCACTTAGCTGGTATAAAAATGGCCATTTTTGACTGCGGCCGAAATCGAGTAAAACCATCGAGGCTGCGCCAGAAATGATTGGGGTGATAACCATAATTAAACAGCCGATCCCGCGCCAGACTGGATGAATTCCTTTGTTCTTGGGTTCTTTTTCTTTTTGAAAATAGTTATATTTACCCATTGTTAATTCTCCTGAATCTTGCTGGCATCCTCAATCGCTTGAACTATTTTGTAATAGCCTGTGCAACGGCACAGATTACCGGTGATAGCTTCTTCGATCTGATTCTTGGTTGGGGTGGGTTGTTCTTCGAGTAATTTTGCGGCGGACATCAGAAACCCTGGTGAACAATAACCGCATTGGACAGCACCATCCTGAATAAAGGCCTCTTGAACAGGGTGCAGATGTTCTCCATTCGCCAGACCTTCCACGGTGATGATTTCCGCATTATGCGCCCGAGGGGCTGGAACCATACAAGCCATTACAGCCGTCCCGTCTAAAAATACAGTGCAAGCTCCGCATTCGCCTTCTGCACAACCCTCTTTTGTTCCAATTAAGCCGGCATCTTCCCGCAATAAGCGCAGAAGGGTTTTCTCGGAGCCGCTTGTAAAAGTATATTCTTTCCCATTTATTTTTGTTTGGATGGCAGAACCGTTAATGTGGGTCGTGCTTGATGTCTTGGGTAGCTCGGATGGTCTGGAATTTCCCATGAGCGTAATGGGGGTATCTGGCATGCCAGTTTGTTCCTGACCTGTAGCAATTGATTGGAATCCACGGATTGTAAATACCCTTACCATTTCACGACGATAGTCCGCTGATCCGCGGATATCATCAATGGGTTTTGCGTCTTCGCGGGCTAGTTCCGCAGTCTTGGCAATCACTTCTTCTGTAAGCGTTTTTCCTATCAGGTAAGACTCAGCCGTGGTCGCATGAATAATTGTTGGCGCGACCGCCCCGAGCGTCAGCGCTGCATGCTTGATAATCCCCGCGTCGAAATCTAGAATGATTGCCAGATTTACAACCGAGATTGCCTGGGCACGCCGTAAAGCAATTTTGACAAATGTGCCACGTTGATTAGTGCTCAAGCCTTTGAAGGCGATATCCACAAGCATTTCGTCGGATTGTAAAACTGTTTTGCGAACACCTTTGTAAAAATTTTGCAGGTTGACCCGGCGTTCACCATGGATAGATTTCAAAATTACCCAGGCATCGAGAGCCATGAGCGGTGTAATGGTGTCATTTGCGGGTGAAGCGGTGATAAGGTTGCCGGCCACCGTAGCGCGGTTGCGAATTTGGGGGGCGCCCACTTCCCAACTTGCTCGAACAAGGGGGTATGCTTTTTCGCGAAGCAATTTGGAAATGGCCACATGGTTGTGAGTGACCAGCGGGCCAAGATGGATGATTCCATCTTCATCCTGGGTGATTCGGTTCAGACCAGGAATGCGCGAGATATCTATGATGCACTCGATACCAGCGCGCGCGCCGCGTTCTAGTTCAAGGATCAGATCTGTTGCCCCTGCAATGATGCGGGCTTTTGAACCTTTCTCAGATAAAAGCCGGATGGTTTCGTCGATAGACAAGGCGGTAATGTATTCATTCCACATAGATGTTCCTCCAAGTATTGTGCATGGTTTCACTTCGCCCAATTAAATCACAGATTCGGTAAGTTTGTCATACAAATAAAAACAGGCCCTACAAGTTTTTTTAAACCTGCAGGGCCTGTTTTTATGGATTATTTTGAACCATTGAATATTTCGTAGCGTTGCTCGTAAGTGGTAACCGCTTGGCGGGCCAGGGTTACCAGGTTGCGGATTGCTGCCGGAAGGCCTTCAATCCCTCCCATGGACGCTTCTACAGTGTCAATGGCGTTTTTAATTTGGTCCGCAATATCAAAAAAGGCGGCGTCAAAGCTGTAAATCTTGGCAAGTTCAGCCTCATTGATTTTGACCGCATCCAACAAGCCTGAATAACCGTATGTGGCATTGCGGATCTTATCGGTAAAAGTACGGATCTGAAGTGCTGCCTTTTCAAGATCATCGATGAATTCTATGTTTCCTTGACTAATTATGTCCGCTTGAAGTGCTGAAAGTCGTTTATAAAGCTCTTCAAACTTTCGCGCAACCGTGTCGCGCAAGAGTTTATCGGCAGCGCGCCGGTTTTCGCGTTCAATGTATCCACTGAAACCCGGAATGTATGAAGCCAATTTTTTAAAAGGGTCCTGGTCTCCGGTAACACGTCCGAAAAAGTCGCTCATTGTTTCCTCCTGAGAAAACTGCGATTTGGAAGGATTTTACTTATTATAGCCTGACTTTATGGGTATAATCAAGTTGGTTTTCAAGCTACAAAACTATTTACGTTTCTGCCAGCCAGAAAGTTGCAAGATATTGATGTGTGCTGGTGAAATTCATTCCCAAGAAAGGATGGTTCTATGATTGTAACAACTAAGAAATTGTTTGAAGCAGCATATGGTAAATACGCCATTGGCGCCTATAACATCAATAACCTGGAACAGGCCATGGGCTTATTCCGGGGCGCTATTGAAAGCAAGGCTCCTTTTATTATTCAAATCAGCAAAGGGGCTCGATCTTATACTCACAAGAAAATGCTTGAGGGTCTTATTATTTCTGCCAATGAAGTTTTCCCTGAGGCAGTCTTTGCTGTTCATCTTGATCATGGAGATGAAGAATCTTGTTACGACTGTATCAATAGTGGTTTTTACAGCTCGGTTATGATCGATGCAAGCCATGAATCATTTGATAAGAATATTGAAATTACTCGCCGTGTTGTCGATGCTGCCCATGCCAAAGGCCTGGTTGTTGAAGCTGAATTAGGGCAGCTTGGAGGAGTGGAGGAGCATGTTGCCGTTGACGAGGCCAATGCCAAATTAACGGATCCGAGCCAGGCACGCGAGTTTGTCGAACGTTCTGGCTGCGATTCGCTTGCTGTGGCGATTGGTACTAGCCATGGTGCTTTTAAATTCAGCGGTACTCAAGGTTTGCATTTTGAAGTTCTCACGGAAATTCAAAAAGTTTTACCTGGATTTCCTCTTGTCATGCATGGCTCAAGCTCTGTACCCCAGGAAGAAGTTGCCCGAATAAATAACGCTGGCGGAAAGCTGCTGGGCGCCAAGGGCGTTGATGACACCCAATTTAGGAAAGCTGCCACCCTGGGCGTAACCAAGATAAACATCGATACAGATGGCCGCCTGGTTTGGACACGCGTACATCGTGAATATTTCCGGGATAATCCTGATCAGTTTGATCTGCGCCCGGTTGGTAAAATATTTATGTCCGAGTACGCCAATTTCATTGCATCCAAAAACGAGAAACTTGGTTCCGCAGGCCATCTCGATGAAGTTCGCCTGATTGTAAGTTGATAAAGAGAGAGCCGGAGGCCAAATTTGCCCTTCGGCTCTTTTTTAGGGTGAAATATGCCTTCATCTGACCAGAATATCAACTTGGCCCGTTATCAATTAATTCCGCGCGTTTTGGTGTTTGCCATACGGAACGATGCGGTTCTGTTGATCAAGATATTACCGAAAAATGGAAAGACGACAGGTTGGACTGGACGCTATAATGGTCCGGGTGGTCACGTGGAGCGTGGCGAAGATTTGTTATCAGCTGCGCGCCGAGAGTTATTGGAGGAGACAGGCATAAGCGGAGATCTAAATTTATGCGGAACAGTGATTGTGGATACTGCTAAACCTGTTGGTATTGGGTTATTTATATTTCGCGCGGTAAATGTTTCCGGAATTCTGACATCATCGCCTGAAGGCATCCCGGAATGGATTGCATTCGAGCGAATGAGTGAATACCCATTAGTGGAAGATGTAGCCATATTTCTGGAGAAGATTCGTCAAATGAAACCTGTGGATCCACCTTTTTCGGGATGCTCTTCTTATGATGAAAATGGCCAATTGACAGTTTCGTTTGAATAAAAAAGGACAGCCAGCAAAATGGGCTGTCCTTTTTTGAAAATAGCATCTTTGATCTAAAACACCACCTTGATGGCCTTGAGCTGCACACTGAATGTGCTGCCTTTACCTGATTCACTCTGAACAGATAAGCGCCCATTGTGTTGTTTTATGACTTGATTTGTGATTGCCAACCCAAGCCCAATGCCATTGAACATGTTTTCACCGCTTGTTTCCGAATGGTAAAACCGGTCGAATACACGAGCGAGATGATCTTGTTCAATCCCAATACCATGATCTTTTACATCTACGACAATATAGTTTTCTTCTTTGTGAAGTTTTATTTCTACTCGTCCACCATCTGGGCTGAATTTGATTGCGTTATCCACCAGCGCCATTAAAGCGCGTTCCAGGGACTTCGAGTCTCCAGAAACGCTTGGCAGTCCTTGATCAGCATCAACCTGAATAGTTAGCAAATTTGCGGCGGCTTTTTCCTGGTACTTGTTTGCGACCTCATTTGCGAGTGCTGTCAGGTTTACAGGTTGGAATTTAGGCAGGATCAGGTCTGTCTCCTGCAAGAAAAGAATATCGTTGACCAGCGTGGTGATTTGTTGAATATTTCTTGCAATCGTGTTAATGGTGTCTGGGAGTTTATCCTGGCTAATTGCTCCTTTTTGTAGCAGCTGGAGAAACCCACCCGCTGCCATAAGTGGAGTGCGCAATTCATGAGCCACATTTGTGATAAATTCGCGACGGGTAATCTCTTGTTCGGCAAGCTTTTGATAGGCTTGGCCGAGTTCATTTGCGCGCATCCTCAGATCTTCCACTGCAGTTTCGTCGTTTTCACGCAGGCGCCTGCTTATCTCGCGTACCATCGCCATCGCAATCGTGGAAGAATGTTGGATGACACGGTCAAAGTTTTCTTTTTCGATTTCCAGTACTGTGACTGGTTTCGTGGCAGTAACTGTGGCCGCGCGGGGAGCGTTATGCATGATCGCCATTTCTCCGAAAAAATCTCCGGCCCCTAAAACCTTTAGTTTGCGTTGTTCGACATTGTTTATGGTCTTGGTAATATCCACATCGCCATCGAGCAGGATGTAGAATTTGGTTTCCAAGCTGCCTTCACGGCACAAAACAGCGGTCGCTGGGTAATGTTTGATCTGGCTGAGAGCGAGAAGGTTATCGATCTCAAGCTGGGATATTCCCGGAAATGCGAGCGGAATGATATCTTTGGGCGCCCGTAAATTCTTACGCGATAAATTGTTTGAATTCATGCGAAATCCTTTCTTTTTGTGCGTCCAAATTAAATTTTTGTTGACAGAATTCAGTATGCAAACAGGTCAGAGCTTTTACAGTTTGTATCCGATCATGCGCAAAAAGTTTTTTCGCCAATCTTTTTCGGCTGCGTCTTCCAGACCCTTTGGCGAAAACCCATCAACAACTCCAACAATTCCGCGGCCCTGGCTGGTTTCTGCTACCAATACCTGGGTTGGATTGGCTGTGGCGCAGAAAATATGGGCCACTTCGGGTACATTTTTGACAGCATTTAGGATGTTGATCGGGTAAAAGCCTTCGGCTAAGAATAAAATAAATGAGTGTCCTGCACCGATTGCGAGCGCATTTTTGGTGGCAAGTTCTACCATGGAGTCATCCGTACCGCTAAACCGGACCAGGCAATTTCCTGAAGCCTCGCAGAAAGC
Source organism: uncultured Anaerolineae bacterium (assembly GCA_903854805.1). Next base: position 5,960 of record CAINXK010000058.1, read on the forward strand.
CAGACCAAATTTTATACCCGGAACACAATTAACCAGGGTTTCATGTATGTCTTCGATAGTCTTGATAAAGTGAGATTGGCCAAGGATAAAATTGATTGGTTCTGGTTTCTCAATATTGATTATTTTTAGTTCCATGCTTTGCTCCTCTGGTTATTTCCGGTATTTATTTTATAGCATATGGATATTTACATCACAAGATAGTATTTTCGTGATCCGGAAGTTCGTGTAAAATTCTGCCCGGACATATGTGACTTCACGGGTTTTTCTCGTAAAAAAGCAGAAGTGTGCTGCCATACTTTCGCTCATCATACTTATGCAGGTTGGTAAGTAATATTTCTTTATATTCGCGGGGGTGTATTTGAACGATGATCTCACCTGTTTCATCAAGCCAGCCCGGATTTCCATCCAAAATGCGAAGCGCTTCTGACCACATTCCTTTGTATTGAGGCGGCGCGATATAAATATATTCAAATTGAGTATCAGGAGCCATTTTTAGCAGGGCAAAAGCATCGCCACGGCGAACTTCGGCTTGATTGCTGAATCCGCAGTTTGCCAGATTTTCTTTGATGGTTTCAACAGGAAGGCGGTTTATATCAGTAAACCGGATAGAAGCTGCGTCGCGACTGAGGGCTTCAATGCCAATCGCGCCGGTACCGCCAAATATATCCCACCACTTTGAATCAACAACGTCGTTTCCCAGGATATTAAAAAGGGCCTCTTTCACCATATCTGTGACCGGCCGGGTGGTATCACCGGGGACTGTTTTGAGCTTGCGCCCTTTGGCTTTGCCTGCTATTACACGTAGCATTAATGTTCCACGCCTGTTCTGGCAGCCAATAGATTACCGTGAGGAGCGATGACCGGTACAACGCAACCGGTTCCAAGTAGCAATCTTTGGCCATTGGTTTGCTGAAGTGCATCCAGTGCCTCGTTTCGAACATCCTCGGCTGTTCCGAAAACCATTGTTTCACGGCGCAGTCCGCCACAAAGCATCGAGCGAGTACGTGAAAGACCTTCTGACAATGTTGGAGGGGTATCACGATCATGCCAATTAATGATTTGAACAGGGTAATCAGCTACGCTGTTAAAGTAGACATTTTCGCCATGCAGATGCAGCATGTTTAGCCAGAGCGGTCTGGCTGATTCCAGGGTCAGGAGATCGTAAGAACGGCCAAACTCAACAAATTCATCTTTTGAGAGCAAGTTTGTTTGGGCATGCTGGACAGCGTAAAAAATTCCATCCACGAGCCCATGTGCCCGGGCTGCACGAATGAACCGGCGGGTGCTTTCTGCGATAATTTCCAATCCACGCCCAACTAATTCTGGACGCATACGCATGTGAGCCAGGAGGGTTTCGCCACCGGCAAGATTCTTAGCCTGAGCTAGCGGCGAAAAAACTGTTTGAAGGATAGGAACTTCATTTCCAAGTTCAGCACGCAGGATTGATAAACACTTTAATTGGGCAGCCAGGAAAGGCGAATCTGCGTCCAAAATAGATAATTTTGACCAATCTTCGACGGAGAAAACGGCTCGCTTCGTGTAACTGCGTGTGCCTTCGCTGTCACCTCTCCATTGATCTTCTACTCCCCAATCTTTAAGGGCAAAGGAAGAAGCTGGTGTGACCTTTACCAGGTCCCAATCGTAGATTTTCTGCCATTGTAAAGTGGCGCTGGCTAACTTTTCTGGGTTTTGGTCGTCAACTGGAAAATGTCGCCAAAGGGCGACTGGTGTTCGATCAATCCTTTGACCTGCCAGGCAGGCTTCCATTCGTTCGCGATGAGTTATCACAATATACGTCTTTCTGCTGCATCGTATGCAGCGATTTCAGATTTTGCGGATGGTGTGTTTGGGTATTCGTCTGCAAAAAGGCTCCAAACCATCTGGTCAGAGATGTGCCCATTTGCATAACTCCGATTATGGAGCGTGGCTTCGTGTTTATATTCGAGCTTGCGTGGCACAGCTACTGAGCGTGTATTTTCGATCGCACAATGGATTTCTACTCGATCGACCTCGTGGACTGAAAAAGCAATTTTAGTGAGGGCCGCCGATGCCTCGGTTGCGTAGCCTTTATTGATATAGTCTTTATGGATCCAGTAACCAATCTCAAGTCCACCCGATCCAACTCGGGGATGCAATCCAGTACCGCCGATCAGACAATTTTCTGCAGGGTTGAATATTCCATAAACAAAATCTATATTTTGATCAAAATTAGAACGTAACCGCCGCAATCGTTCTATTTTTGTAATGAGTGCTTCCGGTTCTGCGGAAGCCCAGGGCATCCAGGGCAGTAGGTGGCTCAGGCTTTCTGTGACTGAGTTTGCCAGGAGTACTGCATCTGAAGGGTTATAACAGCGAAGGGTGAGCCTGGGTGTAATAATGCGATACGCCGGGTTGAACATAGGCGGCCCTAGTCCTTTCGCTTGATGAGACAAAATTCTGCCCCGTCGCGACCAATGAAATATTCGGTAGGAAGTTTGCGATATACGGAGCGGGAATCAAGATTTCCACGCGTGTGAAAAAGCATCAAATCACCTGTTTTAATATCTTCATCGAGCTCTTTGCTCATATCTTTCATAGTTAAGCCTCTGGCATAGTATTCAGCAAGTGGAAATTCGCGCTGAATGTGCAAGGTGCTATTCGGCTCGTTTTTGAGGGTCCATTCCACGGCTTCTTTGTAGCAGGTCAACCAATAATCAGTTTCGTAGGTGCGGAATGCGCCCCTAACTCCAGAACTAAAAACATTGTAATAGGTATATTCATACGGATGCAGGTGAATAATTCCTATTAATCCGGGTAAAACAAGCGCTGTTACGAGAATTGACCATACTACTGGTTTCAACCTTTCCCATAACCATTGGAAACCAAATCCTACCATAATAAATATGGGCGGCATGATGAATAAAAAGTGGCGGAAACCATCATAAACTGAAGGCTTGAAATAAAGTAAATAGGCTACCATAAATATAAACAAACCTAACACCACCGCTAACGCCTGCCAATCGAGTTTTTTTACCAGGAATTTTCGGAAGGCTAGAAAGCAGCCAAGTACAAAGAGTATCCAGGTGGGCTCAGTGAGCGTAAGCGCAAACATTTGAGGCAGATACCGGCGAGGCATTTCGTTAGCGCGAAAAATTTGCCCATCAAATAAAACAGCCAGTTCTGTTGGGTTATTTGACATGTGTTTCAAGACTTCCATCAAGCGATTTAACGGATCTGCCCAAAGGTATGGCCAGAAAATTAACATCGTCAATATTGCGATCAGACTGTAAACAACAATAAATGGGAAATTTCCCCATTTATTGTTAAGGACAAAATATATAAAAACTGTTACACCCGCCAGAGGTCCAATAACACGAGTTGCGGATGCCAATCCTAGAACGATCGAGGCGATGATCAAGGTAGCCCAAGCATTTTTTCTTCGCTGTGTAAACCGGTCGACGAATTCCAGGCCAAGCGCCAGGGCCATGAGGAACATCACCATAAAGGGAATGTCTTTTGGATTGATGAAAGCATGTCCCCAGAATACTGGCTGCCAGGCAAGGAAGGTTGTTGATGCGAAGGCAGGCCAGGGATCGAACCATCGGCGTGCTAATAGGTAAAATGTCAGCAAACCAGCCTGGAAAGTTAGGAAATTTACTAGATGCCAGGCCGAAGCCATGTCAGAGCCAAAAGCGGACATGACTATCTTTTGAATTGGTCCAGCCAAGAGTAAGTAAGCAGGTCCGTAAATTTTGTGGTCCTCAGGGCTTTTACCGAAAACCTGGTAAAAATCAAACCATGGGGCGAAGGCTTGCGGGGTGTATGCTATTTTTATCGAATCGGCATAGTTGTAAAATAACGGTTCATCCCATGACATTCCATAATCTTGAAAAATAAAAAAGCCGGCTATCAGGTTGATCGCCAGTAAGAGTAAGATTGGAACAAGGTTTTGTCGGTAAAAACTGGTCACGGTTGTTAGGCGATAGTGGGTTGAATTATTGCAACGGCAAAGTGATGAAAAGAAGGAATCGGTTAAAAAAACGATAAACCGATATAAAATCTTTGTTGGGTTCGGGGCTCATGCAAGAAAATAACCAACAGGTATCTGGATGCTTTTGGGAAAGGACTGGTCAGAATTATATCAGCCGTCAATTTTGTTTTTTCGACCGGTCCAGGCTGGTCAACAGTTTTACTAACTCATCTTCCTCGTTTTTTTGATGATCAAAATACTCAGTCATAAATGCGGACCGGCGCAAGCGCAAGGCCATCGGCGCAACTGTAGTTAAGTCAGCTGGTGTGACGGTGTCGCGTCCATCAGCAGCAGCAAAGGCGCGTGCAGATTCGAACCAGGTGATTTCTGCGCGTAAAGAATCGATCCCCATTTTTTGAATGATTTGGATGGCCTGATTGGCTAGGTCATCGGGTAGGTTTGTTTGAAGTAAAAGCTTGCGCGCAGCTTGCAATTCTTGGCTTGCGGCTTTAATTTCCTCTGCATACATGTTTATCATTCTGCGAGGATTCGTGAGGTAGGTTCTCACTCGCTGGTAAGCCTCAAGCCGTTCGGTGGCATTTTCCAGGCCACGGACGATGACCCGTAAACCAAAACGATCCAAAATTTGCGGTCGGAGATTGCCTTCTTCTGGATTCATCGATCCAATTAATACAAAACGTGCCCGGTATGTGGCAGATATTGGACCTCGTCGCACAGTATAAATGCCTTGCGCAGCTGCGTCCAAAATTGCGTCGATAATATCATCGCTTAATAGATTGATTTCGTCAATATAAAGCAGGTTTTTATCTGCCTGCGCTAGAATTCCGCGCCGGATGCGCATGCGCTCATGTATTGCGGCGCGCTCATCGATCCCGCCAACTACATCCTCGATTCGAGCGTTCAGCGGTAGCTCCACCAGGCGAACACGGTCGGAAATAGTTAATGGTTGACCCTCAGCATATTTGATTGCACACTCTGGGCAGACAGCGTCGATGCCACTTGTCTCTATGTCTTCGGGTAGGCAACCGTAATAGCAGGCAGAGCGTTCCGTTTGTGGTAGCAGGTCAAGCAGAGAACGAACTGCAGTTGTCTTTCCGGTTCCGCGCGGGCCAACCAGCAATATCCCGCCTATATTGGGGTTGATGAGGCCAAGCATCAGCGATAATTTCATCTCATTCTGGCCAACAAGTGCCAGGAATGGGAATGGCAGCGGTTCGGCGAGTCCAGAATCGCCCATTTGATCCATGCTTTTTGCCAGATCCTTGCCAGATGCGAAATCCAGTAATTCCTTTAACGAGCGAAAATGGCGAGCGGATTTTTCGCCTTCGATGTTTGTGCTGCCTTCTGAATCATGTGTCGGATCGAGTTCGATCATCGAGTCACTTCTTTAAACGCTGGGTTTGTCGAAGTTTTGCGGTTTCCAACCTGTGAAGTTCGTCAGGGGTTTCGGCCAATATTTGAGGAACTGCCACAGGTTGTCCATCATCATCAAGTGCAACGTACACAAGGTATGCGTTGTTTGTATGAGTTCGAACGCCCGTGATGGGGTTTTCTGCTTCAACGCGGACCTCAGCCTCCATGGATGTGTGACCGGTGTAAGTAACCTCGGCAGTTAAGGTGACCAGGTCGCCGATTTTTATAGGCTGGCGGAAAGTCATGCTATCCACTGCTACAGTAACAACCCGGCGCTGAGCATGCCGCATGCATGCAAGTGCGCCACACTCATCCACCAATTTCATAATCCAACCGCCGTGAACATTGCCAAGGTTGTTGGCGTGTTCGGGTTGCATCAACTGGGAAAGGTTGATCCTTGAGTGTTTTATTGTTTTGGACGAATTAATTGGTTCAGACATTTTTATCAATCCAGGTCGGGACGCAATTCGCCTGCATCCAAAGTGTGCAATCGGTCAGGTTCATCTTGCAGAACATCAATATTTTCATTGGGTAAGTCACCCATCATTCTTGGTAGCGGGATAATTGCCGAGATTCGGACCGGTGAAGGTGTTTGCGGTGGTTTTACGTGTGCCTTGATCTCGCCCGAACGATTTCGGATAATTCTCGGGTCATTGGTCAGGGTGCCTACATAATATCCAAGAACAGAATATACATCGCGTTGCGTAGTGATGAACCCAATCCATTCACCGGCACGGTTGAAAAGATTGGGGTACGCGAGAAATGCGTCTGGGTCACCGCGGGTTGTATAAATGGGAATTAAAGTGTTTGTCATATAATTATTTTACGCCACAACCCGGTTTATTTCGTTAATGAAGCCAATTTAGATTTCGATGTCGTTATATGTCCAGTGACGATTGACAAAAAAGTTCCACATCATTACCACGCCAACCGCAATGGCTAACGTGGCATTGTGGCTGATGAATTGATGATTTTGGCTAGCAATCGAAATATTTTTGAGAAATTGGTCAAGGGCTGGTTCGCCAATTTTCAAGATTGGTAAGCGAATGAGCAAACCAGCCGCGTTTACAAGCGCGAACTGACCAAGCTGACCAATTAAGGGCTTTGAACGTGATTCTGGATAAGTCCAAAATCGATTCCATGTGAAATTGCTGATCACAGCCAGGACAAATGAAATCGTGCCTGCCAGTACGAAAGATGTATGAAAAATTGCCACAAGCGAATTCATTACACCAAAGTCAATCAGAGCGCCGATCATGCCAACGGCAGCAAATTTCAGAAAACGGGCTCGTTCAGATGGATTTTTAAGTACTATGGTCATGCCAATCCTAATCTTTGTTTAAAATATGGAATTGTACGCTGCAAACCTTCTTCAAGGTCAATTTTTGGATCCCAGCCCAGAATGGTTCTTGCGCGGGTAATATCTGGACGACGGCGCTGTGGGTCGCGAGCAGAGCGGGCGTCCACATATGTAATACCGGCTTTATTTTCAAGCAAGCGGTTAATTGTGAGTGCAAATTCCAGGATGGTCATTTCCACAGGGTTGCCAATATTGACTGGCATGTGTTCGTCTGAATAAAGAAGCTTGACAATTCCGTCGACGAGGTCATCAACATAGCAGAAGGAACGTGTTTGCCCGCCGTCACCGTAAACAGTAAGTGATTGTCCTAAAATAGCTTGTTTGAGGAGGTTCGGCAATGCGCGCCCATCCTCTAGATCCATTCTCGGCCCGTATGTGTTGAAAATCCGCACAATGCGTGTATCCACGCCGTGCTGTCTGTGGTAAGCAAGGGTTAAAGATTCTGCAAAACGTTTGGCTTCGTCGTAAACAGCCCGCAGACCGGTAATATCTACGTTTCCCGCATAGGTTTCCTTTTGAGGGTGTTCGGTTGGGTCTCCGTAAATTTCACTGGTTGAGGCGAGTAAAAAGCGTGCATTATTTGACTTGGCTAAGCCCAGTGTATTATGGGTTCCCAACGCACCGGCTTTCATGGTCTGGATAGGCAGGTTGAAATATGCCAGAGGTGATGCTGGATTGGGGCTGGCAGGAGAAGCAAAGTGCATGACCGCATCCAATTTACCCGGAATAAAAATATAATTTGAAACATCATGTTTGAAAAAAGTAAAATGTTCATTTCCAATTAAGTGAGCAATATTGTCTCTCGAACCAGTGACAAAATTATCCATCCCGACTACATCATGGCCTTCGGCCAAAAGACGGTCACTTAAGTGAGAGCCGAGAAATCCAGCTGCGCCGGTGATAAGTATTCGCATTATTTCCTCCACGAAAAGATTCTGAAGAACGCGATTGGTTTGTTTGAATTGATGCCAATCTGGCGTTGGTTCAGTTGATTTTATTTCCAATCAATTTTTTGGATCAGGCCGTCTGCGGTAATTTGGTGGCTTACGCCAGTAGCTGCATCAATTAACCACAGGTTGCCTTGGTAAATCGCTGCCAGAAAATCACCTTCTTCATAGGACAGAGGTGCCGGAGCCCAAACTGGTATTTGGGGAGCCAGGCCGGGCGATCCTGGATTCGGAAAAACAGTGCGCCGATTTGAACCGTCACGGTCCATGATTATCAACCGGTATCCTGAAGTCCCGGATTGTGCCGGGGTTAGTGATTGCAAATAGGCGACAAAATAAGAACGTTCTGTTCCGGTTTGCCTGGGGGATGAAGTGGCTGGGTATGCAAACATCCCGCTTTGTTGGACAAGGCGAACATTAATATTTATGTCCAAGGAAATTGCATTCAGGTCGAAATTTGGTGATTCTTCAGCGTTTACAAGCCCGGGCGGGGGTGCATGTGTGACAAAATAAATAGTTTGGTCATCAGAACCCCAGGCCAAGCCGGGGATGAGAGCCCAATCAGAGTGGGTTTGCAAAGGCGCCATGGTTATTAATGGCAGAAGAGTTTTATTTTTAAAACTTACGATCCCAATTCCGTCAGGCCGGCTGTAAGCCAGAAGATCGCCTGCTGGAGACCAGCTAAAATCGGTGCCCCACCAGCCGTAGACGCCGCCAGTGTTAGCATCAATGATTTTTTCCCGCACTCCCAAATTGCCGTTTGTGCCTACAACCATACGATAAAGATCATTATTGGCTTGCCAACCAGGCGACGCAGACCGTGGTTCCACCGTTGAGTAAAGAATTCTGAGCGTGGAAACCGTTGTCGGATCCCAATCGGCAAAATGCACTATGTTGGATGTCTTTAGATTTATTGGTGCTGCCTTGGGATTGTCAATATTCAATGCCCAAAGAGTATTGATCTCCACCTCGGGTGTTTTTGTTGATTTACGTGTATACAGAAGCCATTTACCATCGACGGATAATTTGAGGATGCGTCCGTCCAGGTCACTTGTTGTGATCAGGGGTGTGCGTTTGGATGTTGATGCTTGCATTAACCATGCGTTTCCGCCAGAAAGGTATACAAGTTTTCCGGGGATGGGGAGAGGCGCGAATGGCGCCTGAACACCAACCATCACAATTTCAGGTAATGCCTGTTCTAAAATGGTGGTACGAGATACGCTGGAACTAACCAGCTTGCCTTCTTCATAATAATATCTGTAAACAATCTCTTGCATTCCATTTACCCCAGGCTGAAGCAAACGGGTTTCGCCGATAGGCAGTGATTCATTCCGGACGGTTTGGCGCTCGAACGGGATGTTTGTTTTTTTTGTCTCGAAAGTTTCGCGGCCACGCGTAACTTTGACCGTCATTCCTTCGCTGACCAGCGTATAGACTTGCGGTTCGACTTTGTCCAGGCTGTTTAGTGTGATTCCTGCCAATTCCAACACTTGCTGGATTTTACTCCCAGCTGAAGTGTTAATTTGTTTTGTGTTCCCATCAGCAATTATGATGACATTCAGGCCAATATCACTCTGTGTATCAGGTAGGGAGATACATCCACTGACGGTATAAGTCAGTAGTGTAGCAAGAATAATCAATCGGAAGACCAATTTGGTGGATAACACTTGGTATAATCGGCCTACTTAACCTTGCCGGTTAGTGTCATGATACCATCGGCAATGTTAATAGTTTCGATACGCAGCCCGGTGGCTGCTGGTCCAATAGCACCAGTGAATGCCTGGTCAATAAACGAGCTGACCGTTTTGTTCAATCCTTCAGGTGCTGGAAACGGTCCAAAATCAGCAGACGTGATGGTCAATACAGGCATACCCTCTGGATCTATAGAGGCTTGGAGAATAATCCGAACATTGACCATCAAGTTTCCTTGAGTGGCTTGACCAAAGACCTGGATTTCGCCGTTTTGTAAATAGACCTGCGGATTTTTGATGAAGGGGTCAGGTTGAGAGTTAAGCTTATTGGCTAGCAAGGATGTGATCTGTGTTTCGTTGATTGTAATCGAAAGCACTCCACTTTCCACTGACGCAGTTTGTGCGGCCTGAAGTTCTGCATCGAGGTTGCCAACGGCTTCGGTGGAAATTGCAATTTTGGTGGGCGGATATTCCGGACCACCTGCGAAAATGGTGCATGCGAAAGACATTAAAGCGATCGCTAGTATTAAAAAAAGTGTAACTATTTTATTATTTTTCATAAAAGACTCCACCCCTGTGATTGAATACGGGGTCTGAATAGCATTGTTAACGGAGTAATTATAGCATGAGCGACTTAACCTCGATTGAATTGAACCTTTCGGCTTTGCTTGAAGGCTTGTTGTTCGTGGCTGTTGAGCCGGTTGCGCCGGCACAATTGGCGAATGCGCTGGAATTGACAGTGAGTGCTGTAGAAAAAGGATTGGAGGAGCTGGATGAAATCCTTAAAGCCCGTGGACTGCGTCTGCAGAGGCATGCGGGTCGCATTCAGTTGACTACAGCCCCAGAGCTTGCAGATTCTATCGAGCGCTTCCTCGGTCTGGAAGCGACGACTCGTTTGAGTCGGGCTGCTTTGGAAACACTGGCGATTATAGCTTATCAACAACCTGTTACTCGTCCAGCTGTTGATGCAGTGCGTGGTGTTAATAGCGATGGAGTCATTAAAAGTTTGCTCAGTAAAGGATTGTTACAGGAGATTGGGCGTTCAGAAGGGCCAGGTCGCCCAATTTTGTTCGGTACCACCCCCGAATTTTTACAGCATTTTGGGTTAAATTCCTTGATCGAGCTGCCTCCGCTTAATTTACCCGAAGATGAAAAAAAGGATGTCAGTCTGTTGAAGGGCTAGGATAAGGTCGTATCCCTTTTTCATTCATCGTGTTATAGTTTCTTGAATTGTTATTGGGCGCAGCAATGCTGCGCTCTTGTGTTTGATTTGAATGTTTAGAGGAGATTGTGTAAAATGCGTAGACGAGTTGTTGTCACTGGGCTTGGGTGTGTCAGCCCGCTCGGAAATAACTTTCAAGATACATGGACGGCCTTGATCAATGGCAAATCCGGTGCTGGACCCATTACTCATTTTGATGCATCCGGCCATAAGACGCGTTTCGCCTGTGAAGTAAAAGGTTTTGATGCAGCCGGTCAATTCGGCAGCAAAGAAGCGCGCCGCATGGACCGTTTTTGTCAGTTTGCTGTTACGGCCGCGCAAGAAGCCACCGAACATGCGGGTTTGATTGTTACGAACGAGAATCGCGATCGGATTGGGGTTATTGTGGGCACCGGGATTGGTGGTATTGGTACTTTATTGGAGCAAGTTGAAGTTCTGAGAGAAAAAGGCCCAGACAGGGTCAGTCCTTTCTTAGTGCCGATGATGATTGCGGATAATGCCGCCGGGACGATTGCGATTCGTATGGGTGTGCGTGGTCCCAACGCTGCTTTTGTGACTGCTTGTGCAACAGGATCGAATGCTGTTGGCGAGGCAGCTGAAATGATTCGCCGTGGATCTGCAGATGTAATGCTGGCAGGCGGGTCTGAAGCTTCTATTGTTAGCGTGGCAATGGCGGGGTTGAATGTTATGACTGCCCTATCTACGAATAACGCAGAACCTACAAAAGCATCCCGCCCATTTGATAAAAATCGTGATGGGTTTGTAATGGGTGAGGGTGGTGCGATGCTTGTACTCGAATCTCTGGAGCATGCTATAGCGCGGGGCGCGAAAATACTAAGCGAGATAAGTGGTTATGGGACATCTGATGATGCGTACCATATCTCAGCTCCGGCGGAAAATGGAGCTGGAGCGGCTTTGTGTATGCAGCTTGCTCTCGGAAATGCCAACCTAAAGCCCGACCAAATAGATTACATCAATGCTCACGGCACATCCACGACATTGAATGATAAATCTGAAACTGCCGCAATTAAAACTGCCCTGGGTGAATATGCTTATCATGTGGCGATATCATCCACAAAGTCGATGACCGGTCATTTACTGGGTGCTTCAGGTGCGCTTGAAGCCGCAATTTGCACAGAAATATTTCAGCGTGATATTCTACCTGCAACTATTAATTATCAAACAGTGGACCCCAATTGCGATTTGGATTATGTACCTATCCAGGCGCGCCCGGCCCATCCTCGTCATATTATGTCCAACTCGTTTGGTTTTGGTGGCCATAATGCAACTTTGATTTTTAGTCGATACGAAGATTAATGCGTACACATAGTGCCAACCTGATAGTATTGGGTTGATCAAGGAGTAATTATGCAATATGCCCATATCACCGGCTGGGGAATGTCAGTTCCTCACAAGGTGTTGACAAATGACGATATAAGCAAGATGGTGGACACCAGTGACGAAAAGATTCGTGAACTCACTGGAATCCGGCAGCGTCATATTGCTGCAGAGAGTGATACAGCCTCGTCCTTGGGCGTGGACGCAGCCTTCAAAGCGCTTTTGGTGGCTGGACTTTTGCCTACAGACCTCGATCTGATTATTTGCGCCACATCATCACCAGAGCATATTTTCCCTGCGACAGCCTGTCTAATCCAGGATAAGTTAGGTGCGAGTAATGCAGGTGCATTTGACCTGTCAGCAGCATGTTCAGGTTTTATTTATGCCATGAACATGGGGGCCCAATCCATCCGTTCAGGATCAGTTAAGACTGTGTTGGTAATTGGTACCGAGGTTCTATCGCGTTTTGTTGATTGGACTGATCGAAACACTTGTATATTATTTGGAGATGGTGCTGGTGCATTTGTTCTTCAGGCCAGCGAAAAACCAGGAGGCGTGCAGGGTGTGGTCATGCATTCTGATGGAGCTGGTGGAGAGTTTTTATCGGTACCTGCCGGGGGAAGCGCCCATCCTGCCAGTGATATCACTATTCATACAGGTATGCACTTTATTCATATGAACGGAAAAGAAGTATTCCGGTTTGCAACACGAGTGATGGCCCAGGCAACCCAGGAGGCAACAGCAAAATCCGGGTGGAAGATTGAAGACCTGGCCCTAATCATTCCTCATCAGGCCAATGCTCGGATTATTGATGCTGCTGCTCGCAGCCTGAAATTACCCATAGAAAAATTTATGGTAAATGTTGATAAATATGGAAACACATCCACTGCGTCGATTCCGATTGCCACTATTGAGGCTATCCAGAGTAACCGACTAAAACCAGGCGACAAAGTTGTTTTTGTTGGATTTGGGGCTGGACTGACCTGGGGCGCGCTAGCTGCAGAATGGAGTGGCCCATTGCCATCCGAACATTTACTGAGTGCCGAGTGGTACAAACCGTGGGCACGGGTTCGTTCATTCTTCAGGCGGATGCGGAGAATCATTGATGGTTCTATTTTTAGCCGCGATCGATAGTATAGGCAAACCTGCTTGATTGTGTTATCATAAGTTTGCGGTAAACCTTAAACCGCTAAAGAGGAGTCAATATGCGTCTCGGTGTACCTGAATTACTCATTTTGCTCGTTATAGTAATTGTTTTATTCGGACCTGGTCGTTTTGGCAAGGTGCTTGGAGAATTGGGCAGTGGCTTGAAATCTTTCAAAGATAATCTTGGTGGCGAGAAGAAAGAAGACGAACCAAAAACCCCTTCTAGCGACGTAAAATAATCGGATATAAATAAGTTTGCCATAGAGTTTACAAAGGTTATTAGAAATGATAATCTTTGTAAGCTTTATGGCTTTTTTTTTGCTGAGGCGATATGGAAATTGGTATTCCGGAACTGTTAATCATACTGGTTATTGTGATCATGATCTTTGGTCCCGGCCGTTTCGGTAAGATATTGGGAGAACTCGGCGCTGGTTTGCGTTCATTTAAGGATAATATGAGTGCCGAAGATAAAAAAAACCAGGCATCAACCTCGACGGATGATGATGGGAAATAATTTTCAATGACAAGGCTGCACTTCCTCGATCCGAATCCTGATCATGCCACTGTCGTACTTTTGTTGCATGGGCTTGGCGCAAATGCGTCTTCCTGGTCTTTGCAATTCGATGCTCTTGGAAAGGCAGGTTTGCGCGCCTTGGCGCCTGATATTCCAGGTTTTGGTGCATCGACGTACGATGGGCGGGGTTGGAATTTCCGGCGAGTTGCAGTCGATTTGGCCGATCTGGTGAAAGAATTTAATTTTGGCCCAGTTTACGTTGTTGGCCTGTCAATGGGTGGTGTAATCGCTCAGCAATTTTCGCTCGACTATCCACAATTGGTACAAAAACTCGTATTGGTAAGTACCTTCTCAGAGTTGAGGCCTTCAAGTTTTTCTCAATTAGTTTATTTTGCGCAGAGAATGCTTGTCGTTCACACAATTGGTCTGAAAGTCCAGTCTAAAATTGTCTCCGGCCGTATTTTCCCAAAGCCCGAGCAAGAAGCGCTTCGGGATATGGCCGAAAAGCAGATTGCATCTGCTGACCCTCGCGCCTATCGAGCGGCAATGCGGAATCTGGGTTTGTTTAGTTCCCGCCGTCGCTTGAAGGAAATTAAAGCTCCCACACTTGTCATTAGTGGGGCGAATGATACAACGGTTGATATAGTTCATCAAAAAATGTTGGCGGATGGTATTGCTGGTGCCAGGCAAGTTATCATTCCAAATGGGGGACACGCGGTTGCTATCGATCAATTTGAAGCATTTAATAAAGTTTTACTGGGTTTTTTGGCCGAATAGTTCGTTAATAATTTTCTGATATATTTCTTGCTAAAGAAAACCATTACTCAAGTAAAATATTTTTTGAAATTAAATCCTTATTTCGTTATCAAACAGAACAGGATAATTGTTAAATAATCCTGAATCAAACTGCATTTACGCGGCTTCAGGATGACTGGGGCTTTTTTTATTCGCCAAAGGAGATAAACGATGGATGACAGTATGCAAACGCCACTGATGGACAATTCACAGACATTTACGTTCAAAGCCGAAACCAAGCAGTTGCTAAATATCTTGATACATTCTTTATATAAAGATAAAGAAGTATTTCTAAGGGAATTGCTGTCGAATGCGTCGGATGCACTCAATCGTTTTCGTTTCGAGGTACTCACGAATCAAGTTGTGTTGGATGCCGAGTCTGAATTATGTGTTCGTATTTCGACAGATAAAGACGCCAGGATGATTACGATCCGGGACTCTGGTATTGGCATGAACAGGGATGAGATGATCGAAAATTTGGGCACGATTGCTCAATCTGGTGCGCGAAAATTTTTAGAGGCTGCCAAAGATCAAAATGCTGACTTCTCTCAGGTTATCGGTCAATTTGGGGTGGGTTTTTATTCTGTGTTCATGGTGGCCGAATCGGTTAAGGTTACTTCACATTCTTACCGACCTGATGATGAGGCAGTCAGCTGGTATGCTACGGGTGATGATAATTTTCAGATAAGTTCTGCAGAAAAGTCAGATCGTGGTACCGTTATCGAGATCAAGCTGAAAGAAGATGCCGCTGAATATGCTACTGATTATCGTTTGAAAGAGATAATACGAAAGCATTCAGATTATATTGGTTTCCCAATTTACATGGGCGAAGATTCTTCGCAAGTAAACAAGCAAACTGCCATCTGGCGTACTTCTAAACAGGAAGTTACTGATGACCAATACAAAGATTTTTACCGGCAGTTGACATTGGATTTTGAAGAACCGCTCCTGCATATTCATTCAATTACAGATGCACCAGTACAGTTTTATGCCTTACTATTTGTTCCTGGGAAATCTGAAAGGGCAGTCTTTTCTTTGCGAAAAGATGATGGGTTGAAGTTGTATTCCAGGAATATTTTGATCGATGAATATTCAAAAGATTTATTACCTGAGCATTTACGCTTTGTTCAGGGGGTTGTTGATTCTGAAGATTTACCTTTAAATGTCTCGCGGGAAACTATTCAGGCCAGTGATTTGATGACCCGTTTGAGGAAGGCTGTAACTGGCCAGATTATCAAAGAATTGGACAATCTGGCGAAAAATAACGAAGAGAAATACAAAATATTTTGGAAGGAGTATGGCGGGTTTTTAAAACAGGGCGTGGCGACCAACCAGGCTGATGTCGAGAAAATCTTCCCATTGCTTAGATTCAAAACGAACTTGCACCCTGATGACTGGTCATCACTAAATGATTACGTTGGGCGTATGGGCTCAGAACAGAAAGTGATACATTTTATTGTGGGTGATGATTCGAATTCTGTTCTGAGAAGTCCACACCTGGATTATTTCCAGTCGCATGGCACTGAAGTTTTATTATTGACAGAGCCGATCGATTCTTTTATGTTGATGGGACTTCACGAGTATAAAGAATTTAAGTTGCAGAATGTGGCTCTTGCTGATTCTTCAGCTGCGGAAAAATCCGATGATCCGTCCGATGAAAAAGAAAAAATAAATACCACAGATTTTGATAGCCTGGTCCAACTTTTCAAACAAGTATTGGGAGATCGGGTTGCTGATGTGCGTAGCTCGAGTCGTCTTTCTCAGTCTGTGGCTCGTTTAGTCGAACCGGAAGGCAGCCTGAACCCGGAAATGCAGCGAGTTTACAAGTATCTTGGCAAAGATTTTGAACTATCCAAGAAAATTTTGGAATTGAACCCATCTCATCCAATTTTGAAAAGCCTGGTCGGTATGGATCCAGAATCGAGCTTGCAAAAAATGATCATTGAACAGATTTTGGATAGTGCATTGCTGGTAGAAGGATTGCATCCGGATCCTTCCAGTATGGTGCAAAGGGTTCAGGATATTATCCAGGCGGCTTTGCTCAATAAGTAGTGTTGGGTTGTGCGGTAAGCTGCTCCTTGTTATCGATGTTGATTTAATAATGCTGCCGGACCTGGCAGCATTATTTTTAATATTTTCAGTTTGTTCTGACACAATCTTGTCACAAACATGTGTTATTCTATATTAAATGCCTGACCTTATCCTGGTAGTTGATGACGAGCAGTCTGTGACCGATCTATTAGCTTACAATTTACGTAAAGCTAATTACGAGGTTTTAATTGCCACAAATGGTCGTGAGGCAATCAGGCTGGCTTCAGTGAATAGCCCAAGCCTTGTCTTGCTCGATCTTATGCTGCCTGAAGTGGACGGTTTGGATGTTTGCCGTGAAATACGAAAGACAAGCAGCGTGCCCATTATCATGATCACCGCTCGTGGGGAAGAAATCGATCGCGTTGTAGGGCTTGAGCTGGGAGCAGACGATTATGTTTGCAAGCCATTTAGTGTTCGTGAATTAATGGCCCGAATAAAAGCCGTATTACGCCGCTCACAGCTGGATAATAATGATCAGACGACTACAAATGTGTTACTTGGTCCTGGTGGTCTGCGGATGGATTTGGAACAACGTATGGTTTGGATTGATGAGAGTCTGGTTGACTTGACACGGCTGGAATTTGATCTCTTAACCCTGTTTTTATCTAATGTCGGGCGAGTATTGACCCGGGAGCGTTTGCTCGAACAAGTCTGGGGATATGATTTTGTTGGTGATACGCGAGCAGTGGATAGCGCCATCAAGCGACTTCGCGCAAAGCTGCGCTTCACGGCTGATCATATCGATACGATTGAAGCTGTAAGGGGAATTGGCTATCGGCTAAACAAATAAGGAGACTATGTTACCTGTTCGTTTTCGACTGGTCATGGGTTACTTGATCGTACTAATTATTGGGATGGGGTTGGCTGCTGCGCTGGCCTGGTTTTCTGTCGAGGCTTTGTATATGTCAACGCAACAAGAAAATTTACTTGCCCAAGCGAAGGTAATTGCAGCGGCGATCGGCGATCAGAAATTACCACTTCAGCCGATTGAACCTTATAACCAGGCATCCAATACAGCACCTGGTATTCATACCCGCATTCTTGGTGAGCAAGGTGGTGTAATTTTTAGTTTGCCTATGCTGGCAAATCAAGAACCAGTATCCCCGCCATCTGCAGAAAATGCCGGCTTTATTCCACAAGCAGAGCTGCTGCAACGCGAAGAGATTCAGCTAGCCTTGAGCGGGGTTCCAGCCACTGCTATTCGGCAGGTTCCCAGCGCTAATAACCGGAAAGTGCTTTATGCTTCTGCGCCAATTAGGACCGCGGACGGTCTCATTGTGGGGATAGTTTATCTTGCCAGTCCTCTTCCATCAACAGGAGTGCCAGTCAATATATTTTTACAGCTCCTGGGTGCTGTCATTTTTGCGATTGTTTTAGCTAGTATTTTTGGGGCGTTCGTTGCGCGCAGCATAGCTTTACCCATCGAAGTTGTTGCTCGCGCTGCACAAGCGGTTGCTCAAGGTAAATTGAGCGAGTCCATTCCGGTTAATCGTGAAATTATTGAACTTAATCGGTTGGGGCAGGCATTTAACGCCATGACAGTCAGCTTGCGCCAATCTGAAAAGACCAGGGATGCTTTTATCGCTGATGTAACTCATGAATTACGAACCCCACTGACCGTTATTAAGGGGACCATTGAGACATTGGAGGATGGGGCTTTAGACGACATTGCAGGTCGTGGTGCATTACTCGTTTCCATGCAATCCGAGACAGACCGACTTATCCGGCTTGTACACGATCTGCTTGTATTGACTCGCGCGGACTCTGGCGCGCTGAACCTGAATATCCAGCAACTTGATCTTGGTTTATTGGTTCGTTCGCGCTCTGACTACTTCTCAGTGCTGGCTGGTCCTCGCCGGATAAAACTGCGGGTAGTGAATGATGTGAGCGAGAAAATCATGGTTTGCGCCGATCATGATCGCGTAATACAAGTATTTGACAATCTCCTGGACAATGCAATTCGTTATTCTCCGGATGATTCTTCTGTCGAGATATTGATTTCCATTAATAGCGATGAAGGTTGTTGCACTCTGACAGATCATGGGGTAGGCATTTCAGAAAAACATCTACCTTATATTTTTGACCGTTTCTATCGGGTAGATGCTTCCCGCGACCGGCAAACAGGAGGATCTGGTTTGGGATTGGCTATCGTGCGGACTCTGGTTGTGGCACAAAATGGGCACGTTTTTGCTGCGAGTACTGAAAAACAAGGCACGACCATTTCATTTTCCCTGCCTTTGGCGAACAAGGGTTGCCATCCTGTTGTCTGAAAGCTGACACACTCCTGACCTATTCAAAGGGTAAGATAAAAAAAACAAGAATAAGAGGAGTATTTTATGAAACCCAATCAGCTGTACGTTATATTCTTAGCGTGTGTAACGCTCTTAATGTTTTCGCTTATCGCGATTGCGCCGAATACAAATGCAATGGCCAGGCAGTCCATGGTTACTTCCAAATTAGCGAGTGAAATAGAGCCACCTTGCAATTCGAATCGTAGTATTCAGGTAAGTGGAACTGCTGTCGTTTATGTTGTGCCCGATAGAGCATTGGTTCAATTAGGTGTGCAGACTAATGGCTCCACTCCAGGTGGAGTTGCGCTTGCAAATACCCTGGCCATTCAAAAGGTGATTGAATCGATGCAAATTTTGGGCATCGAGCCCAAGGATATTAGCACTGATTTGTATATTGTCGAGCCAATATATGAAAACTATGATTCGTTAGCCATAAAAGGTTATCGAATTAATAACATTGTGGCAGTTACGGTTCGGGATGTTACGAAAACAAGTAAGCTGATTGTTGCCGCTTTGCAGTCTGGTGCGAATCAGATCATTAAGGTCGAGTTCTATACAAGCGAACTGCGAAAATTTCGGGATCAAGCGCGTGAACTGGCAATGATTGCCGCCTCAGAAAAGGCGCGTGCCCTTGCGACAAGTGCAGGCGCTGAAACTGGTTGTGTATTGAACATCACCGAAAATAGCTATTCGTCTTATTATGGAGCCTGGAATTCAGGTCGAGATCCTAATTTATGGGCTCAGAATACTACACAGAACGTGTTGCCAGCTCAACCCGCAGAAAGCAGCGCTGAATCCGAGCCCCTTAGCCTTGGTAAAATATCTGTTCGCAGCGAAGTTGGGCTAACTTTAAGCCTGAAATGAGGGAATAAGGTACTCTGTATTCATACTGGGTAGATGTTTGATAAACTATATTTCCAGGTTCAAAACCATCATGACGAACGATGTCATGATGGTACTTTATTGTCATTAATAGGGATACTTTCAATGGAAATTAATAAGGCAGCATATATTTCGTCAGTCCATCATGATGGTTCAGGCCGTTATGTCATTCCAGCTAAGGGTGGGGAGATACGTATTGGCGACGAAGTCACAATTCGTTTGCGGACCGAGCTGGATGCACCGATTCAGCATATCCTTTTTCGGACATGCCCGGATGGTGAACAGCTTTTGGTGGAAATGCGGCGTGAAACAATTCTAAGCTTAGCTGCCTGCCAATGGTGGACAATCAAGTTTCAGGTGAGTATGCCAGTGACCAATTACCGCTTCTTGTTATTTGCCGATGATGGTATCTGGTGGTTTAATGGGTCTGGTGCCCATCGTCATGTGCCGACAGACACCGAAGACTTTCGAATACTCGCTGATTATTCTGCTCCGGAATGGGTGAATGAGAGTGTTTTTTACCAAATATTTCCTGACCGATTCGCAGATGGCGATCCTACTTCAAATGTTCGTGATGGCGAATATAAATATCAGGATCTGCAATCCGCTTCACGTAAATGGGGAGAGCCGCAAAGCGTTTGGCCAGAAGCGATGGTCGAATTTTATGGTGGCGATCTTCAGGGAGTCGAGCAAAATTTGGATTACCTGATAGATCTTGGCGTGAATGCGATTTACTTCAACCCGATCTTCAGTGCATTTAGTAATCATCGTTACGATGTTAGCGATTATTACAATGTGGATCCGCATCTTGGCGGAAATGCAGCTCTGATTTCTCTCCGGCAAGCAACTGCGGAAAGAGGCATGCGTATGATCGTTGATATCGTGCCCAATCACTGTGGCTGGGAGCATGATTGGTTTAAGGATGCAAAAAAGGATCCCAATGCGCCAACTGCAGAATACTTTACCTTTTACCAACACCCAGACAAGTATGAGTGCTGGCTGGGTGTGGAGAGTCTGCCAAAACTAAATTATCGCAGCCAGCGGTTGCGTGACGTTATTTATGCCGGGCCAGATGCGGTTTTCCGCCACTGGTTGCGGGCTCCATATCTTTTGGACGGTTGGCGGGTGGATGTGGCCAATATGCTTGCCCGGCATGGCAAGGACCAGTTGGAGATAGAAGTTTGGGAAGGCATTCGTCATGCCGTGAAGGAAGAAAACAGCACTGCATATCTTTTAGGAGAAAACTTTTTTGATGGAAGCCAGCAACTTCAAGGGGATAAACTGGATGCAACGATGAATTATTCTGGTTTTACCAAGCCTGTTGGATATTGGCTAAACCGTTTTATGTTGAGCCCGCACGGTGAGCCACACCCAATCGAATCGCTTGTCCCCTGGCCGACTCAAGCTCTGGTTGATTCCTGGCAGGCCAGCCGGGCTGCCATCCCCTGGATTATTGCTCGTCAGCAGTTTAATTTACTGGGTTCTCACGATACCGCTCGAATCGCAAATATCCTTGCTGAAAACCCGGCCAGTATCCGATTGGCTGTTGCCCTGTTATTAACTTACGTTGGCGTGCCGTGTATCTATTACGGTGATGAAATTGGTATGCGTGGGGCAGATGGCATCGAAGCACGAGATTGTATGATTTGGGATCCTGCGTTGTGGGATGCGAGCCTAAGGGCTTTTTACCAGGATTTAATTCGACTGCGGCGTACATCCCCAGCTTTAATTGATGGGGGTTTCCAGGTGTTGTTGGTTGAAGATAACGTACTTGCTTATTTGCGTGATACAGAAGATGACCAGATAATTGTAGTGGGTAATCGGGGTCCAGGAGTCCTGCCATCCGAGATGTTACCTGTAAAGCAGGCTGCCATTCCGAATGGAAGCGTTTTCAAAGAGTTGCTGACTGGTAGAGTGAGCACTGTTGAGAAAGGTTATTTGTATTTGCCTGTTCTGCTCCCCGGTGTCCAAATTTGGCAATCGCAATATTAAAAGGATCATTAAGAATCTCCCAAACAGGGAAGAATTAGTTTTGTAGAGATTTCAAAAAAGCAGCCCATGAAAACTCCACCTTTTTGGAAAATGGCCTTTCAGCGGTAAAGTAGAACAAACCCAATGGCTCATTCGGGAACTTTTACCGAATGAGCCATTGGGTTATATCCATCATTAATTCAAATGGATGTTCGATTTAAGTTATTGGTTGGACTTGAAAAGAAACTGGCAGCGTTCGATCCTGGTTTCTTCATAAGGAATCCCAAGTGCATCAAGAACTTCTTCAGGACGCCCGGTGGCACCTTCGCGAGCAGCCAGTAGAATTGACAGACGTTTATTCCCTTCAGAATCGAGGTCGATGATGTTGATTGATTCGATCAATGGTCTCAGATCATAAGCTTTTCCCCGCCGTTCTCTTGGAAGAGTTTCAGCCTGAAGACAGGCTGAAATTTGTGAAGCCAGCCAATCCGAATCGACCTGATAGAACATGGTTGCTTCATATTCTGCGAAGGTTACCTGGGTTTGTAAAGGTGGGCTCTTTTCATCAACATCTTCGACTTTGATAATTCCCAGACCAGGTGGGACTGCTTTTTCCAGGCGGGCTGGGAGTGTGGCCAGGTCAACATCACCATCAATCCACATGTCAACTAGCTCGCAGCGCGAAGCAAAGCCGAGCGGTAGAGCAGATGCCAGTTGAATTTTTGGCTGTGGGTGAAATCCCTGACTATATATTAATGCTAGATTTGCTCTCCGTGATGTGCGTTCCCAGAGTTTATGTAGATCAAGATGACCAATATAGCGCAAGGCGCCGGTTTTAGCGAATGTTATTCGAATTCTCATATTGCCTTTCTAAATTTTGCGCCCAACCAGCCTCCAACAGGGCTAATGACAATTACCGTAATGATACCGATGGGGCCGATAACCACTTGATTGAATTCATCCCCTGGACGAGCTGTCATCCACAGATAGCCCAGAATTCCTGCGGCAATGAGACCAGCCGAAAGTGCAGTTGCTGGTCCACGACTCAGTCGTGTTATTCCAGACAAACCACCAACCAAAAAGGATACGATTGCCAGAATCGCGAAGGGTGCGAACATCGGAAGATCAGCGTAAACACTCAAAAGAGTGCTGAATAGGACCGTCCCCATAAATATCAAAACTCCAGCGGGCAGGCCGGTAAGAACATCCCATGGCGTTATCCGGAATGATAACGCTGGGTTTCGATTTATTTTTTGGGGGTTTGGCGATTGGCTCATTACTTCAGTCTCCAACAACAGGCAGCCGGGTGTCAACCTGGCTGTTAGGTGTTTTAAGGACTGGGCATTTCCAATAATCCCCGGGATTTTCGCGGCGCAGGTCGTTAAAAGTAGGCATAATGCCGCATGCGAAACAGTGTTCGCGGCAATCTACCCGGATCTGCCCTTCAAGTGATTGGCGAAAATCTTGGAATAGGAAGTTTTTTCGTACCGCAGAAGTGATGTGGTCCCACGGGAAAATTTCATCTGTTCGGCGGGGCCGGTGTGTATAAAAACCAGCGTCCAAGCCATGTTCTTCAAAGGCAGCCAACCAGATCGCGTAGCGGCGTTCTTCTTGCCATGCGTCAAACTTGGCGCCATTTTTCCATGCGGAATAAATAACGTCACCAATTCGGCGGTCACCACGAGTGAGCCAGGCTTCAAGCATTGTATCTTCAGGTGGTGTCCACGATAGTTTAATATTTTTATCGCGCAATTCACGTTTGAGCAGGTTTTGTTTGAGAGTAATCTGTTCAATGGTATCGCAGGCTACCCATTGGAATGGGGTCTGCGGTTTGGGAACAAAAGTGCTTACCCCGGCATGGACCTTGGCCTTGAAGCCAATTACCTTGCGCCCTTCAGCCAAAACTTTTTTGCACAGATCTGCAATGGCCTGCACATCTTCCAACGTTTCTGAAGGGTGTCCGATCATGAAATATAATTTGATCGTTGTCCATCCGCGACTGTAAATCTCATGAGCAGTTTCTATGAGCTGATCATCTGGAATAAACTTGTTGATAATGCGGCGCATACGTTCTGTAGCGGCTTCGGGTGCTAGTGTAAATCCGGTACCTCGCCGGTCGCGAAGTTTGTCCATCAGGTCAACTGATACAGTTTCAATACGTAATGATGGAAGAGAAATCGCCAGGTGTTTTCCTGCGAAATGATCGCCAACTGCTGTTACTAGCTCTAGTATATGCGTATAGTCAGACGACGAGAGTGATAAAAGGGCGAGTTCTTCGAAACCAGTTGATTGGATGGCCTTTTCAACCGCCTGAATAACTTCATCAACGGAGCGTTCGCGCACGGGCCGATTAATCATTCCTGCCTGGCAAAAGCGGCAGCCTCGTGTACATCCCCGCATTATTTCGATCGAGACACGGTTATGAACTGCCTCGATATTTGGCACGATGAAACTGGTTGGTGGTGGGGGCAGCTTGGCTACCATCCGTTTTGTAATAATTTTGGGTGCATCCGGAATAAGTGGTGAGGCTGTATTTATGGTCCCATCCGGGAAGTATTGGACATCGTAAAACAGAGGAACGTATACGCCGGGAATGTGAGCCAGTTCCCGCAAAAGGCTTTTTCGGTCGAAGGATGGTTGGGCCGGGGCCAGTTGTGAGTTCTGATTTTTAATACGTTGGATTGTGTTGATAATATCCTGGATTACTTCTTCACCTTCGCCAATGACAAACGCGTCAATGAAGGCGTGCATGGGCTCCGGATTCATCGTTGAGTGTCCGCCGGCGATCACAATCGGGTGACTTTCATCGCGATCCGAAGAATGGATGGGTATCCCGGCCAGATCCAGCATATTCAGGGTGTTCGTGTAGAGTGTTTCGTAGGGCAGCGAGAACCCAATCAGATCAAACGAAGCTAAGGGGTGATAGGTTTCGAGTGAATATAAAGGGATACCACTCATCCGCATTTGTTCTTCCATGTCTCGCCAGGGGGCGTAAGCGCGTTCTGCCAGCGAATCTTTGCGCATGTTGATCAAATCATAAAGGATTTTTAAGCCAACATTAGATACGCCGATATCATAGATATCGGGGAAGACCAGGGCAACCTTGGTTTGAACCTTTGACCAATCCTTAATGGTGATATTCATTTCACCACCTACGTATCTACCTGGTTTGGCCACTCTTAGAAGTATTTTATCAAGCTTACGTTCAATTTCAGTTGGAGTCATCATGGCAGCGATTATACACGTCTTGGTCTGGCTTCAATACTGATGTTTGTCATGTATTTGGAGTAACTATGTCCAAAAATGTGCAAATGCGCTGCCATAATTATCCGTTAGCTTTGTTAGTGGCGTTTATTGCGTATGAATTCTACCCATTTGGCAAGCTGAAATGATGAAAAAATAAATGATTTTGATCTTTGCTTGCTGAATATTTGCGCGACCCCGTTATACCGTCGAGAGAATTTCTCGATCCAGTGTAACGGGGTCGGTGAGGCGTGAGCGGTCTAGGGGTGATAAATAAATATAGTAGACATGTAAGCTAAATAACAGGTTTCCCGTTTTTATAAAAAACTTCACCATCTACCAGAATTTCTGCATCAGCCATATCGCAGAGCATATCCCAGTGGATCCCAGATTCGTTTTTCGACCCACTCTCTGGATAACCAGCTCCTACAGCCAGATGGATGGTGCCACCCATCTTTTCATCAAAAAGCATATTTTTGGTAAAGCGTTGGATACCATAATTGGTACCAATCCCGAATTCACCCAGATATCGCGCGCCCGGGTCTGTGTTTAGTTGAGCAGTTAAAAGTTCCTGGTTCTTGCTTGCTGTTTCTTTTATTACTTTGCCATTTTCGAACCATAGCTCGATGTCGGTTACTTCCTGGCCATATTCAATAGCCGGATAGCGGAAACGTACCCAGCCGTTGACTGAATTTTCGACAGGTCCAGTGAAGATCTCGCCATCAGGAAAGTTAACCTTGCCATCACACTGAATGAAGGGGCGTTCTTTGATTGACATGGTCAGATCGATATTCGATCCTTTTAAAACAACCTTGTCGTGACCTGCCAACCATTTGATCATCTTTTGCTGGTCAAGACCCATTTGTTTCCAGTAAGCGACAGGGTCAACTTCATTCAGCATCCCTGCTCCATAGACAAATTCCTGATAGTCTCCAAGGGACATGTCAGCTTCCTGAGCCAGCGAGTCGGTTGGGTAGACCGTCAGGCACCAGCGAAGTTCTTTTTTCGCAGAGCGCTCCATGAATACTTTGGACAAGGCTGCACCTGCTTTCGCTGCATGTGCCATGCGGCTTGGATCGATGCCACTCAGGCTGCGTGTGTTGTGCTCAGACCAGATGTTAAGGAAAACGTCATAAGTCTCGGTGGTCAGTTTGCGTATCGGTGAGATAAAGTCTAATTGTTCATCGGTGGCATGTTTGAAAAAGATCTCATCTGAACCTGGAACGCTGTTCAGGAGAAATACGTGTGATCCAGCTTTGATCGCCTCTTCGAAAACAGCCAGAGTCAATTCGTTCGCCAGCGGGTGTGTCCGGATCAGAACTTGTTCGCCGGGTTTAATTTCAAGTGAATAGTGCACCATTAGTTTCGCAAGTTTCGTGATACGAGGGTCAGGCATTTTGTCTCCTTGATGATTTTTCCAGGTTATAAAGTTTTGGGTATTGCACAAAAAGATCAAACAAATAGGGGTTGATACCCCTTGGGCGAACTTATCAGGGCATCCATTTCTGTTTTGGAAAGATGCTCGAAATTCTCACAAGCTTGAATTACCAAAGGTAAAATACGGGTATCACCGGCAGTACAGATTCCGGTTATCGGGTGCGAAAGCGCAAAATTAATCGCTGTTTGAATTTCATGTAATTGTTCGAACGGTTCATACCAGGTTGTGGCAGTATGATCTTTTTCGCCCCACGGACCTTTTGTGATTGATTTGATTACCATCGTGCCTACATCTTTTTTTATGCATTCGGAAATTAAGTTTTCAACATCCTTTCGATATTGCGGATTGGCCATCTGTATGAAATTTAGCGGGAAAAGAATTGTGTCAAAATCGAAGCGCTTTAAAGCCTCCAGGTAGATTGCCGGAGCCTGTACTCCATGCCCTGTTATGCCGATAAACCGGGTTAATCCGGCTTTTTGGGCTTGAATTGCAGCTTCCAGGGCCCCACCTGGCATCGTGACCTGGTCCAACTCTTCAAAGCTTGTCACTGCATGTAATTGGTAGAGGTCAAAAGACTCGGTTTGAAGTAGTTTAATAGACTCCTGCAGTTCTTTCCATGCTGCGGTTTTGGTACGTTCCTGGGTTTTGCATCCGAGAAAGAAGCGTTGTCTTTCTCGCTGCATCCATGGGCCAATCCGCAATTCGGCCTGGCCGTATGAAGGCGCCACGTCGATATGATTTATGCCTGCATTGATAATCTGTTCCATAACTTTATCGGCATCGGGTTGTGAGATTTCCCAAAATGCTGCTGCGCCGAAAATAGCGACTGTACTCATATGGTTCGTTCGTCCAAAGCGCCGGGTTTGCATCTTTATGCGCCTGCCGCTTTAAAAGCGGCGCTTACGATGTTTTGGGCTTCATCAATGACACGGAGTAGATGCGCGTTGTCTATGAAGCTTTCTGCATATATTTTGTAGATTTCTTCAGTACCAGATGGGCGTGCAGCAAACCAACCGTTTTCGGTGACAACTTTTAGCCCGCCGATCGATGCGCCATTGAAAGGTGCTTTTGTAAGCCTGGCGATAATTTTTTCTCCGGCGAGAGTCTGTGCGTTGACATCGTCCGGCGAAAGGTTTTTTAGGACATTTTTCTGAGCTGAATTGGCTGTTGCATCGATCCGTTTGTAAACGGGGCTGCCGAATTGATGCACTAAATCATTGTAATGTTGTCCAGGGTCACGGCCGGTCACGGCTGTGATTTCGGCTGCAAGCAGGTTTAGCAAAATACCATCTTTATCAGTTGTCCAGACTGTTCCGTCTTTTCGTAAAAAGGATGCTCCAGCGCTCTCTTCACCACCAAAACCAAAAGATCCGTCTACCAGTCCATCGACAAACCATTTAAACCCAACCGGGACTTCGGCCAATTCGCGGTTTAGTGAGCGGGCAACGCGATCAATCATTGAGCTGGATACCAGTGTTTTGCCGATCCTGGCATGCCTCGACCATTCGGAACGATTCTGGAAAAGATATGAAATTGCAACTGCCAAGTAATGATTCGGATTCATAAGTCCGGCTGTTGGAGTTACGATCCCATGCCGGTCTGTGTCTGGGTCATTACCAAAGGCAATGTCATAATCATCTTTAATGCGAATTAGTCCAGCCATTGCGTATGGTGATGAACAGTCCATGCGGATTTTGCCATCATGATCAACACTCATAAATGTGAATGCTGGGTCGACGGCTTCGTTGACGACGGTAATGTTGAGTTTGTAAAAATCTGCGATGATATCCCAGTAACCGACTGCTGCACCACCCATTGGATCCACGCCGATGCGAATGCCGGATGAAGCTATTTTTTCGATGTCGATCACATTTTTTAAATCGTGAATATAAGGATTTGCGAAGTCGTGAAGGTGTGTGGTGCTGGCTCGCATAGCCTGCGATAGTGGAATTCGTTTAACCAATTTCAATCCAGAACGAAGGATTTCGTTTGCCCGGGATTGGATCGAATTGGTGATTTCTGGGCCAGCAGGTCCACCATTGGGAGGGTTGTACTTGAAACCGCCATCTGCAGGCGGATTGTGCGACGGGGTGATTACGATCCCATCGGCTAAATTATTTTTCCGGCCTTTGTTCCAAGTCAGAATGGCGTGCGAAACTACAGGTGTGGGTGTGTAAATTTGCCCAGATGGGATGAATATTTCAAGTCCATTGGCGGCAAATACCTCAATGGCAGTGGCTTCGGCGGGTTCGGACAAGGCATGTGTATCTTTGCCGATGAACAGCGGTCCTGTGATGCCTTGCTGCTGGCGGTACTCGCATAGCGCCTGACAAACCGCCAGAATATGGTCCTCATTAAAGCTGCCATCCGTGGAAGTGCCCCGATGCCCTGACGTACCAAAAGAAATTTGCTGTGCCAAATTTGCAGCATCGGGATGTTCAGTATAATATTTTGAAACCAGTAATGGAATGTTGGTGAATAATTGACGGGGAGCAGGCTGACCTGCCAGAGGGCTGAGCGACATGATATCTCCAGTATTTTTTGCCAATTAATATTTATTTTCCTGCCAGTGTTATTTCATCTATTTTAGCCCTATTTTTTCTTCGTGTTACCTGTTAAGGTAACCAATCTGGAATTGTTTCATTATTTTAAGCCCAATTACACTATAATTTATTTAGTTGTTAACTTTTCCATACTATATTCAATTGAAAGGGCTTATATGAGCAGTCCACTGATAACTATTGAACGATTTTTATTGAGTCAGCAGCCCGAATATGCCAAAGGGGATTTGACGACATTATTTTATGATATTGCCCTGGCAGCGAAGATAATTGCGACCCAAACCCGGCGTGCAGCTTTGCTTGATACACTGGGTTATGAAGGTACCACTAACATTCAGGGAGAACGCCAGCGGAAATTGGATGTGTATGCTGACGATGTGATATTCAAACTAAACGATCATACCGGCCGTTTGTGCGCCATGGTCTCAGAAGAGCGCGAGGATTGGATTCAAATTCCTGACAATTATTCCAAGGGTAATTATGTATTGGTATATGATCCGTTAGATGGATCAAGTAATATTGATACGAATGTGACGATTGGCACCATTTTTGGTATCTTCCGTACTCTCGATTTTGCCAAGCGCGGCCAGTTGGAAGATTGTTTGCGGAGTGGACGCGACCTGATCGCAGCAGGATATATCATCTACGGAACGAGTACGATGTTTGTTTATAGCGCTGGGCAGGGTGTCCATGGGTTCACTCTTGATCCGGAGATTGGAGAATTTTTATTGACCCATGAAAATATGCGCTTTCCAGAAAACCCTGCTTACTACAGCATGAATTATGGTGCTTATCGTAATTGGGATCAGGGTGTTCAGGAATATGGTGATTGGCTCCAGACCATTCAGGAGCCCAGGCTTTCACAGCGATATATTGGTTCGCTGGTCGCGGATTTTCATCGTAATCTTTTGTATGGTGGAATTTATGGGTATCCGGCCGAGGTTAATGCACCTTTTGGAAAAATTAGAGTGTTATACGAAGCTGGACCGCTGGCTTTTTTGGCTGAACATGCTGGCGGTTATGGCTCAGATGGCACCAAATCGTTGTTGGATATTAAGCCAGAAACGTTACACCAGCGCACACCTGTGTTTATTGGAAGCCGTTCATTGGTAGAAAAGGCTGAAGAATACATAGGCCGACGGCCAAACAAATAATTAGTTGTGTAAGCAAATATTAGCGCAGGAAACCCGATGATGATATTTGTCATTCACCGATAATTTTAACCAAGACCCGCTTCGCACGATGCCCATCGAATTCTCCGTAGAAGATTTGTTCCCACGGACCAAAATCCAGATTGCCTTTTGTGATTGCTACCACGACCTCCCGGCCCATCACCTGGCGTTTCAAATGAGCATCAGCGTTATCTTCGCCTGTGCGGTTATGGTAGTACTGCCCAGTGGGTTCGTGAGGTGCTAACCTCTCCAACCAGTTTTCGTAATCATTGAGAAGCCCATTTTCGTCATCGTTGATGAAAATTGACGCAGTAATGTGCATTGCGTTTATCAGAACGAGCCCTTCCTGGATGGCACTCTCGTGCAGGCAGGCATCGATTTCA
>CAINXK010000059.1 GCA_903854805.1 uncultured Anaerolineae bacterium
ACCTGCTACTCCCAAAAAACCCTTCTTGGGATGGTTATTGGGTGCTACACTCTTTTTCAGCGGTTTGCTTATTGGCCTACTGGGTGGTTACAACCTGCAGGGATTTTTATTCCCAGTTGTTTCTCAAACACCCATATTAACAGCAACATCTTCCTTGAATTGGAGCTCTGACACACCAGTAGCATACACTCCAACTGCTACCTCAACAATCACCCCAACCATAATAGCGACATCAACTGAAACCATCTCTGCTGTCTCAGCTACGGAGAATCTAGCAAATCCCCTGATGGTTTCTCCTACAATTACAGGAACAACAACGATTATAGTTTCATCCACAGCCACTCCATCATCTACACTCGCCACCAATTTGACTGCATTGGTAACCAAGACATCATCCGTGACTCCACAACCATAAAATCCAGGTGATGGAATTTGTAAAATAATCAGGAGATTATAAATGTTAAAACAAGGACCACCCCCAAAACAAGGCCGCACCGGAAAAAGCATCCAGTATATTGGAATTTTCATCGTTGTAGGACTAATTTTATATGCACTGGTGGCTGGGAATGCTGGTTATCTTGACAAAACTTACCGGGCATTATTTTCCATTGCCGGGAGTATCTTCCCACAAATGCTAATCAGTACTCTTTTCGCTGGGCTCGTCAGTGCCATTCAAGCCTGGATATTGCGGGAACATCTTGAATCTAAAAATTTACTCCGTTTTATCGGATTTGCAGTGCTTGGCGGCGCAGTTAGTGGGTTGGTTGCTGGACTTGCAATGAATATCCTTAATAGCTCCAGCGGCTTTGTCCCTGGCTTACTCATGGGGGGCCTGGCCGGAGCCATCGCTGGAGCCATCAGCAGCGCCGGACAAAATACCTTCATGTCCAGCGCAGGACACCAGGGGCAGTGGATGACTTATAGTATCATCAGCTGGATGTTGATATGGGGTTTTGGTTGGGGCATCAGTTGGCAAATTGGCTATATCGTTGGAACAAGTACTGGTGCAGTTTTGATGATGGTTACTAGTGGTGTGGCGATCTTGGTATTTCTCTCCAAAACTGCAATCGAGTTTTGATCTATGCCCGGATTTGATTCTCAGCCACGACCCGGAGAACAAATAAACATCCTCGGTGACGTTTATACTTTCCCGACAGTTCCCGGGCGCCTGGGTGGTGTACCCTATGAAGTAGGTAAAGCAGCGCGAGTCTATCAGTTGATGCAAGGGGATAAAATATTTGCCTTAAAAGCATTTTTTGACAATTATCGCAACCCCATTGTCGGCAAAAATTCTGCGGCGTTGTCCAACTACAGCCATCTTCCCGGTTTGACAGTAGCCAAGCGAAGAGTAGTAACTCCAGAGAAACATCCTGAATTGGTGCAAAAATTCCCGGCTTTTGCACATGCAGTACTTATGCCCTGGACAACCGGTCAGAGCTGGGCAAACTATGTTAGTGGAGATAAGGCGATCTCATCCGAAAACAGCCTGACACTTGCGCGCACACTGACCAATGTCTTGGCTGGATTAGAGAAGAGTTATATTGCTCATTGCGATATATCCAACGGAAATTTCGTCTTTTCTTCGGATTTTAAACACCTTGAACTGGTAGACATAGAAGAAATGTTTGCCGAAGGTCTGAATCCACCGCATATACTACCGGTCGGTACTGAAGGCTATGCACTCGAATCAGTAGTGCAAAATGGTTACCGAAGTATAGATGCCGATCGTTTCGCTGGTGCTATTCTCCTCGTGGAAATTTTAGTCTGGCAGTTTCCTGATATCCGCGAGCAGCGTGAACCTAGCAGTCTTTTTGCATCAAGTGAGTTCGGTTATAAATCAAAACGCTATAAACTTGTCAGTAATCGTTTACATGAGCTACCG
>CAINXK010000060.1 GCA_903854805.1 uncultured Anaerolineae bacterium
AGAAAAATAAAAAACTATTTTACTAAAGGATAATAAATGTTTGGTAACTGGAAGGCATATCGAAAAATTAAATTAAGCGGTTATTTCGACCCAGCGTATTATTTATTGACGTACCCGGATGTGCGCAAGGCCGATGTTGACCCATTGTCTCATTACATCGCGCACGGCTGGAGAGAGCAAAGGAATCCAGCCCGAACCTTCGATACAAATTATTATCTAAAAACAAATCCAGATGTCAGGCAAGCTGGAATTGATCCCTTGATTCATTACTTATCATATGGTCAGTTTGAAGGACGCTCAACAAGCCCGATTAATGAATTGAGGTCATCTTTTGGGCCTATTGCCGAGAAACAGAAGAGAGCTAATGTACAATCAGACCCATTTTTCTGGAAAAGCTTTGTCGCAGCTGTCAAACTTAAAGGAAAAATGATCGTTGGCTATTTAAAACTCTATGGGGTGGTTGGATTAATAAAAGCAATTGTTCGAAAATTTTTACAACTATTTTCCAAAAATGAGCACAAAGATTCGAAGGATTCGCTTGGAATGATCATACCAACAATTGATTCCCCAACAAGTGATGATATTAAGAAATGGAGTAAACACATTGCCAGAACAAATTTGTATATATTTTTATCTTCTCTGGCAGTTTTGGAATTCCCAATCTATGATCTTCCGGTGATTTCGATCATTTTGCTTTTCTATAATCGAGCTGAAATGTCTCTTCAATGCCTAGAAACAATAGTAGCGAGTGCTGGGCACATTCCTTTTGAAGTGATAATTGTAGATAATTCGTCCCAAGATGAAACCCCAGCCTTACTTGATCAAATTCGGAATGCGAAGATAATTCGGAATTCTAAAAACCTCGGATTTGGAGGTGGATGTAATCAAGCAGTAGATTTGGCAGTTGGCAAATACTTGCTATTTTTAAATAACGATACACAATTGATGCCGAATTCGCTTTCAACCATGGTTGAGACCATTGAAACAAAAAATAATATCGGCGCTGTTGGTGGCAAACTGATCTTTCCAGATGGTAAACTTCAAGAGGCAGGTTCAATAATCTGGCAAGATGGTTCTTGTTTGGGTTATGGACGCAACGAAAATCCTTTCAATCCAGAGTTTTCCTATGTAAAGGATGTTGATTTTTGTTCAGGCGCTATGCTTTTAACACCCAAAGATATTTTCATTACCTTAGGAAAATTCGATCCTCGCTATGAACCTGCTTATTATGAAGATGTAGATTATTGCTTGAAACTGTGGAGCGAAGGATATAGGGTTGTATTCCAGCCTTTTGCAATAGCAATTCATAACGAATTTGGCAGTTCTGATAACACAAGTGCTATTCAGCTTCAATTAATTAATCGCGAAAAGTTTAAACAAAAGTGGCATGATTATTTAAATAATTTTGACCTTGCCAAAACAGACAGAATAATTTATTCCCGAGAACACAAAACAGATTCGAAAAGAATATTGGTCATCGACGATCGAATACCCGATTATCGTTTGGGCTCTGGCCTCCCCCGAACCTTTCAAATCCTTCATAACCTTGCAGAAATGGGGTATAAATTAACTTTTTTTCCTATGCAATTTCAAAATTCAATTCCAGGGATAACTGAGGCTTTGGAACGGCAAGGTATTGAAGTATTGTATAACGAGTCAAACCAAAAATTAAACCTTAAAGAATTTTTAATGTCCAGGCAAGATTATTACGATATTGCATTTGTAAGTCGACCACACAATATGAAAGATGCCATAAGCCATATCAGAGATTATGCACCAAAAGCAGTTGTTATTTACGATGCTGAAGCCATCTTTGCGTTAAGGGATGTGAAATATAATGAATTGATTGGATTGCACATGAATAAAGATAAAAAAGAGCAGATGATACGTACTGAAGTAAATCTTGCAGCAAATGCTGATGTCGTGATTACTGTATCAGAAAAAGAAAGGCAATTATTCTTAAAGTTTGGAGTAGCATCTTCTCAAGTTTTAGGACATGTTGTTGATGTTAAACAGACACCTGCTAGTTTTGAAGAGCGCAAGGATATTCTTTTTGTGGGCGGTATTTTAGGTCATCCTACTCCAAACGAAGATGCCGTACTTTATTTCGTAAAAGAAATACTTCCATTGGTCAGAGCGAAATTAAACTGTGAACTATTTGTTGTCGGCGAGAATAAAGTACAAGCACTTTGGGATTTAGCATCAGATCATGTTCATATCACGGGAAGAGTTGACGATCTTACACCTTACTATAATAAGTGCCGGCTTTTCATCGTACCTACTCGATATTCGGCAGGAATTCCACTGAAACTAATTGAGGCTTCTGCGCATGGTTTACCGGCAGTAGTGACACCCATAACGGCAGAACAACTGGGTTGGCAAGAAAATCGCGATATTCTAGTTGGACATAACCCCATAGATTTTGCGGAAAAAATAATTAAACTCTATTTGAACAGAGACATTTTTTATTTATTGCGTCAAAATGTATTAGAGCGTATCCACAATGAATATGCCCCTAATCAATTCAGGATGCATCTTGAAAATACCATTAATCTTGCCCTGCATAAAAATGCCAGCACATTCCGGCAAGCTACTCCAGATTTTCCATTGTCCAAGCAGTAGGCATGCTAGGAAATTAGTGTTGCTTATATGATAAACAGGGCTAACTATATGAAATACTTTAATCGCAATTCTTTACTTGTAATTATTACTCTTTTGCTCATTCCAATGATTTCTGGGTTTATCTCTGTTTGGCTTGGAAAAGATCTTAACTGGGATTTGAAGAACTATCACTACTACAATGCTTACGCATTTTTACAAAACAGGTTGGAATGGGATATTGATCCTGCGCAATGGCAAACTTACCTTAACCCCCTTGCCGATCTCCCATTTTATTACATGACCCAAATGCTCCCAGCTATTGTAGTGGGATACATCCTAGGGTTTGTGCATGGGTTAAATATTGTTTTGGTTTTTTTGATCTCCTGGCTTACCCTTCAAATCGACAAGCAGTTTGTTCGCTGGATATATGTTACAGTGATCACGATTGTCTCTGCGATTGCTCCAGGGTTCATTTCCGAATTAGGCACAACCTTTAATGATAATTTAGTGAGTGTGTTTGGGTTAACCGCGATATTTTTGCTAATCGTTGTCGGTCAAAAGTTTTCTACTAATGGCAGTCTGCATTTTGGAAAAATTGTATTTGCCGGTTTCCTGATAGGATTTGGCGTAGGGTTAAAATTGACATTTGGCATCTATGCGATCGCATCTGGACTTTCTCTTGCGGTTTTATTTTCAGCATGGCAGGTGCGGATTAAAGCTATGCTTTTGTATATGTTTGGCGGTCTAGCCGGGCTTGTCTTGTCGGTCGGTTATTGGAGCTGGAAACTTTGGGCGATTTTCGGCAATCCTTTGTTGCCTGCCTTTAACGCCATTTTCCGTTCCCCGTATGTAAATTTTTCAAACTATTCTGATAAACGTTTTCTGCCAACAACCTTCTTAGAATATTTTTATTGGCCGTTGGCGTTTACTTGGAATACAAAACGCGTTGGAGAGATCCAATTTTCAGATGTTCGCTTTGCCGTATTATACGTTTTGATTATCTTGGTAGGGATGAAATATTTATTGGCCTGGTTAGATAATACAGTCCCCCAATCTCATTTATCCTATGTCTCAGTTGTGGCTAAAAAATTCCTTCTAGTTTTCGGAGGAATTGCATTTGTTATATGGATGATTAGTTTTTCGATTTATCGCTATGCTATTCTGTTGGAAGTTCTGGTCCCGCTTTATATCTGGATTATTTTAGAACATCTAATTTGGCGTCGTTATCTAAGAGAGATTATTGCTATTTTCCTAATTACATTGATTCTTATGAAATTCTCTCCTCCCAATTGGGGCCGGTGGAACTGGGAGACTTCCTTCTTGCATGTCGACACTTCGTTCATCCCCACCACATCCGATAGGGTTGTTGTGATGCTTGGTAGCTACCCCACCTCGTATGCGATCCCTTTCTTCCCAGGAACTATGCGGTTTATCAGGCCGGATGGCAACCTTCGGCTGAACGAAGATACCCAAATTATCAAAAATATTAAGCATATTTTGAGGCAACCGCAGAATAAAGATTTCTATATTCTTTATACTGCTACGGAAAATATTAACCCAGATGAACGTATCTTCCAACTTGGTCTAATTGCAACAAAAGTCCAGTGCTTTAAAATAAAATCCAATTTTCCTGATGAATTAGTTTTATGTGAGTTTCGACAACCTTAACCTTTATATTAGACTCAACGCTATAGTCATCACGAAAGGATCGGTAATATTATGACTACATAAACATGAAAAAAGAGTATTCTAGAGCCAACGCTCGCATCTTGGTACAAACAGTTTCGCTTTTTAATAGTTACTGTTCAAACAAACTCTAAAGCCAAGTTTTCTACGTTCCTCATTAACATTTCAGGTGAAAAAAAGTGGAAAAACCGAAACTCATACATTCCGATAAGTCTGTAGATCATCCGGGCGCCAACCAGGTTACGCGTGGCAAAGGCCTGCTTGAACCCTTTCTAGCCAGTCAGCGTGCCATCAAGGCCAACCAATTAATTCCATCTAATTTGCGAACCGGCAAAATTCTGGATATTGGCTGCGGAAGCTATCCTTATTTTCTTGCTCGAACCGAATTTGAAAAAAAATTCGCGATTGATCAACTGCCCATCCCAGAGCAGCTGGCTTCACACCTCAAGATTGTCAATATTTCGCTCAACTTAAATGAAAACCCTACTTTGCCCTTTGAGCCCAATTATTTTGATGTGGTCACATTGCTGGCAGTGGTCGAACATCTCGATCCGGACAGCATGGCTATTCTCTTTCGAGAAATATTCCAGGTCCTGCGTCCCGGTGGCAAGGTCATCATGACCACCCCGGCCGCCTGGTCTGATGGGCTGCTGCACTTAATGGCTCGCCTGGGCCTGGTCAGCGCCGAAGAAATTGAAGAGCACGCCTACGCCTACACGTTGCCGCTGATTGGTTGGTATTTTGGGCAGGCGGGTTTTAAAATGAATAATGTCAAGTTTGGTTATTTTGAATTAATGTTTAACATGTGGGCTGTGGCAGAAAAGACGATCGGCTGAAAGTATTTGCTTGGGATAAGAAGATTTAGATTCCTGCTCCAAAAAGTCGGGTTATTTAATCTGCACGCCTTGCGCTTGCACGTCGCCAAAAACTCGGCCATAGTCCTCCGCTATGCTCATATCGTTGGTCCTCGCTGGATCCTAAAAGCTTCCAGCGGCAAGTCCGCCCGCTCTGCAAATGGAAAAAAATTTTGAAATGAGCTCGGCTAAATCCGGGCTCATTCCCTCCAAACCCTTCATTTGATTTCTCTCTTTGAAACCCATCTTTCAACGCCTTCGCCCCATTCTTGCCCCGCGCAGCAGCAAACGCGAAAAATTCGCGCGCTTTGTGCTGCGCAAGCTTCCGCTGCTGCGCTCATTGCTGAGCGGCAGCTACCGCGCCTGGATCCGCAAGAACGAACCGGATGCAAGCGCACTGCAAGCCCAGCGCCTCGAAGCCTGGGCACCTGGTGAGCAGCCCCTGATCAGTATTGTCGTACCAATTTTTTCACCTGGGCTGTTCGTCCTGCAAGCCATGCTCCAATCCGTGCGCGCCCAGACCTACCAACACTGGGAATTGTGCCTGGCAATTGCTGGACCGCCTTCGCGCGGCCTCCTGCAGGTGCTGCAAGACTACGCCGCCCAGGATGCGCGCATCCATTTCAGCCTGCTCGAGACCAACCGCGGTATTGCCGGGAATACCAACGCCGCAATAGAGCTGGCTCAGGGCGTGTTTATCGCTTTTCTGGATCACGATGACTGCCTGGCGCCCTTTGCCTTGTACGCCGTCGCCAAAGCCCTCAATCAATTTCCCCAAACCGACCTGTTCTATTCGGACGAAGACTACCTCAGCCCGGAAGGCCGCCAGCGTTCTGACCCGGTCTTCAGGCCGGCGTTCAGCATCGATTATTTGCGCGCCAACAACTATCTGCCGCACTTTCTGGTACTGCGCAAGCACCTCGGTGACCGCCTGGGTTGGCTGCGCGCTGGCTTTGAGGGCGCACAGGATTACGACCTGCTCCTGCGCGCAGTTGAACAATCACGCTTTATCACCCATCTGCCACAGATCCTTTATCACTGCCGCGCCTTGCCAGCCTCCACCGCCAGCTCTCAGGCGGACAAAACCTCTACCAACCAGGCTGGGCTGCGTGCCATTCAGGAACATCTCCTGCGCTGCGGCCTGCCCGCCCAGGTCAGCCTCGGCCAACAAGCCGGGCTCTACCGGGTCACATACCCGCTCAGGCAACGCCCGCTGATCTCGATCATCATCCCCAACCATGAGCACGCCGCTGACCTGCTGCGCTGCATCGATGCGATCATCACAAAAAGCAGCTACCCGCACTTTGAGATCCTGATTGTAGAGAATAACAGCCACAGCCCGCAGATTTTCAGCCTTTACAGCCAACTGCAGGCGCGCGACGGGCGAGTGCACATCCTGGAATTTCCTTCTGGCGAGTTCAATTACTCTGGTATCAATAATTATGCCGCCCGGCAGGCTTCCGGCGAATTCTTGCTGTTTCTGAACAATGATACCCAGGTCATCAACCCTGACTGGTTGGAGCGCATGCTGGAGTATGCCCAGCGTCCGGATGTCGGCGCTGTCGGCGCCAAATTATATTATCCCAATCTGCTCATCCAGCATGCCGGGGTGCTGCTCGGGATTGGTGCGGGTGCCAGCCATCACTCCGTCGGCGCCGCCGCAGATGACCCCGGCTACCGCTTCAATCTGGTCCTGCCTCAAAACCTGTCTGCCGTCACGGCCGCCTGCCTGATGCTGCGCCGGACTGTCTTTGAAGAAGTCGCGGGCTTTGATTTGGAATATCCTGTTGTCTTTGGGGATGTGGACCTATGCCTCAAAATTCGCCAAAAAGGTTACCAGATCGTCTGGACACCCTATGCAGAGCTGATTCACTACGAATCATTAACTCGCGGCTACGATGACAGCCTCCTAAAAGAGGCCCGCTTTCAGCAGCAAGCCAGCCTGCTAACAACGCGTTGGGCAGATTTGCTCGCCGCTGGTGATCCTTTTTTCAATCCAAATCTAACCCTGGTGATGGGGACCATTTCCGTAAAATCTGAAAAGTGTGACCAAACCGTGCGTTGCTCCCCGGGTCTCGCAAAAAACGAAAACCAATTTCGCAGTACTGCAAACTAGCCACGCTATCATGGCTAGAACACCATCACCCCTCAAATACTCGCTCCCCACGCTTTTTTCTACCCCTGTTCAAGCTGTTATTTGGCTGCAACTACCTGATTCGGGAAGGCGAGCGGGATGATCAGTCTGAATGCTAATCGCAGTTACAGTCTATTGCCATTTTTTGCTCAGCAAAGACCTTAATATGCGCCGTCTCCCTGCAAAGCAGTCACCACCGTATGCATCAGGATGTGAATATCCAACCAGATTGACCAGTTTTGTACATAATACACATCCAAACCAACACGTTCCTCGTAGCTCAGATTATTGCGCCCGGAAATCTGCCACATGCCGGTCATCCCTGGCAGCACCTGCTTGTAGATAGCGAAATCTTCCCCGTACAGCGCGATCTCTTCATCAACAATCGGACGAGGCCCGATCAGGCTCATCTCACGCTTGAGCACATTCCAGATCTGCGGCAGTTCATCCAGGCTGCTGCGCCGCAAGAATTTCCCCACCCGTGTGATACGCGCATCCTGTTTAAACTTAAAATTCTGCTCCCACTCGGCCCGCATTTCTGCATCTTCGGCCAGGCTTGTCTTGAGCAACTCTTCTGCATCCACAACCATCGAGCGAAACTTCCAAATGTTAATCTCGCGGCCGTTATGGCCAACTCGTTTTTGAGAATAAAGCACCGGGCCCTGGCTATCCAATTTGATGGCCAGGGCGATCAGAAGAAAAATTGGCAGGAAAATTGGAAGCGAGACAATGATCAGGATTAGATCGATGCAGCGCTTGATCAACCGCTGGGTAGGGTCACCCAACTGCTGCGTCACTTCCAGCCCTAATTGCTCCACCAGGTGCAGCGGGGTAAACCAGACCGACCCAAAGCGGGCCTCGTCAAACATGACAATCACGCGTTTAAACTGGTGAGTACGATCCAATAAAACGTTCTTCACCGCACCCAGCGGCGCCTGTTGCGGCACGATCACGGCAATCTCAATATCCTTAAATAAAGCCTTGCCATCCCAAACCTGCCGCTCCTGCTCTGATGCAGGCGGAAAAACATCTTCAAGCGATGTGGTCATGACACACAGAACCGGCCAGAACCCGATCAGGCGATTACGGCTGAGGCTGGCAAAGATCCGTTCTGCGCCCAGCCCCTCGCCAACAATCACAACCGGGATGCCCCACAGCCTGGCCAGCACAGCCAGGCGCCTGGCAACCTTGCGCATCAGCGGCAGGCTCACCAACAACAATAGCCAGGTCAATCCCAGGACTGCCCTTGACCAGGAAAATTCGCTGCGCACGTAAAATGTGAGTGCCATCAAGACCAGGCTGCCCAGGGATGTGCTGATCGTCAAGCGCCGCAGCTCTTCCACCGGCCCAATTCCCAAGCCCGGGTACATACCCGCGATCAGGAAAATGAGCAGAAATAATCCGGCAACCGGCAGGCTGAGCCTGAAATAAACATCCACCAGCAGATCGGCCCGCACCTTGCTCCACAAGATGATTGCCAGACTCATCGAGCCGCCCAGCGACAAGATATCGCTCAGGATCATCACAGCCGCCATTAATAACCTGCGATTTGCCCATACGATGTTGCGCTGATCACGGCTAAAATATTTATCGTCCTTGTGCAGGATAACCTGTGTCATTGATTTCCTTTCAGGCTGCATGCCAGCAAGCGCGCGAGCACCTGTCGGGCAGTGCTTTCCCAGCGAAACCTGGAGGCCTGCACCCGTCCCCGGGCTTGCAAATCAGCCCTCAAACCTGGCTCATCCAGAAATTTCCGAATCGCCATGGCCATCTCGTCCACAGAAAGTGGATTAAAATATAAGACTGCCTCACCACCCACTTCGGGCAAGGAAGCCGCGTTTGAACATAGCACCGGGCACCCACAGTTCATGGCTTCCAGCACCGGCAGTCCAAATCCCTCATAAATGGATGGAAAAATAAAACCCAGGGCGTTTTCATAGAGTGCTTTTAATTCTGCGTCACTCACGTACCCAAGCAGGCGCACATTCGGGTGCTCCGCAGATCCTTCGGTCTTTTGGAATATTTGTTGGTATGAGCCGCCCGCCGCCGCAAACTCCAGATCTGCTTCGATCAGATCCGCGGCTTGCAAAACCCGCCCGAAGTTCTTATGCACGCTCTGGCTGGCCACGCTTAGCAAGTACGAATGGCGCGTCAGAGCATGTTTGATCAGGATGCTGGGGTCCGGGAGCGTGCCATCCAGATGATCCCCACCCGAAGCAATGACGGTAAAGCGCTCGGCCGGAACCCGCAGGTAACGTGACAATTCGCGCTGCGAGAAACTCGAAACGGTCAGAATCAGCCTGGCAGTGCGCACAATCGCATTAAATAATAACGCGTATTTAATCCGAAAAAGACTTGAATATGCTTGCGGCACCCCAAAAACAGCCGCATCATGCAAGGTGATCACCTGGTTGGAATAAAAAGCTGGGCCAGTATTCGCCGGGGAAAATATCAAACGCCCGCGCGCAATCATGGGCAGATCCAGCTGCTCCCACAGGTTACCCGGGTTGACACCCACCCGGCGCAGTTCAATCCTTTTCCAAGCCGGCGCCGTTTGCGTTTTCGGAGGAGCCAAACACACTATCTGGAGCTTACGGTATTCCGGTTCACCCAGAATGGTATCCATGGCGCGCAACAATTCCAACGCATAACGCTGAACACCCGTCACCGGACTGGTCAGAAACTTGCCATTGATAAAAATGGGGGCAATCATCTCGTTAAGCCTGTTGAAAATCTAGCCAGGCACGCTTTACAAAGGCATCGAACTCTTCTCTGAAGCGCTGATTCGAGAATCGTTCAGCATTTTTGCGGCAGTCCTGGGAATCGATGTTCTGATTTTCAAATTCCAGCACAGCTGTCCGTAAAGCTTCCACCGTTTGGGATTTAAAAAATATCCCCGTCGGGTTCAGACTGCCCTGCCCCTGCACTGTATCCGTGGCACCGCCTTCGCCAAAAGCAATCACTGGCGTGCCACAGGCCTGCGCTTCCACTGGCATGATTCCGAAATCTTCCCTGGCCGCAAAAATAAAAGCCCGGCAGCGCCGCAGATTTTCCCGCAGCACGCTTGCCGGTTGGTAACCCAGCCAGGTGATGTTCTCACTGAACAAAGGCCGGATGCGCGCTAATTCCGGCCCATCGCCAATGATAACCAATTTTTTATCCGGCATGCCTCGAAAGGCGTCAACGATCAGGTCAATCCGCTTGTAAGGCACAAAGCGTGAAGCTGTAAAGTAAAAATCTTCACGCGCTCCTTGCGGTGTGAAATAATCGGTATCGACGGGTGGATGAATAACGGTTGATTCCCGCCGGTATACCTTTCTGATCCGCCTGGCAATAAAACTGGAATTCGCGATCAAAACATCCGGACGGCTGGCGGCTGCCACATCCCAGATCCGAATATAATGCAAAAATATGCGCGCAAACATGCCTCTCAGCCCATTCATCCCGCTATTTTCCAGATAAGCATTTTGCATATCCCAGGCATAGCGCATCGGTGTATGGATATAGCCAATCTGCAGCTGATCTGGTCCTGTAATCGCACCTTTGGAAACTGCATGACAATTGGAGATGATCACATCATAAGCAGATAGATCAAGCTGCTCTATCGCCAGTGGCATAAAAGGCAGGTAGGCGCGGTAATTACTGCCATTTATAAAAGGAGCCTGCTGAAGGTAGGATGTCCGCACTGGCGTATTTCCAAGCATACCGCGCTCTTTTTCAGGCAGGAAATCAATTAAACTGAAAAGATCCGCCCCAGGAAAGACCTGCAGCAGCTGTTCAATCACCTTCTCCGAACCACCCAGGCTTGTAAACCACTCGTGCACTATTGCAATTTTTTTCATGAAGTCGTACTTATGCCCAGAGCAAAACCCAACCCCACTTATGTACGTTTATGAGGCCATGCCTTTTTTGACAGGTAATTTTTCCCGCTGCCAGGCAGACATGCCTCCGCGCATATTGAGCACCTGGTAACCCGCGCCAGACAAAATTTTAGCCGCTGAAGTGCTCCTGCTGCCGGATGCGCACACGGCCACGATCTCGCGCTCCTTGGGCAGATCAGCCAGATGGCTTTTTAATTCTCCCAGCGGGATCAGCTTGGCCCCACTGATATGAGCTTCACGGAATTCTTCCGGTTGGCGCACATCTAAAACGAAAGGGCGCTTTGCAGCTTTTAATTTTTCCTGCAGTTCAGTGGGCGTGATTGCCGGCACTGGCGAACCAAACAATTGCGAAAACAAATCCATTAATTTTCTCCGTCAGATAATTTGATTTTGATTATACCAGTCTGTGCTCAATTCAAATCTGGCCATTCGCACCCCAAACCAATTTTACTGTCGGTTAAAATGCTGACTTTTCAAACCGGTTACCCTGCTATATACTCTATTTTGAACCACCCCTGAGCCACCTTCAAGATAATTCGGCTTTCGGAAATCGCCT
>CAINXK010000061.1 GCA_903854805.1 uncultured Anaerolineae bacterium
ACCTGGTTCAGTTCATGCAGATGCCGGATACTGCCACCGAGATCGCTATGAGCAGGGGAAAAACACCTATCCGCTCGGATGCCACTTTCAAGAGTGACGTTCCCTCGATCGCGGAACCTCTGGCTGCAGCCCGCAAGTTCGGTTCTTACGATCCCTATTTCACCAATGGCGTTCCTTGTAATTATGGTGATGTTCGCACAGCATGGGCTGAGACTCGCCAGGCTTTCTGGCAGGATAAAGCCGATGTCCAGGCTCTGTTGGATGCTTTTGTAGAGCGCGCGAATGGAATTGTAACCAGCTGCCCGTAATAAGTAGTTTTGAAGATCAAACCGTAACAATTTAGACTAATTATTGAGCCCAGGTTGTTCAGTGCAATGTCCCGGTATCGATCGGGACGGGGTTTCTCTGGTAACCTGGGCTCTTTCTCGCTTCTTAGACAGGAGTTTCGGATTAGTGACAAAATTCCAGGTATTTGTGAAGGAATTCCGAAAAGGATGGACGGGCTATTTATTTATTGCGCCTGGATATATTGCATTTATTGCCTTTATGCTGATCCCAATTCTATTTGCAATCAGCCTGTCATTTTACAAAACCACCTTTAATTTTAGCGCCCGCCAATTTGTTGGTTTTGATCAGTACATATTACTTAGTAAAGATCTGATTTTTAGGCAGGCACTCAAGAACACGATCAATTACACACTGGTGATTGTGCCTTTAACAGTTCTAATTGCTCTCTTTGTTGCATTACTAATTGAACCGTT
Organism: uncultured Anaerolineae bacterium; assembly: GCA_903854805.1. The sequence continues at coordinate 762 of CAINXK010000061.1, forward strand.
AGGGCCCAAGCTGCAAGGCTTCTTCCGAGGCGCTTTCTATCTTCCCGGAGTGGCCGGCGGTGTGGTTTTATCGGTTGTTTATTTGTGGATATTTAATCCCACTTACGGATTACTCAATTATGTTCTTGAGTTGTTTGGTATTGAGCCGGTCCTGTGGCTGGCGACTGTGCCTCACAGTTTTCAGGCAGTCTGCGCGGTTGTCCTGACCTTCACCATTGGGCAACCAATCATCCTTTTTCTGGCGGGTCTGGCGGGTATTTCTCAGGACATATTGGACGCTGCTACCGTTGATGGCGCAAATAGTTTTCAAAAAACACTTTTTATTCGGTTGCCTCTGCTTCGCCCGGTTCTACTTTTTGTGTTGGCCACTCAGATAATTCAGGTTTTTCAACTCTGGGAAGTTATTTATATGGTTACGGGGGGGGGACCCTTCAATAGCAGCACATCCTTGGTTTTCCTAATTTTCCAGACAGCCTTTGTCGGGTCAGGTAATTACGGAAAAGCATCTGCCATTGGGGTAGTTCTCATGGTGATCATTATGGTGTTTACATTTGTGCAGCTAAAATTTTGGAATCAGAATGATATTTGACAGTAATTCTTGGCCTAGCCCATAACAGGTTCTTTTTTCATGCATCAAAAGGGAAAAGATCGGAACCTTGAGATTATCTGAAAATTAATCAGAATGATATCCCGTATGGTTCGGGACAAAACCAGGAGTACAAAAAACGATGTCGAAACAGACAAATACAGAGGATGCTTACCAGCTGGCAGTTGAAAAAACAACGCGACTGTTGGGTTATTTCTTGCTGACCGTGCTGGCCGCCACCTTTCTCTTACCACTTTATTGGATGTTTACAGGTTCCCTCAAACTGCAAAGCGTAACAATGGCTTTGCCGCCAGAGATTTTTCCAAGCCAACCCACCCTTGAAAACTGGATCCGGCTTTTCACCGGGCCCTGGCCGATCTGGCGCTGGGTGTTGAATAGTGTTGCAGTTTCTCTGATTACCGTTGTCCTGGTGCTGATCGTCAGCACCCTGACCGGCTATGGTTTTGGTAAGAAGAAATTTCCCGGGTCGAATGTTCTCTTTTTTATCCTCTTGGCGACGATGTTCCTGCCCAACCAGGTCATGCTGATCCCGCTCTTTTTGCTGGTGCGAACGCTGCACCTGACATCCACCACGCTTGGTACATACTTTGCCATGGCCATGCCGATGATTTCATCACCTTTTGGCATTTTTCTCATTAAACAATTTTGTAGCAATATTCCGGATGAATTGTTGGATGCAGCCCGGATTGATGGTGCCTCCGAATGGGGTGTCTTTCGGCTGATCGTGTTGCCCTTGTTGAAACCTGCCCTGGCGGCATTGTCGATTTTTACATTCAACCAATCTTGGAATTATTTCATGTGGCACATGGTTCTTGCATCAAATAAGTTGCAATATACCATTCCAGTGGGAATTTCGACGATCTCGCGCACCCCCGCGGTTGGAAAAGAGATCACAAATATTGGGCTGACGATGGCGGGTGGTTCTTTTGGCGCGTTGTTTATGATCATTTTGTTTGTCTCTTTTCAGCAGTATTTTATTAAAGGCATTACGTTTGGCGCTGTAAAAGAATAAGGAGTCCGGCAGTCATGACTATCGCAAAAGAAGGTCTCTCACGACGCACCAAGCTGATGTACGGAGCTGGGGATGCGGGCATTAACCTGGCAGACACCATGGTTGGGCTGTTGTTCGCAATATTCTTGACCGATGTGGTCGGTCTGCGCCCGGGTTTGGCCGCGTTGGTGATATTTGTCGGCCGCACATTCGATTACATCAATGACCCAATCATCGGTTATCTTTCTGATCGAACCCGCAGCCGTTGGGGACGGCGACGGCCTTTCATCCTGTTCGGTATGCTGCCATTTGCGTTAGTTTATATGCTGCTCTGGTGGATCCCGCCCTTTAGTACACAGATGGGTCTCGCAATTTATTATGGCTTAGCCTTCGTGCTCTACGATACCATGGCAACCGTTCTTTACATGCCGTATTTTGCGCTGACACCTGAGTTGACATCAGATTACGACGAGCGCACCAGCCTGACCACCTACAGAATGGTTTTCTCCACACTCGGTGCAATGATTGCCTTTGTTGTTCCGCTTGCAATTATTGGCACCATGAATCCGGAAAGTGCCGGGCGTGTCATGACAGTTGGTGCCGCTGTGGCGTTCCTGAGTATCCTTCCCATGCTGGCTGTTTTCTTTGGAACTCGCGAACGTGCAGAATACCAGGATCAGGAACAGCCGGGTATCAAGGCTTCCGTTCTTGCGGCTATTAATAACAAACCCTTTTTATATGCCACGGGCATTTTCCTGTTTGGCTGGACTGCCCTGGATGTCACTCAAGCCACTTTGCTGTATTTTCTCAAATACCGTTTAAATCTTGAACAAAATTATGATCTTGTCTTCGGCTTGTTATTCGTTGCCGCACTGGTCTCTCTGCCATTTTGGAACTGGGTCGCGAGTCACTGGGACAAGCAAAAAGCAATTGTTTTTGGGATGCTTTTCCTGTCTGTTTCGATCATTGGGATGGGTTTTATGAACCCAGAATGGGGTCTGCCGCTTGTCCTGGTGTTTAGCAGCCTGGTTGGCTTTGGTTTGGGCGCAATTCAGGTTCTAACCTGGTCCATGATCCCAGATGCAGTGGAATGGGATGAACTAAAAACAGGGCAGCGCCATGAAGGCATGTTCTACAGCCTGGTTCAAACCATGCGTAAGATTGGTTCATCGCTATCACTTCCGTTTGTACTTTTGATGCTGGAGTGGACGGGCTATGTAGCCAATGCACCCGTCCAACCACGCAGCACAATTCTCGGTATTCAGGCGCTGATTGGCCCAATACCGGCTGTGTTCCTGCTGGTAGGTATCATTTTTGCATCGCGTTACCCATTGAATCGCAAAGTGTTTGAGCAGGTGCGTGCTGAACTTGCAAAACGTCGTGCGGGAGAGCCTTCCCAGGATTCTGCGCAGGGCAAGGTTTAGCATGAAGGTTCGGTTCGAGATCAGCCTGGGATTGGTGTTCATTACAGGCGTCGGATTTCTGGCGATTGGTTTTTATGCCACGCCCTGGGTGCTCAGGCTGGTTGCCAGCGCTATCGGGCTTGTGGTCCTGCTGCCGGCCTTGCTGTTGCTGGTTTGGCTGCTGGAGGCAAAGCGAAAGCGCATTATCACAGATCTGCGGATGGAAACGTGGATTGTTGCTGACGATGGTGAGCATAACGCTTTTACTGACATGCTTATCTGGCAGGATGATTTTTGGTTGGTGTATGTTTCATCGCCATCTCATTTTGCGAGCAAAAAGAGTCGCGTGGTCCTGCTGCGCTCCAGCGATGCGCGCAACTGGCAGGAAGTTAAAAAATTTGATGGCGCCGGGCAGGATATCCGTGATCCAAAATTGGGAATTATCCAGGGCCAATTGTTTTTGTATGCGCTGCTAAACAAGCAGTTTGATCCTGCGCCATATCAGACAATCGCTGCTCATAGCAAAAACGGCCTGGATTGGACACCCTTTGAAGTCGTTATGGCCGAAGGTTGGTTGTTAGGACGCTCGATTACCCAGGATGATATGGCCTGGTACGCACCTGCGCACCATATCGATCAGGGTACTGTTGTAGTATTGCGCTCAAACGATGGCCTCGATTGGAATATCCAGAGCACAATATTTACCGGTAACGATGAGCATGCAGATGAAACAGCGCTCCATTTCTTAAAAGATGGCGGCATGGTTGCAGTCTCGCGGCTGGAAGCAGGCAGCGCGATTTTTGGAAGTGAAAAGGCCGCCACGTTGATCTCAACCACAGCGCCGCCCTTCCAGACCTGGGCTCAGTTAGCTCGTAACACCGATAACCGCCTGGATAGCCCGAACCTTTTCAGCGTCAATGACAAGCTTTACGTGGTGGGCAGGTTTCAGCCTCGCTTGAATAGTGCGGCACGAAATGTGAAAAATTCAAATTCCCGGAATGGATTAGGGCTGATATTTACAAAGCAGCAAGGAAACGGGTCAGCATTCAGTCAGAAAAGAACTGCAGTTTTTCTGGTTGATGAGAAAACTGGTAACCTGATGCACCTGACGGATTTGCCCAGTGCCGGAGATACGGCATACGCTGGCGTTGCGATCAAGGATGAAAAGCTTTTCATCAGTTATTACACCAGCGATCCGTATAGAGATTACCCCTGGCTTTTAGGGATGCTGCTTCCCAGCCGAATTCAAATATCGATGCTTGATTTGGTAAACCTACAGACTCAAAAGGATGAAAGATGAAAGATCTTGGCCCAGTTATTCCCATCGTGACACCTTGTACTCCAGACGGAAATTTGGATTTGGATGGCTTCCGATCTGTTTGTAATGAAATGTTGGAAGTTGGTTGTAAAGGCATCTTCATTGCGGGAACCACCGGTCGTGGTCCATGGTTCAGTCTAAGCGAACGTGCCCGGTTGTGCCGCACAGCTGCAGATCAAATCAGGGCTACTGTGCCATTGTTTGCAGGCTGCACATCATCCGGGCTGCCTGGGATGCTCGAGAATGCGCGCGCGATGGCTGATTCTGGCGCTCAGGTTGCTGTTGCGACCGTTCCGACCTATTTTCACTATAACCAGGTCGAAATTGAAACAGTCTATTCAAAATTTGCGGATGCCAGCCCACTGCCGGTTATCGTGTACGACATCCCCGAATTTACAAATGTGAAACTTGCAGATGACATGGTTTTACGCCTGGCCCGGCACGGCAACATTATCGGTTTCAAAGATTCCAGCGCTGACCTGGAACGCTTCAAGGGTCTTGTGGATGCTTTGCAATCGTATCCTGATTTTTACCTTATGCAAGGCAAGGAAAACCTGATCGCCGAGTCTATACGCATGGGTGCTTCTGGCTTTATTGTCAGTTTGATGCACATTGATCCACTCCCATTTACTGCTGTCTACCGGGCTGTCCGGGCGGGTAATTTTCAATTGGCAGAATCCATCCAGGTCGAGATCAACAAAGTCATTCAGCTGGTCAAGGAAAGCATCGAGAAGCGACCAGAATCGTCGACTCTGTTTCACATGCTTAATTATGCTCTTCAGAAGCGGGGTGTCTGCAAAAATATACTGCTGGACCACGATGATAAAGCGCCAGCCTGGGTTATTGAAAATGCACAGCGGGCAATTGAATTGTGCCTGGCTGCCGCTGCGTTACCACAAAACTGAAATTTTCTATTTCATCATCATATAAGGAGCTGTTAAATGTCAAACCAATCCAAAACAACCAAAGTCGGTGATGCCTCTGGCCGTGGATCAGTGGCCGGGTATCGAGTTAACTTTCCGGCGCGCATGCGAACCTACACTGAATCGGAAATTAACGCTGTTGTTAATGTGATGCGCAATGCTGAAGTTCAAACGCAGGGCAACTATATGCGCCAGTTTGAGGCTGATTTCAAGGCGTATTCTGGCGCCAATTATGCTTTCGCTGTTGATAATGCCACCAGTGCTCTGCGTCTTTCTGCCATTATGTGCCGTATTGGTCCTGGCGATGAAGTGATTGCTCCGGGCTATACTTTTTGCGCGTCCGCTCTTCCTTTTGGTATGACTGGTGCCAAACTGGTCTGGGCTGATATTGATCCGGAAACATGGGTTATAGATCCGGAAGATATTGAAAAGAAGATCACAGCCCGTACCAAAGTCTTGTTGGTTGTGCATCTTTTGGGTATGCCAGTGGATATGCCCGCCATTATGAAAATTGCTGAGAAACACAATTTGCGGGTGGTTGAAGACTGCGCACAGGCTCCTGGGGCTGCCATCAACGGAAAAAGAGTTGGCAGTTTTGGCGATTTTGGCTGCTTTAGCTTCCACGGTGCCAAGAATATCACCACACTCGGTGAAGGTGGCATGCTGACCGTCAAGTCTGCCGAAGATGCCGCGATTACTCCGGGTTTGCGCCACAATGGCGTTCGACCTTTTTCTGCAGATCGTGAAAGATATTGGGTTCCGGCCATGTCAAACGTAGATGTCGATCTGGAAGGTACCTGGCCAAATAATTTCAGTATTGGTGAGGCTCAATGCGCGCTCGGCAGTGAATTATTGAAGACCCTCGATCAAAATAACGATGTCTTGATTGCCCAGGCTAATAGACTGCGCGCCGCCCTGTCTGATATCCCGGAAATTACCCTGGCAAAGATCCCAGATGGCTATCGCCATATCTATCATCAGTTTGTGTTGCATTTCGATGGTGCGGCTTTTGGAAAAAACCGGAACGACCTGCTTGATTTCTTAACGACTGAGGCCGGAATACGTGCGATTGTCCAGTATCACCCACTTTTCCGGTATCCACTTTTTCAGAAGTTGGGCGCTGGCGAACAGAATTGTCCGGTATTGGATGACTGGTGGGATAACTCTTTCAGTTTCCCGTGGTGGATTGGAATGCCTGATGACACCATGGATTATCTTGTTGATTCTGTCAAAGCCGGCATTGCAGCCCTGAAAGCGAAGTAGATATGAATTTACAAGTACTTCCGAGAACCGACCTTAAAGTGTCGCCCCTGTGTTTGGGGACGATGACCTTCGGCACGCCTGTTACCGAAGCAGATGCCATTGATCTAACCCATTGGGCCCTGGATCACGGTGTTAACTTTTTGGATACAGCCAATATGTATGAGGGCTATTCTAGATATCTTGGGTCACCGGGCGGGGTGGCAGAGGAGATTTTGGGTAAAGCCTTGAAGGGTAAACGCGAACAGGCCGTTGTGGCTACCAAGGTGGGTATGAAAATCGGCCCGACAGATGGTGACCAGGGCTTAAGCCGGGCCCACGTACTCCGCGAGATTGACCGGTCTCTGGTTCGGCTGGGATGTGATTACGTCGACCTGTACTATATGCATAAAGCAGATTTATCCACGCCGCTGGCCGAGTCCATCCAGGCTTTTAACGAAATCATTGAGGCAGGCAAGGCTCGTTACTGGGCAATTTCCAATTTTTCTGCCGAGCAGATAACCAACCTGTTGAAAATATGTGATGAAAATGGTTGGCGGCGGCCCGTGGCGCTGCAGCCAGCCTACAGTTTACTCAAACGTGATATTGAAGCTGAAATTTTGCCATTATGCCAGCGGGAACAGATTGCAGTTCTGCCCTACCAGGTGCTGCAAGGTGGTTTGTTGACCAATAAATATCAGCGTGGGGCCGTTGTGCCATCTGATTCGCGACAGGTGGAAAAGCCCGAATGGACAATGGCATTGACGGATGAATTGTTCGATAAACTGGATAATATTCAAGCAGAAGCTGAAAAACAGGGTCGCACTTTGTTGCAGCATGCCTTGAAGAGCCTGTTGGAACAGCCAGCGGTTGTTTCTCTGGTGATTGGAGTGAAGCGTATTCCCCAATTGGAAACTCTGATAACGGCAGTTGAGTAAACGGGGTAAACGCCCTGGTTGACAGGGCGAGAAAATTATAATAACGAAGCAGGCCAATCCCAGCTGGGATTGGCCT
>CAINXK010000062.1 GCA_903854805.1 uncultured Anaerolineae bacterium
CTGAGATCAGTAAGACCTATTCTTCGCCAGCTCATAGAATGAACGGATTCGTTTACCATTCAAATTGGTTGCACAATTTGCTGGTTGCGACCTCCATGTCTGGCTGCAAGCAATGACCACAAAAAACATCAGAACCAGAGAAATTTATATGTTTTTCTTAAAAATACGAAGGTTGAACTGAGAACAAAGTAATAAAATTTATATACTCTAAATATAAATTTTACACCATATTAGTTCGGATGAAATCAGATCTTCTTACTATGAAACAGAAATATTACCGATTAGACTTGGTTTGTGACGAATGTCGTCCACTTTGGTTACATTAAAGGCTGTGTCTATTGATTATGATTGGGTATCATTTTAGTACATTGAAAAAGCTGTCCACAACGAACGAGGAGAATCCATGCAGGCTGTCCCAAGTGAGTTCCTAGCGATTGACCGTAAGGAAAGGGTCAATAAACCCTTCCATGATCTATCACTGCGTTCACCCGACGAACGAGTCCGCGATTTCGATGACGTGGTAATCTCTTTCGATCTGGATAGAGCACGACTAGAAGCTTCACGCTGTATCCATTGTCCAGACCCAGCTCCTTGCATGGTAGCCTGTCCAACTAACAATGACATCCCATCTGCAATGTGGCTGATTGAACAAGGTCGATTTAAAGAAGCCGCGCAAATTTATCATCAGACTTCTTCACTTCCTGAAATCTGTGGGCGAGTCTGTCCGCATGAACAACTCTGTCAAGGCTCATGCGTTCTGAATAAACAGCATCAGCCAGTCTTAACCGGCCAGCTTGAAGTATTTGCACTTGAGTGGGAAAATGAGAACGATCCCTTTGTAATTCAAAAAAGCAAGCCAACTGGAAATAAAGTAGCGATCGTGGGAGCCGGACCAGCTGGTATGTCCTGTGCCCACCTTTTGCTTGAAAAAGGTCATGAAGTTACGCTTTTTGATGCCAAACCAGCACCTGGTGGCTTAATGGTCTACGGCATCCCAAACTTCAAACTTCCCAAAAGCTCCCTGTTTGCCAAGTGGAGTGACCTGGAAAAAGCGGGCGCCAAATTTGTGGGAAATACATATATCGGAAAAGACAAAACCATTGACCAACTTTTCGGTGAAGGCTTTCAGGCAGTATTCTTAGGGGTTGGAGCTGGTATCGATGCCAAGATGGAAATTCCGGGGGAAGATCTCCCTGGAGTATACGAGGCTACCGATTTCTTGATCCGAGGAAATGTCGATTTAAAATACCTACCCAACGACAAGCGCGAACGCCCACAAATGGGTAAACGTGTTGCCGTTATTGGTGGCGGTGATACTGCATCAGATTGTCTGCGCACTGCACTTCGTATTGGTGCGGAAGAAGTAATTTGCATTTACCGCCGTACAGAAAAAGAGATGCCCGGCGGGAAAAAAGACCGACAGATGGCAAAAGATGAAGGCGCGCAGTATCGGTTTCTTACCCAGCCGGTACAATTTCTTGCAGGACCAGATGGCCGCTTGGCAGCAGTCGAATGTATAGAGATGAAACTCGGGGAACCTGATGCCAAAGGCAGGCGAAAGCCTGTCCCGGTGGAAAGTTCAAATTTCTCCATTGCGATCGATACCGCCATCAAAGCTCTTGGATATTGGCCTGATCCAATTATTGGCAAGACAACCACCAACCTGGAAGTCCATGATTGGGGTTTAATCACCCTGGTAGATAAAAAAACCGGCGCCACCTCGCGCCCCGGAGTATATGCCGGTGGTGACGGAGTTACAGGGCCGGATCTCGTCGTCACTGCAATGGTAGCAGGACGAAAAGCCGCCGACGCTATTGATAAATTTCTAAAAGAACAAAAATAAGATGCGGACAAAAAACCCGTCGGAAAACTGACGGGCTTTTTGTTTAACGAGTCATTTATATTCATTGGTTATAATCAGCCTATGAATCTTACTGAGCGGATTTTCAATTACTTCATATTATTTTGGTTCTTCTCTTTCTTGTCCTTCAGCAATGCTCGCCTGGACGATCTACAAGATCGAATTCACGTATTAGCTGTTGACAAAGCCTTCGACTTCGTCACTTGGACAGCCAATTCAACCTGGATTAAACTGACTCAAAGCGCAATTGGCACACCACATTACATAAACACTCAAGCACAACAACAAATAGTCTTGGAAAGTTTTGAACTGATAAAAGCTATAGAAAAAACAAATCAAGAAATTGATCTGGTTTATAGCAACCCATCCATCACTGATCCAACGGTCGCATCCGAATCACTCCGAATTAAGTTACAGGAACTCGATCATCGACTAAATTTAATCACCCCATTTGCAGAGGCAACTCTAGAATTCCAGGTTACATCTGCCTTGAATGATCTTGGACTAACCACGGGCGGTCAACCTATTCCTTGGGTCTTATACCACATAACCCCATTACCCCAAAACCTGGTTATCTCAAAACGTGAGAAAATTGGGTCCGAAACAAATTATATACTCACGCCACTTACAACCAGTGAAGCTTCGACCCTCGAAAATAATGTCGACAAACAACTCAATGTTTCGTCACTGGTGGTAAATATTGGCGGATTGGCTGCCTACCCAACTATGATCATGCAAACTGCATCCATCGATTGGTTGACAAGTACTATCGGGCACGAATGGACACATATATATTTAGGGCAGCGACCTTTGGGAAATAATTACAATACTCCAGAACTTAGAACAATGAACGAGACAACGGCATCAATCGCCGGCACAGAAATTGGAAAAATTGTAATGGAACGCTATTACCCAGGCTTGCTTGCCCAGAATAATAATTTCCTAAAACTAGTTTCCAGCAAACGTAAAAATATCAACCCAACAAATTTCGACTTTCGTGCTGAGATGCACACAACCCGCGTTAAAGCGGATAAGTTACTCAGTGACGGAAAAATTAGTGAAGCCGAAACTTACATGGAGCAGAGGCGCCAATTTTTCTGGGACAATGGGTATCCTATTCGAAAAATCAACCAAGCATATTTCGCATTTAACGGATCTTATGCCGATACTCCAGGCGGAGCTGCAGGCGAGGATCCGGTCGGACCGGCGGTCCGTGCCTTACGCACTCAAAGTCATTCGTTAGTAGAATTTCTTGACCGTATTTCGGCCATGACCACATTTGCAGAACTCCAAAAAGCTGTAAATAATAACTAGATCAATATTATTATTTTTTCTCATAAAGAATAAACCTAGGACATGATAATGAAATTCGTGCGCAATTTCGTTTTATTTATATTATTATCTTTTTTACTACCTGCCTGCACTAACAATGCTAACCCACCCCGCACGGAAAAAATAATACTAACCCCAAACCCTCCTTTACCAACCCGGTTTAGCCTGGGTAATTGTATAGACACCCGACTACCAACCCCGGTTTCTGGTGAGCTATCACTATTTCATCCCGTGAATTCTGATGACCATTCATTAGGCAAAGCTGATGCATTTGTAACCATATTAGTCTACAGCGACTTCCAATGTTCATCATGCGCAAGCATTGCCCCACTCCTAAAATCTTTTGTAAAAAAATATCCAAAAGACGTCCGCCTGGTTTTCCGTAATTTTCCGCTTATAAGTATTCATGACAAAGCAGCTTTATCAACCCAGGCTGCTGAAGCCGCCAGTTTGCAAGGTAAATTTTGGGAAATGCATGATCTCCTCTATTCCCGGCAAGCCGAATGGCTAAACCTCAATCCCGTTGATTTTCAAAATTGGATCATCAAACAGGCAGAATCCATCCCGGTTAATAAATCCCAGTTTGAAGCTGATTTGACAAGTCCAGCATTGGAAACCCTTGCGCAAAAGGCCTGGGTTAATGGCCAAAACATTAAGCTCCCCGGCGCGCCAGTTATATTGATTAATGGTGAGATTCTCAAGTGGCAACCAAATTTAATTGATCAATTGGAAAACTTGGTAAAACTGGCAATTCTCCCTCAAAAACAATTCAGCAGCTGCCCTCCTATAGTTATCGATCCAGTGAAAAAATACGTTGCAACATTAATCACTTCCAAGGGCACAATAAAAGTGACTCTTTTCTTGGATAAAGCCCCAAATACTGTAAATAATTTTATTTTTCTGGCCCAAAAAGGCTGGTATGACAATATACCTTTTCATCGCGTTATTCCTGGCTTCCTAGCACAATCCGGCGATCCAACTGGTACCGGTTTAGGAGGTCCTGGATATTACATCCCAAACGAAACAAATTCATTTGTCTATGATAGGGCAGGAATGGTTGGTATGGTTAATTCAGGGCCAGATACAAATGGCAGTCAATTTTTCATAACACTGGCCCCCGCTCCTCATCTCAACAAGGACTACTCCATCTTTGGCCAAGTAACGGGTGGAATAGAGGTGCTTTCTCTCTTAACACCTTTTGACCCATCCAATCATCAGCCCGATGTCGAGCCCGACACACTATTTACAGTAACAATCGAGGAAAGATGAATTTTTCTACACCTGCAATCCAACCCAAAAATTGGGGATCGTTTTTCACAGCCATTTTATTTGCTACAGGAGCACTCGCTATGTTCGTGCTAGGATTTTTTCTGGCACTGATCTCTGTCTTAACACAGCCAAATATAAAAACCAGCGAACCTGTAAGCGTTCTAATGCTTGCATTTGGTAAGGTGGCGATAGGACTTTTACTCATCCCGGGGTTTTACTTCAATGTAATAAATTTTCTTGGCAGACCTGATGCGAACAATTTAGCCATTAAAGTGGACGACCGAATTTTTTTCTCATCTTTAATAACATTATGGCTTTTGAGTCTGATGATAGGACAGGCCATCTCAACAAGTCAACCAGTTGCATCTCTCTTCCTGCCTTTCCTTAATTTCCTCGCGGTCTGCCTGCCAATCGTGATGTATTTACGTATTGGGTTGAGGGGCATAACTTTGCCATCTTTTCGGCACGTGTGGACTGTTTTTGGGGCTAGTCTCGTGGTATCTCCAATTTTAGCCCTCATCTTAGAAGCTTGCGTTTTTGGTGCGTTCTTAGCGATATACATTCTTATCGTCAAATTTATTCCCGAATTAAATAATCAATTTAGTTTGATGATTAGCACCTACGAATCTAGCAAACAAAGCGAAGATGCAATCATGCAATTGGTTGCAAATTTATTATTTTCACCAGGAACAGCTATCGCGGCTCTTGGAATTTTTTCTGTAGCCATTCCTTTCATTGAAGAAACCTTCAAGATTATTCTTTTATGGCTTTTAAAAAACCAAATCCACCGGCCCAGCGATGGTTTCGTGCTTGGGACTCTTTGTGGAGCAGCATTTGCATTGGTAGAAAATATTAGCTTTACTAGCCTCGGCTACGCAGATTGGTCATCCAGCGCTGCAGTACGTGCATCTGCCGCGCTTCCACACATATTTAATAGCGGGCTTCTCGGCTGGGCATTAATCTCAGCAAAAGAAAACCACCGATACCGTCAGCTTGCGATAACTTTCCTTGCAGTAACACTTGTGCATGGTGCCTGGAATGCCATTAGCCTTGGATTGGCGATGAACAGCCTTGCAGCGTATGTACCAATTATCCCCTTCTATCTTCGAAATTCATATCCTTGGATAGCAGGGTGGATTTTACTCGCACTAGCAATTTTCTCTGGGCTTATCTACAATAACAGCCAAATGAAAAAACTTCAACTAGCCGAATGAGTATTAAGCTGGGGTATAATCCAGCGCTATCACTATTTTTGTCGGGAGAAAAAATGGAAATCCTGAAAACGTTATTCGATATTTTTTTACATCTGGACAAATTCCTGGGAGAAATTATCACCCAGTACGGCACACAGACGTATGTTATTCTTTTCCTGGTCATTTTTTGCGAAACAGGTCTAGTTGTGACACCTTTCTTACCTGGAGACTCGCTCATTTTTGCCGCGGGAACATTCGCCGCGATGAAAAGCTTAGACCCTTTGATCCTTTTTGTCACATTAATTATTGCCGCCGTGGGTGGTGATGCTGTTAACTATTGGATTGGTCATAAGATTGGTCCTCGTGCATATACCGGCGAGATAAAACTGATTAAAAAAGAATACATAGATCGAACTCATGCGTTTTTTGAAAAACACGGTGGCAAAACAATTTTCCTGGCCAGATTCGTGCCGATCGTTAGAACCTTTGCTCCATTTGTTGCTGGTATTGGGCAAATGTCCTATGGCTATTTCCTTAGATACAACTTAATCGGCGGAATAGTATGGGTATCCCTTTTCCTCTCCTTGGGTTACTTTTTTGGGGCCATGCCAATCGTTCAAAAAAACTTCGAACTGGTAATAATTGCAATTATCCTGATCTCAGCTGTTCCAATGATCATAGAATGGTTAAAAGCCCGGCGAGAAAATAAAAAATAATCAAATCTAGTACATCGTTGCCAATATCCTAGTAAGACCTCGGGGATTATCACTCAGATAATCCCCGAGGTCTTACTTACGCCTGATTTTTGTATTATGTTATTATCTGACACCTAAACTGATAGTCAGGGTTCACGATTGACGATAATCATTTCTTCGCTCAAGCATTTACAATATGAGAATAAAACGCGAAAATTTGTCAATAATTTATCCTTTCTTGCAATAGATTCCGCCTACCGGAATACTCCGCAGATTTATGAAACATCAACTTCCTGTCAATAGATAAGGAGACGACAAAAGATGAAACAATCATTTTTCTTCCTGGCCCTGATCACCTTTACCCTTTTTTCCTGTAGCTCAATACCACCAACATCAAAGACTTCTACGCTCAAAATTGCGGTCATTCCGGTTATTGACACACTGCCCATTTTTGTAGCCCAGGCAGAAGGCTTATTTGAAAAAAATAATATAAAAGTAGAACTTATTCCGGTAGCATCCGCACCAGAACGAGATCAAATTATGCAAGCCGGGCAGGCTGATGGCACATTAAACGAAACTCTCGCGGTGATGCTCTTCAACAAGGATAAAGTCCAAATTCAGGCAGTCCGCTATGGGTTGATGGCTACAGAGAATTCTGGACATTTTTTCATTCTCTCTTCAGCCCAATCAGGGATAAACGATATAACTGGCCTAAAAGGGGTCGAAATTGGTATCTCACAAGGAACAATAATAGACTATGTAACGACGCGCCTGCTTGAATCTCAAGGATTCACTCAAGATGAAATCAAAACCATAGCAGTCCCGAAAATCCCCGACCGGATGGCCTTACTGGCATCGGGCGAACTTAAAGCTGCCGTTATGCCAGACCCGCTGGCAGCCTTGGCGGTTCAACAGGGAGCGAACATTATCATCGACGATTCAATTAATCCGAAACTCGGCGCAAGCGTCATCTCCTTTCGAAAAGAATTCTTAGACGCAAATCCAGGAATGATTAAAGCCTTTTTAGAAGCCATAGAAACCGCAGTTACCCTGATCAATTCCGATCCCGGCAAATATAGCAATCTACTGGCGGAACATAAAATCGTACCACAACCTTTGATCGGCAAATATGTAATACCTAAATTCCCGATCAAAGGTGTTCCATCGGAGGCCGAGTGGAATGATGTCCTCGCCTGGGCAAAATCCAGAAGTCTCTTTAGCGCTAATATTTCTTACGCAGATTCTGTCAATCCATCATTCTTGCCGTAAATTCATGGGCGGGACCATATTCTTTTCATAAACATTTTATGATCAAAATAGAATCTCTCATATTTAACTATAAAACAACACCGATCTTTGATAATTTCAACTGGCAAGTTCAAAGCGGCGATTTATGGACCATATTAGGACCTTCAGGTTGCGGAAAAAGCACTCTGCTTTCGTTACTTGCTGGTCTGCTATCACCAATTTCAGGGACCATTAGCGTAAACAACGAGGCTCTTGTCCGTCCCCGCCCGCAAACTGGTCTAATTTTGCAAGATTACGGTCTCCTTCCCTGGGCTACGGTTGGCCAAAATGCCAGCCTCGGGCTTGAATTACGCAATTTTTACGGAGCAGACGGCGTACATGCACCAAAAAGTTTAGCTGGGGTAGAAAGTCTTGATTTATGGCTAGGAAAACTCGGCCTTACCTCCGTTGTGAATAAATACCCCGGCCAAATTTCAGGTGGACAACGCCAACGAACAGCAATTGCCCGCACGCTTATCTTAAAACCTGATTTACTATTAATGGATGAACCCTTCTCATCACTGGATGCCCCGACCCGCGAATCATTACAGAGCCTAACCATGGAACTTTTCAAGGAAGAGCAACTGACAGTAATCATGGTAACCCATTCAATCGAAGAAGCAGTCTTGATGGGTCGCAAGATATTACTATTAAATAACCATCCTAACTGTATTGCCCAAATTATTGAGAATAAGAATGCTGGTACCAACGGTTACCGCGAAAGCAGAGAATACCAGATTTCCTGTAAATATTTAAGAAATCTGATGAATCCAATCATTGGGCAAGGGCTATGATTAACCTTCGACGGCGCGATTTACTTCTGGCATCCTTGTCCATCGTCATGGGATGGGAATTTGCAGCATTATTGATCAACCGCCCAATATTACCGACACCTACCATGGTTTTCTTGGTATTTTTTCGCGATTTATACAGCGGAGAATTGTTCGGCCATTTCATTGTCAGCCTATGGCGGGTATTTGCTGGCACACTTTTAGCGATCATCACGGCCGCTCCTGCCGGATTGGTGCTGGGACAATCCAAAAAACTCGGGCAGCTATTTATGCCCGTTATATACCTTCTTTACCCGATACCAAAAGTTGTCTTTGTGCCAATCATTCTTCTTTTTTTCGGCATCGGTGATACCGCCAAGATCGTTATCATTTTCATCATTCTTTTCTTTCAGATTCTTGTCCTGGTTCGAGACCAGGCGTCTAATCTTCGGCCAGAATTAATTCAGTCGGTGAAAAGTCTTGGCGCTGGTAGGCGCGCCTTGTTCAAATATGTTTACTTGCCAGCCAGCTTACCCGCCATTTTTACTGCTATCAGACAGTCAGTTGGAACAGCAGTAGCAGTACTTTACATCGCTGAGCTTTTTGCCACGAACCAGGGGCTCGGTTATTATATTTATTTTAAAGGCAGCACGCTTCTCGATTACTCAGCCATGTATGCAGGAGTAGTGGCCATGAGCTTGTTGGGATTAGGGATGTATTTTCTGGTCAACCAGCTTGAAATCTGGTTATGTCCTTGGCAAGTCTCGGCTAATTGACAATTTGAAAACTTGATGTTTAAAAAGCAAAGTGCTGTTGAGCAAATGTCAACAGCACCTTGCTTTTTTTGCACGATACAGTCGTTATTTTTTAGCTTTGAATTTATCCATTGCAAAACGAACAAGCGCAATTACTAAACCAATACCAAGAGCGATTGCACCTAACCAATTGATGGAAAGCGGAAGCTGAATTGGAAGTTTTTGGAAAAGTGTGTCGAGCAGAACACCAAGAATGAATAAACCTCCGAACATACGGTTGTGATAAAAACAAAAACCTGAAAACCAAGTTGGCCAATAAATCTCAAAGCCCTTAGGCGGACCATCTGGGCGTGGTTTGGTGAGTACAATCACCGCATAGAGCGCACGCTGTGCAGCAAATAGAACAAGGAGCATAAAAAGGGAGAAATAGCCGATCGCAACCAGATAAATCACCACACTATAAGCAATTAAAATAGCAGCAACAGTCGTATATCGGGCAAAGGTTTGGCCAACACGAACCGGAAAAGTACCTACTCCTTTTTTCTTGTCATCACTTAGCTTGTCTGTGTGCTTCGCCACATTAATACTCGCAACACTCAGGCCGAAAGGTATACCAGCTAAGGCTACCATCCAACTCCACTGCCCTGAAAGGACCAGATAAACTCCTGCAATCATAATCGGTCCCCAAATAATGAAAATCGCAAGTTCGCCAAGAGCCCAATATTTCATGGGCCAGGTGTAGAAGAGTAAAACAAGTGAACCAAAAGCAAACAAACCTATGACGGTTGGATTTAGTTGAGAATACCAGAGTGCATAAACACCTGAAAGAAAAGCGATAATACCGCTAACAACAAACCACTGAATCTGCTGACTCTTACTCCAGAATCCTTGAACTAACGGATGCACACCATATTGAGTCCTAAAATAATTATCATTATCAACGCCCTTAGAAAAATCAGTATAATCATTTAATAGATTATTTGTACCGTGAGCTACAAACAATCCAAGCGTTACCACCAACCACGGCCAGAATGCAAATGCGCCATCCCTCCATGCCAAAAGACCGCCAATGATCGAAGAATAAATCGTAACTGTTGTGACTGCAGAACGAGTCGCGATCAGCCACTTAGAAACAATATCCAAGGAATCCCATTCCTGTTTATCATCCATTTTGATGAGTTCCCAGGCAGCTTTGCGCCACATGCCAAAATTAATATTCATTGATTCTCCTTTCTATTTTGATAAAATTATACAATGGATTTTGTGAAATATTGCACACTCACTGGATTTAATCAAAAGAATGGGCAGACTACACCTGATCTGCCGTTACGCTTGGTAAGTTTTACCACCAAAGGGACTGCCGAAGTAACTTATTCCCATGATGCATCACGTCGATAGCGTACCAAATTTATCACAAGAATAGCGACAATTTGTTATTCAAAATGCATCTTAATTTCGGAAATTTTCCCCAATTATATCAATTTTATCCGGTATCGATCACTGCTCAATCCACATCTGAACACGATAAAATCTGATACCTGTAAATCCACAACAGGACCAATTGGAAAAATCATCATTATCATTTCAATCGTTGTGAACTTGCAAAGATTTGGAATCTCTCACCGCCAGGATGATTCTCACCCGGTATTCTAGTAGAACGGCAGACATCCCAGAAAAAAAGTAAACTTCCACCAATAATATAAAACCTCGGAGTATTCTCTTCCAGGTTATTCGCTGGTCATGATAAACAAAGGTTTCATTTCAAAGTTTTCGTATTTTGGTCTATATCGGTCTATGTCATAATAATGTTGGACATTGACAATTTTCTTACTTGCGGTCACTACATCAAGGGGCATATTGTCGTAACGGCCATTTTTCAACACCACCAGTCGACCATGAACTCCCTTCAAGATCAAATCCAAAGCCAGGTTGCCAAAAGCCATCGGAACTATCGAATCAATCGCATCTGGATCTCCTCCCCGCACCATGTAACCCAATTTTTGCGTGACAACATCTACCGTTTGTCCGCCATTGAATTTAGGTGAAATTTCTTTTAACTGCGCTGCTACCAAATCACCGATACCCCCCAGCTTGGCGTGTCCATACGCATCAGTTTTGTTCCCCTCGAAAACCATATCGCCGCCCTCATAAGTTGCCCCTTCCGAGACTAATACTACAGAGTATCGGCTTGGATTAAGCATCCGGTCTTTGCTCAGTAATTCTGTAAGATGCTCTATACTAAATTTATATTCTGGAATTACACACCGATTTGCAGCTCCTGCCATAGTAGGAAGTATCGCAGTAAAACCCGCATACCGGCCAAAAACCTCCAAGACAAGGAAGCGTTCATGAGAGCCAGCCGTTGTGCGCAAGCTATTTGTCAAAGCAATCGTTCGGGTCACGCATGTGCTGAACCCTATACAGTAATCTGTTCCTGGAACATCATTGTCCATGGTTTTAGGAATTGCTACAACACGAAGACCTTCCTGATACAACCTTACTCCGTAACTAAGCGTATCATCCCCTCCAATTGGGATCAGGTAATCGATGCCAAGATAATCCAGATTTTTTATCACTTCTGGCGTAAGATCAGACCGCGATTCTGGATATTTTTCCTTTAGGTGTAGTGGAACATCTTCGCTTTTCATTTTCCCGGGATTGGTACGGGAAGTATGCAAAAAAGTACCTCCGGTACGGCCTGCTCTGTTTACAATTTCCTCGTTCAAAAATTGAAAGTTATTGCTATTGTCAGCATTCTTATCCCGAACAATGTCTGTCAATCCCGCCCATCCGCGTCTGATACCGACAACTTTATAACCCTCTCGCAAGGCTCGTATTGTAACTGCACGGATGGCTGGATTCAAACCTGGAACATCACCACCCCCCGTCAGAATTCCAATCACACCAGGTTTCTTGCTCGCCATCATAGCCTCCTTGTGGAAAGTCGAAAGGAAGGATTATTTCATTTCAATTTTCTAAAATAATTCATAATGCCAACCAAAACACTTAATCTATTCTATAACTCTTTCTCATATCTTTCAACTATTTAATGCATATAGTAATATTCCAGCTGCAACAGCGAGGTTTAAGGATGAGGCCCGCCCACGCATTTTTATTGATACCAAGTCGTCGCATACACCCAATTGCTCCGGGAGAAGTCCTTTTTGTTCTGATCCAAGAAGCAAAATCGTTGGGCGATCATCCAGCTTTATTTTTTTATAATCCAGCGCTGCGTGAGCAGATGTCCCAATAATGCGAATGCCACCTTTTTTTGCCCACTCAGAGAACTCTACAAAAGATGCCATATAAAAAGGTTTCCAAAATATCGCACCCATACTAGCTCTTACAGAAGAAGGATTATAGGGTTCCACGCCTCCATCTAGCAATAACAAGGCATCGGCACCGACTGCATCAATATTACGGAGTATAGTGCCCACGTTTCCCGGATCTTGTGGCGTAACAATCGCAACACCAAATTTTAGAGACGAAATATCTTCAATAAAACGGGGTTTCTGCCGAATCAATGCGGCGAGACCCTGTGGGTTTTCTTTCTCAGCAAATGACTCAAATGCATTTTCCGAAACCTGGATACACCGTACCCCTTTGTTAATTTGCGTTTCCACGAATTGACGCCCATATTCACTTTTCAACCGCCCAGGACAATAAAATAGCGCATTAAAATCCCACCCGGCCTCAGCAGCCTCGCTAACATGCAAAATTCCTTCAACAAGAAATAATCCGAATTCATCACGTACTTTTTTCTGATGTAACCCCCTGGCCAATTTAATAAGCGGATTTGAAGGACTATTGATAATTTCAGTCATAAGTTTGTCTTTCCTTTTATCTTTCGATTATCAAATGATTTGTACTAACCGAGTCATTTGATCAGGATTCCGCCTAACGCTGATGCATCATGGTACCTTGAATTTGATACCACTAGTATCAGCTATCAACGGATTCTCAAGCTCTCACTGAATAGGTTTTTAACTACTTTTGGTAAAAATAGTCAGCCACCATCGTCGTAACTATCTGCTTTCGTGTCACAGCTTCCCGATTCATGTATTCGGATTTTTATCATCATAATTATAAATGCTTGACCCCTACAAATAGTTGTTTTTTCAAAGTTTATCAAATACTTATTTTTGAACACCATTCCAGCTGCGCAACATCATTACCTAGAATCATCCAGCCATGCAAAAACAATGGAACCAGCCATTTTTCACCTTATCATTGAGCTCATAGCAATATTCCAAAGAATAAAATCAAAAACAACACCCTTCACCGACGTGGTATCATTAATCCAACTTTTACAGCAGATGAGGCTGCAATCATGTCAAAACGAATTGAATACATCGACGTTGCCAAGGGTATTGGCATATTGCTGGTTGTAATGGGGCATAATGATTTCGGCTTGGTATCACCTTTTTTTTATAAACTGATCTATGCATTCCACATGCCACTATTTTTCTTTGTCTCTGGCATGTTTTTTAAAGCTGATCTCCCATTTTTGACCCTTTTACGCCGTCGATATGAAACTGTCCTAAAACCATACATTGTTATCATTTTGTTAATCTATTTCATGACCATCTCTTTTACAAGAATTAATATTGATGTGGCAACAGCCCGGGTTATCAAGGCGATATATGCAAATGGACATTATATTGATTGGGTTCAGTTATGGTTTTTACCACATTTATTTGCCCTGAATATTTTCGCTTTTATATATGCAAAATTAACCAGACCAGCCAACACAGTATGGGCTCGCTGGATTATCCTGGCAATATTACAGGCGATCGGCGTAACATTTATCGGAATATTCTGGCCTTTCAATTTAAATATAGGTGGACGAAGTTTAACTCTTTTCGGATTGCCTTTTAGTATAGATTTAATTCTGGTGAGTGGATTTTTCTTTATTTTAGGTGCTGAGATAAAAAAGATAGTACCTGAAGCTTTTTTTGCATCCCCAATAACATTATTAGGAAGCGTCGCCGGCCTTCTAACCATGGTCTTTTATATTGACCGGACCATTGATTTCAATACACGACTCTTCCAATCATTGCCAATTAATACTCTCGAAGCACTGTTAGGAATTACATTTATTCTTGCCATTTCCAAACAAATAGAAAAAATCCCGATCTTATCTTCTGGGTTTAGATATATCGGGAAATCATCTCTCGTTATATTAATTTTTCACGTCCCCATTCAGGAAACTTGGGGACTAAAGGTTTTTTATATTTTCAATAATCAGATTCTTTCATATTGGGTCGCCTATTTTGCCGGAGTCATTTTCCCAATCTTAATTAATTATTTTCTGATCCAACCTAATCCAATCGTTCGAACCTGGTTTGGGCAATCAGGATTAGCTGAGAAAGAAAATGTTTCCCGTGCTCAAGGATAAAATAAGGAGCTCGAACAACAGGTCCCTAAAACAAAAAGTATTTTCTTACTGAACATTTCTTAGGGTCTTTGTCATCTTGGTCTTGCAATTTAAAGACAAGGTAACCGATAGGTTGCCCCGCGAATAAGAGTTTTGGCGGGAAGTACTTTCCACCAAACATTGCAAAATTAATTTCTTCTTTGTTTGGCTCTTCTGGCAAATACAACAAACAATTATGCAAAAAATAACTTCAGCTATCTGGAAACCTGGCATCAGGACAATTTCGCTCTTCCTTTATTTCTACGGAGCAGGATTAATTGCCGCAGGATTGATTGGACTATTCGGCGAAAGAATTTCAATCACGAGAATCCTGATGCTTTGTATATCGCTTTTGGCGAGCAGTGGCTTTTGTTTCTTGGCCTGGAAATTACAAAATGATACTGGAATCTCAGTTTGGTGGAATAAATTCGACAGAAAAAATCTCCAGAATATACTAATTTTCTCGACATTATTTCTGTTTTTCCTTAGCTGGAGCCTGGTATGGACGCCACTAAATGCTTTTGGAAATTTGTACTATTACATAAAGGCAGTTTTCCCATTTACAATTTGGCTCTTAATCGCGTCTGGAATGGGGCTCTGGTGCTCATTGGCATCACGCTATGGGTTTCATATTCAGCGATGGAAAGAAAATATTGATCAGCAAAATCCAACCTTCAAAATCGCAGGAGCATTTCTACTTATTTTCGCGCTTATTGCTTGGATCGCATCGAGCAGAATCGTTGGGGTTAAGCCTGCAGATGAAGATTTTTGGTATGGCGCGGGAGTCCCTACCCTGGCTTTTCAAGTAATTGGAGCACTAATTATTGGAGTTGGGCTTTCCGTGCTGATCAATAGATGGCTTGCCCACGCACCTAAACAAATAATTTCAATTGACTTATTGCTCTTCTTGATGATCTGGGCAGCTTCAGCCTATCTTTGGGCAATAGAACCCGTGAAACCTGATTTTCTAATTACTCAGCCTGTCGCACCCAATTTCGAACTTTATCCAGATTATGATGCACGCAATAACGACGTTATGAGTCAATTTGCCGTCATTGGCCAGGGCATCAACAATCATAGTTTTTTTGATCGCGTCCTGTACCCAGCCTTCCTGGTTTACCTGCATACCTTCGCAGGCCAAAATTATTCAACCCTAATGGCAATCCAGGCTGCAATTTTTGCCATTTTACCAGCAATCTTATTTATCATTGGGGCCACTATTTCCGATCGTACAAACGGACTGGTCTTGGGTATTCTGACTGTCTTCCGTGGGATAAACCAGATAAACATAGGAAACATCATTGAAACAGCTCATCAAAAACAGATGCTTACTGAGTACCCAACCGCTGTTTTGTTAGTACTGGCGACACTCCTTCTCATCAAGTGGGTAAAAGATCCAATAAAAAACTGGTATCTGGCAGGCTTATCAGGCGGGATAATAGGTATTTCCACCTTGCTCCGACCCCATACAATGGTGATCATTCCTGTTTTTATTGTCCTGGCATTCTTTGTTTACCTCCGAAAACCCAAAATCTGGATTAGCACGAGTACTTTTTTTTTCACCGCAGCCATTCTTAGTGTAATACCGTGGGCACAATTCAGCGGTCAAAATATTTCTATATTCGATCTATATTTCACAAGAATAAATGACGTAATTAAGCAACGCTACCAACAGGACCCAAAACGTGGTAGCTATGACAGCAGCTCAGCTAAAACAGTTTTCTCAGGAACATCACATCAAGCTGCTTACAGTCAGGCGCCAATTGCTGACAAAAATATTGTTGTCTTTGTTGGGGATAATTTCCTAAATAATCTCGTCACGACTGTCCAGACATTACCTACCACCCCATTCAATCTTGATGCCCGAACGATTGTTAAAAAAACAGAAAATTTCTGGAAACCATATTGGGACGGCAAGCTTGGAGGCTGGGCAATCGTGCTCATTCCATTCAACTTACTGATCATCTCACTGGGTTTGGGCGCCGCCTGGAAATATGCAAAATTAGCTGGCTTCATTCCACTAATAATTATGGTCTCATATTATGTAATTAATGCCTTTGGACGAACATCTGGAGGCCGGTACATTGTCCCCGTAGATTGGGTAATACTAATATATTATGTTCTCGGTCTGATTACAATTTTGAAATTAGTTACATCATTCTATTCGGAACCAATTGCCACTATCGAATTCTTACCACAAACACGAACCGAAGGTATTAGGTGGTGGCCGATCGCATTGATAGTATTAATTTTATCTTTTTCGATGGGGTCTCTTATACCACTTTCTCAGACATTGAACCAACAAAGATTCCCAGACAGATCACCGGATGAACAAGCTACCATCTTTGCATCAATAACCGGTGACCTGCCTTTGCTAAATGAAAAAAATATTCAAAATTTTCTCTCCTCAGAAAATGCAATTATTTTGACTGGGCGAAGTTTATACCCAAGGCAGTTTAATATAAATGAGGGCCTGGATATAAGCGTGTATCGCTATTATCACAGCATGCCATTTCCAAGAACTTTATTTACAACTATAGGACAACAAGGCGAAAGGGTTGTTATTCTTCCGACCACAAACCCAGCTCCAATCCCAAACTCAACTGACGTAATGGTGATAGGCTGCCTGGATCACGGGATCGTTTTTGCCCGTGCAATAATCCGACTGGATGATAATAGTATTATCGAGGGCTTAAATTCTGACGAACCTCTTTTATGCCCCCTACAGAAACCAATCTGTGAAACCAATAAAAATTGCCGGTAGCCCAACCTAACCATCAAATTTACCGATCTAAAGCAGCTAAATAACGTACTTCTGATCTGAGAGTTCCTGTGAGTTCCTTGACCTTGTGATCCTGTATTTGATATAATATTTATTAGGTGAGACTAATAATATTTATGGTAGATGAATTAATAACCCAGTCTATTCAAGATTATCTAAAAGCTATTTACGAGCTATGCAAACAAGACGGGACAGCCAATACCAAGGCACTTGCTTCCAGGCTAGGCGTAACACCACCTTCAGTTACTGGTATGCTCCAACGCCTGGCTGGTTGCAAACCTCCACTCGTAATATATTACAAACACCGAGGTGCAACCCTTACTGCGGACGGCGAACTTGTGGCACTCGAAGTTATCCGCCATCACCGGCTCATTGAAACATATCTGGTTAAAACCCTGGGCTACAAATGGGACCAGGTCCACGAAGAGGCTGATCGTTTGGAACATTTTATCTCTGAGGATTTTGAAACAAGGATTGCAACCCTACTTGGCAACCCCGTACGCGACCCTCACGGAGAACTGATACCAACTGCCGACTTAATAATGCCTCCAGACAACACTAAATCACTCTCACTCTTGGTACCCAAACAAAAAGCATGTATTGTCAGGGTAAGGGCAAATGATCTTGCACTTTTACGCCACCTTGAAAATCTGGGGCTAACCCCAGGAACGAACATCGAGGTGGTTGAACGCTCACCTATTGACAACAAAACGATTATCCGGGTAGGAATAAAAGAAACAAACCTGGTTGTCGATTCTAGAATAACCGATAGCATATTTATTAGTTTCTAAAATATAATTCAGCATCTGGACATGGAAAATAGAGGTGAATAGTTGACGGAACCGAATATCGACCAAACTGAAATTAGCTCAAACGACTCCAAAACAGTTAGAAGTGCAAAGGAAGTCCTTTCTGGCACAAGCAAAAAAGGCTGGCTTGCCAGATTAATGCCATTTATGGGTCCAGCTTTTATTGCCAGCGTCGCATATATGGATCCCGGTAACTTTGCAACAAACATACAGGGTGGCGCAAAACTCGGGCTGGAGTTGCTCTGGGTAATCGTCGCATCGAATCTGATGGCAATGTTGCTTCAAACTCTTTCTGCAAAATTAGGGATTGCCACGGGCAAGAATCTCGCAGAACATTGCCGTGACCAATATCCGAGGTGGATGGTCTGGGGCATGTGGGCAATTGCTGAATTAGTGGCAATTGCTACTGATTTAGCTGAGTTTTTAGGAGCCGCATTGGGCTTCTACCTGCTCTTCGGGATACCTCTTTTATGGGCGGGCATTTTCACCGCAATAATTACTTTTCTAATTCTGGGTCTGGAGCGTTTTGGTTTTCGCCCACTCGAAGCTGTCATAACATCCTTGGTTGGAGTGGTAGGACTGAGCTATTTAGTCGAAATCTTTCTAGTCAAACCCAATTGGGGGGATGTTTTTTACCATGCAGTCGTCCCACATTTTTCTGGAGTGGAAAGTATTTTACTCGCCACCGGAATTCTTGGAGCAACTGTTATGCCGCATGCAATTTACCTGCATTCAGCACTTACAAAAGATCGAATTGTTGTAAAAAATCCAATTATGCTCCAAAAACTTTTCCGGTATGAGATCATCGATGTCGTTGTGGCTATGGGGGCTGCAAGTTTCATAAACATGGCAATGCTGATTATGGCTGCCACTACCTTCCATGATACTGGCCTTACTAATATCGGCACCATAGAAGAAGCGCATCGCACGCTGGAACCATTGCTTGGCAGGGCATCCCAATACATTTTTGGTATTTCCCTCTTGGCGAGTGGGCTATCGTCATCTTCTGTGGGAACGATGGCTGGTCAAATAATTATGCAGGGCTTTTTACACAAACATATCGCACCCTGGATCAGGCGACTTGTAACTATCCTGCCATCACTTTTAGTGATTGGAATCGGTCTCGATCCAACGCGGACCCTTGTCATCAGCCAGGTATTCCTTAGCTTTGGACTTCCGTTTGCGATCATTCCTCTAATTCAATTCACTCGCAGGAAAGACCTCATGGGAAGCCTGGTAAACAGACCTTTCACAACCTTCATGGCAAGCCTGGTGGCTGCGCTCATTATCTCATTAAATTTCTTTTTAATATTTCAGTTAGTAACCACGAGGTAACAATGTTTAAAAATATCCTTGTCCCCTTGGACGGTTCCAAGTTAGCCGAAGCTGCTTTCGAACCGGCACAATCTCTTGCGCGCACTATCGGAGCACCAGTCACTCTTTTGCATGTAATCGAAAAAGATGCTCCGCAAGCAGTTCATAGCGACCATCATTTATCCAAAGCCGATGAAGCTGTTGAGTATTTGAAGAAAATCGCGGCCAAAGATTCCGCAAATGGTCTGCAAATAAATACCCATGTGCACACAGCTGAAGTAAAGGATGTTGCAGGCAGCATAATCCAACATGCTTCCGAAGAATTTAGTCCA
>CAINXK010000063.1 GCA_903854805.1 uncultured Anaerolineae bacterium
AAAACATCTTCCAGCGTTCCGATGAATTCGGCATCGCTGGTAAAGGCTTCGACAGCACAGTGCAATATTTACAGGAGATGGCTGGCGTGGCCAACCAGATCGCATCCGGCGACCTGACCATCAGAGTCACCCCGCGTGGCACCCAGGATGAATTGGGGATTGCCTTCTCCGAGATGGTTGCCAGCCTGCAAACTTTGATCGTAATGGTCAACCAGAGCGCCAACAATCTGGCTTCAGCCTCCAGCCAGCTGGCCACTTCTTCCAGCCAATCCGGGATCGCCACCAGCCAAATCGCCACTACCCTGCAGCAGGTCACCCAGGGCATCACCCAGCAATCCGAAGCGGTCACCAGAACAGCCAGCGCAGTCGAACAATTGGGCCAGGCCATCGATGGAGTCGCCAGGGGCGCCCGTGAACAGGCTACCGCGGTCACCCAGGCCTCGCACTTCGCCGGGCGCATCAGCCAGGCAATTGACCAGGTCACTCAAAATGCGCAAGCCGTGACCCAGGATTCGGCCCAAGCCGCGAAACATTCACGCGAGGGCGCCCAAACTGTGCGCGAGACCATCGCTGGGATGGAAGCCATTCGCAGCAAGGTTAATTTCTCGGCCAGCAAGGTCGAAGAAATGGGCACCCGTTCCGAAGAGATCGGCGCAATTGTAGATACTATTGAAGATATCGCCAGCCAGACCAACCTGCTGGCCCTTAACGCCGCGATTGAAGCCGCACGCGCCGGCGAACAGGGCAAGGGCTTCGCGGTTGTGGCTGATGAAGTCCGCAAACTGGCAGAACGCTCCAGCCTGGCCACCAAAGAAATCGGTGGGTTGATCAAGGGCATCCAGAAAACCGTCGCAGAAGCCGTCAACGCCATGCAAGAATCTGCCCACGAGGTTGAATCCGGTGTAGAACGGGCGCACTCAGCCGGACAGGCGCTCGATAATATCCTGGGCGCTTCCGAATCAGTCTACAAACAGGCCGAAGAAGCCGGCGGCGCCGCTGCCAGAGTCAGCCTGGCAGCAGACGAACTGATTGGCGCAGTTGAAACGGTTTCAGCCGTCATCGAACAGAACACAGCTGCCACCACACAGATGGCGGTAAACTCGAACAAACTGAACGAATCTGTCGAAAACATTGCCAGCGTCAGTGAGCAAAACAGCGCCGCCGTTGAAGAAGTCTCGGCTTCCACCGAAGAAGTTTCGGCCCAGGTGCACGATGTCTCGGTTTCGGCCGCCAGCCTGATGAAACTTGCCCAGCAGCTGCAGCAGGTAGTCCAAAAGTTCAAACTGTAACCAAATAATTCCATCCCGCGGGACGTTTTATCTTCAACCTTATATGTCCCGCGGGATACGCTCTCACAACCAGACTTCCAATTAGCCCATCCGCGCAACAGGTTTTCATGCTGTGAGCGGTCGCTGGACAGTTTTTCAAAGGAGATATGCATGGAACAACAGCTGGTAGTTTTTGATCTGGCCGGTGAAGCATACGGCATCAACATCGCAACGGTGGAAAGCATCATCAAAATGCAGACCATCACCCAGCTTCCGCAGAGCAAGCCGTACATTATGGGTGTCACAAACCTGCGCGGGGCTGTCATACCGGTCATCGATCTGCGCATCCGCTTTGGCCTGGAGGCCGAAAAAGCTACACGCCAGACACGCATTATGATCGTCAGCATGGGCAATCTGAAGGTAGGCGTGGTGGTGGATGGAGTCTCTGAGGTGCTCAGAGTGCCGGATGAGGCCATCGAACCCCTGCCGCCGACCGTCAGCGCGGTCAATTCCACCTTTTTGAAAGGGATTATTAACTTTGACAAGCGCCTGATCATCTCACTGGAGCTCGGCAGAGTGCTGGATATCGATGAACAGCAGTCCCTGGCTGCCATGCAGATCAAAGCCAGCTGAAGCGCGGGTTCCGGGCAGTCTCTGAACCCTGGTTTACTCCATGCCAGCTTCTTAGACGAAAGGCACAATTCGGGTGGCAAACATCGCTAAAGTTGATAGATTTTGGATGATATTTTTTCAATTTTATGCTAAACTAGCTTCTGCTGCTGGCACATAATTCAGACTAAGCTAGGCCGCCATCCGACACCACCACGGGAAACAGCCGTTTAGTAAGTTAAAACAGCTCATATTTATTTTTTCAACCAAAGAGGAAAAGTAAATATGACAGAAAATACTGCCACCCCTGTTTTTTTTGAGCGGCTGCGCTGGATCGGCTACGAAATTTTACCTGGATCAATGATTGCGCTTTCGAGCGTATTTACTGGCATAGCCAGCTACCAGGGTTCCATGTCAGATTCGGACCAGAACAAATATCAAAAGGGTGCGTTTCATTTGAGTTATAAGGCGGTCAGGCAGCCAAAGGTAAATGGCTATATTTAGCGTATCCACTTGCGACAAATGAGTTCGATAACGAATGGCGATTGGCTCGACCAGCTCAGATCACCACGAAGAACCTAAAAAAATAACTTCCAGTTTTTTTTATCCACAACAATTTCAATTCACTCGAGAGGAGAAACAATGACTACAGCAACACTTCCACCCACCTTTTTTGATCGTCTTCGCTGGCTTGGTTCCGAAATCGTTCTGGGAACACTCATCGCGTTATTGAGCGTTGGAGTCGCCTACGGCAGCTACCAGGGCTCGATGGCTGATTCCGACCAGAACAAGAATGAAATCGAAGGTATGAAAAGCCTGAACGATGGTAACACCATCTTCCTGACCGCTAACCAGACTCTGACACAGGATTATGCCTACTACGATAGCTGGTATACCAATCTGGACACCAACCCGGATTTGTCCGCGTACTACCTGGATCTGATGAGCGATAACTTGGCGACCCTGGCCCAAAAGGATAGCATGGACCAGACGGAATGGACAGCCTATGAAGAAGGTATCTTCGCCGATGCATACGTTTATTTTGATCGATCCGAGGCTTTCTTCAAACTCGCTGGCGCCTGGGACGAGAAAGGCGACCTACTCCAGCTTGTCGTTCTGTTCATGGCGCTCGGCCTGACCTTCGCCGCTTGGGCTTCCCTGCTCAAGGACGAAAGCAATTTACGCCCGCTTTTCGCCATTCTCGCGATTGTCATGCTGATTGCAGCCCTTGCGACCTATTTCACCATGCCAGCCATCCCGGCCATCGAGATTCCACCCCTCCCCGCAGTTTAATTCTGCCAGACATAACATTACTTCAAGATTAACGCCTCCTCAACTTCGAAAAGTTCCATTCTTGACAACATTGCTTATCTGAGCGTTCCAATAGTCGCGATCTAATCTTCACTCGACCCAAAAAAACGGCCTGCAGTTTGCAGGCCGTTTTTCATTATTAACCTGCATCTACTCACCAGCTGCCTCGGCTTTGCTTATCGGCTGATACCTTTGCTGCGCGGCAAATGCTGGTCCGGCGTGGCAGCCCAGCGATTGTGGCGCTTTTGATTGCAATCGGTGTGATGGTAAACCGAAACCTGGATACCGCTGAATAGTAATAGATACCGTGCGGGAATGATAACTGACCGGCTTGGTCGTGGGTTTTCCCTGGATATGATTTTGACCCATATATAACCATTTAGACCAACATTTAATGTATAATGTGTTTGATTATTCGTAACTCTCCAATCGCCTCAGGGTTTAGACATAGAAATCTGCAACACCTGTAGGCTCACCATGGAGCGCCCCCTGTTAGACAGGTGGCGCTAAAAACTGCAAAAATCACAACGCATAACACCAACAACTTGCAAGTTCGGGGCTTCATACGAACAAATTGATTTTCACAGCATTATCAGTTCGATAGCTGTTCTGCAGGTGTACTTGTTCAGTTGTTGGCATTCCAATCATTAGGTTTTCCTGGCAATGCTGCCAGTCAAATTTTTATCCGCTCTAAGGAGGAGCAATGAAGATGAACCGAATTTACTTGTTTGTCATGCTAGGGGCAATTCTCGTATCTGCCCTGGCAGGCTGCGCACCCGCAGCACCGGCCGCCACGGAGGCACCCGCCGCACCTGCAGCCACCGCAGCACCCGCTGCCCCGGCTGCCACTGAAGCCCCGGCCGCCCCCGCCGCCACTGAAGCCCCCGTTTCTGGCGGCACACTGGTACTGGCCTTCAACCTGGATGACGTGGTAACCCTCGACCCTGCCTTCGCCGGCGAGACCACCAACCTCTTCATTCATATCAACACCTACGACACCCTGGTCGACATCCGCCCTGAAGATCTCAACACCATCGTGCCACGTTTGGCCGAAAGCTGGGAAACCAACGCTGATTTCACCGAATTCGTCTTCCACCTGCGCAAGGATGCCAAGTTTGCATCCGGCAACCCCGTCACCGCTGCGGATGTAGTCTTCTCATGGAACCGCCTGCTGAATGTAGCTGGCGCTCCAGCCTTCAACCTGGATGGTATCGGCAAAGTTGAAGCAGTCGATGATTACACCGTCAAAGTCTCCACAACCGTCACCGACGGCGTAGCCCAACCCCTACCCCAGTTCCTGTCCAGCGCCAGCAACCCCAGCCTGGGCATCCAGGATTCAAAACTGGTCAAAGAACACGGCGGCACCGATGCTGCCGATGCCAAAGACACCGACAAGGCCAAGGAATGGCTGGACCAGAACTCTGCTGGTTCCGGACCCTTCATCCTGACCAAGTGGTCCCCCAAGGCTTCAATTGAACTGGTCGCCAACAAGAATTACTGGAAGGGCGCTCCCAAGTTTGACAAGGTCGTCATCACGCATGTCTCTGACCCCACCACCAAGCTGCAGATGCTGGATCGTGGCGATGTTGATATGATCGATTCCCTCAGCAGTGACCTCGTGGAAAATGCCAAGGCCAATCCTGATATCGTTGTTTCCGCCGACCAATCCCTCGACGAAAACTACCTGGCCATGGCTTATGCCTGCCCGGATGCGATCAAGGCTGCCACCCCCGATAAATACAAAGAACTGCAGAGCATCGAATCATTCGCGATCATCTGCAAAAAAGAAGTTCGCCAGGCCATCGCCTACGCGATTGATTACGAAGGCATCACCAAGGCCGTCCTGAACGGTTATGGCACCCGCGCCCCCAGCATCATCCCGATCGGTATCATTGGCGTCGATGCATCCAAGACCCAGGGCCGCGATGTTGCCAAGGCCAAGGAACTGCTGACCGCCGCCGGATATCCCAACGGCACAACCCTCGACCTGTACTACGCATCCAACTCCACCCGCGATACCGTCGCCGCCAAGATCAAGAATGACCTGGCCGAAGCCGGCATCACCCTCAACCTCAAGCCCCTGGAACAGAGTGTCTATCTGACCCAGATGCGCGCCCAGCAGCTCCCGATGGCTTTCGGCGGCTGGACCCCCGACTACCTGGACGTGACCATGTGGACCGACTACTTCGGTCTCGGCGATCGCTCGATCGCCTTCCGCATGCGCTTCCAGAATGCCGATTCCATCAAGCTATCCACTGAGATCCGCACAACTGCCGATCCCGTCGCCCGTAAGGCTGCCGTGGAAAAACTGCAAGCCGTCTTCATTGAGGAAATGCCCTTTACGATGCTGTATCAATCCCAGTACCTGCACGCTTATCGCAGCAATCTGAAGGGTTTCAAATTCCACCCGGTCTGGTACGCTGACCTGTTCCAACTCTCCAAGTAATTCGTTTGCCAGTAGGGGCGGGTTCTGCCCGCCCCTACTTTTTTTTGGGATGGAGGTCAACAAAAACCGATGAATCTCATCCAACACATCACCAGGCGTCTGCTGTTAATGATCCCCATGGCGATTGGGATCACCCTGCTTCTTTTCATTGTGACACACATCGTGCCAGTCAATCCGCTGGCTGTCATCCTGACCGAAAGGTCCATGGAAGACCCGCACGCCATTCAGGCCGCCACCGAAAAATGGGGTCTGGACAAACCCTTACCCGAACAATATCTCATTTACCTCAAGAATTTACTACAAGGCGATCTGGGTACCTCCTTCAAAACCAAGAACCCGGTTGCTTCTGATCTAAAAAACTTCCTACCTGCCACCATTGAGCTTTCAATCGGCTCATTTATTTTTGCTATTTTAATTGGGTTACCACTGGGCATCATCTCTGCGGTCAAATCCGGCAGTTTTGTAGACCAATTTACGCGGGTCTTCTCGCTGTTGGGCGCCTCCATGCCGCCTTTCTGGTCAGGGCTGCTGGTCTTATTCGTTTTTTATTACAAACTGCGCTGGGCGCCAGGACCAGGCCGGATCAATTCACGCCTGGGCGCGCCGGAATCCTTCACCGGCCTGTTTGTTTTCGACTCGCTCATACAAGGCAACATGCCGGCCTTTTGGGATTCGCTCAGCCACTTGATCCTGCCCTCGATTATCCTGGGCTGGTTTACCCTGGCGCTGATCGCCCGCATCACGCGCTCTTCCATGCTGGAAGCGCTCCAACAAGATTACATCCGCACAGCCCGTGCCAAAGGCCTGGCTGAAAAATGGGTCGTACTTTCACATGCCCTGCGCAACGCGCTCATTCCACTCGTCACACTGGTCGGCCTGGCATTTGCCGGGTTGATGAGCGGCGCCATCATGACCGAGACCATTTTCTCCTGGCCCGGGATTGGGCGCTACGCAGTCGAATCCGCCGCAAACCTGGATTACCCCGCCATTACCGGCACCACCCTGCTGATCGCAATTATTTATATGTTGGTGAATATTTTTGTGGATGCGCTCTACACCATCATCGATCCTCGCATCCGGGAAGGGTAAACGGATGACTGTTGCAGATCTCAGCCAACCCGCTTTACAAAATATAGGCGCCAGCCCCACCCAGCGCCGCCTGCGCGCCTTGCGCCGCAACCCAATGGCCATGATCGGCCTGGCTATCATCGTGTTTTGGGCCATAGCCGCCATCATTGCGCCCTTCACCGGCATGCGTGAGCCGCTCGCCCAGGATATCGTTTATCGTCTCAAGCCACCCACTGCCCAATATTGGTTTGGCACAGACGAGCTGGGCCGCGATGTCTTCAGCCGGGTTATCTACGGCGCGCGGATTTCATTGCCAATCGGTTTCGTAGTGATCCTGTTTGCCACCATCATGGGATCGATCGTGGGCGCCTCGGCTGGTTATATTGGCGGAATGTATGATTTGCTGATCATGCGCCTGGCAGATATTACCCTGGCATTCCCCTCAATTGTGCTGGCCCTGGCAATCGCCGCGGTCCTGGGCCCCAGTATCACAAACGCTCTCATCGCCATGGTACTGGTCTGGTGGCCAGAATATGCGCGCTTGATGCGCAGCCAGGTCTTGAGCGTCAAGAACAATGAATATGTCACTGCGGCAGTTGCGCTCGGAATACCGCGCACACGCATCCTGACCAACCACATTCTGCCTAACACCTTTGCGCCGATCCTGGTCAAAGCCTCGCTGGATGCCGGCAGCGCCATCCTTAACATCGCCGCGCTCAGCTTCATCGGGCTGGGAGCTGTGCCACCCACCCCCGAATGGGGCGCCATGATCTCCACCGGGCGTTACCAGTTCTACAGCTGGTGGCTGACAACTTTCCCCGGGCTGGCCATCCTCTCGGTGGTGCTCGGCTACAACTTCTTCGGTGAAGGCGTGCGCGACTCGTTTGACCCGCGCATGAACTGAACCAGGCCAACTATCCATCAACAGCCCGCTTTGGCGGGCTGTTTTTTTACAGAAAAATAATAGACAACCTCAGATTAAACACCGGGTCTATCAACTGGCAGTAATTACTTGCGGCTATCCAGGGTCAAGCATTAACCATCCCAACAATTACCTACCCGCATGTTGTGGCACGCCGTGCTTACACCCAGGCATTCTTCGGTATACAAACCCGCGGCACCCGGCTGTGGATCAGCGAAGTAAAATCGACCTGCGAAATCTGGTAAAGCGCCGCCAGGTCGTGCACCTGGATGGATTCTGACCCCTGCTGGCCCACAATGACCACCTCCTCACCCATCGGAAACCGACCCGGCAGCCGCACCATCAACTGATCCAGGCACAGACGCCCCACTACCGGGCAAAGCTGACCACCAATGATCACCCGGTTGCCGGGCACACGCCTGAGCCCATCCCCATAACCCACCGGCACCACCCCAATCCACTCCTCGGCCGGCGTGATATACGTAAGGCCATAACCCACTGGCCAGCCAGCCGGCAGCAAACGACAGGCCGCCAGCTGTGCCTTCCAGCGTAGAGCCGGACGATAATGCTCCGGCAGCTCTTTATCTACACGAATACGCAAACCCAAAACCACATTTCCCACCCGCAGCAAGTCAAAACGGGTCTGCGGCAAATAATATGCGGCCGCCGAATTGGCCAGGTGCACCCAGCGCGGCCGCAACCCGTTGACCTCCAACGCATTGAGCGCCAACTGAAAGCGCCCAAACTGGGCCTCATTGGCCGGCTGGACTTCATCCGCTGCCGCCAGGTGACTGTATAGCCCATCAATTTTCAGCCGCCCGCTGGCAAGCGCCAGGCGCGTAAAAGACAATACATCCTCAGCAAAAATGCCCAGACGCCCCATGCCCGTATCAACCTTCAGATGTACGCCCAGCACCTGCCCGGCCGCACTGGCCCGCGCGGTAAACAAATCCAGGGTTTCAGAGCTGTGCAAAGTCAGCGTAACCTGGCTGGCGATGGCCTCATCAACCTCATCCGCCGTGACCATCCCCAGCACCAGCACCGGGGTTTGGATACCACTTTGGCGCAAGGCGCGCGCCTCGCCATAACGCGCCACGCCCAACCAGCTCGCGCCACCCGCCACCGCCGCCTGGGCCACTGCAACCGCGCCATGCCCGTAGGCATCCGCCTTGACAATCGCCATCAACGGCGTACCAGTATCGCGGATAATATTGCCGC
Source organism: uncultured Anaerolineae bacterium (assembly GCA_903854805.1). The sequence continues at coordinate 8,843 of CAINXK010000063.1, forward strand.
TGTTACTGCGGACGGCCTCCAAATCAATTTCCAACCAGGTGGGCTGCGCTGCGCTCATCTCGATCACTCCACTTGAATTATAATCAGCACTCATTCCAGGTTCCAGGATACCACCAACATGCCAGAAAGCATTCGCCTGCCCTACCCCGTCCCCTACCATGCCCAAATCGCCAGCCCGCAGCTGGCTGAAGCCATTTTTGTGCAGGGCCTCGACCCCACCCTCGATCCACGCTGGGCCGAAAGCGGCGCAGACAGCCCGCAGGAATATGCTTACTGGGTGGAGCGCGCCTGCGGCGTGGCCTGCCTGAAGATGTGTGTGGAAGCCCTGGGTGGACCGCAGAGAACCCTGATCCAATGGGCACGCACCGGCCTGGAGCGCGGCGGCTACCTGATCCGCTACGCTGAAAACGGAGACGCGCACGAAGTCGGTTGGATCCATTCTGCCCTGGCCAACCTGGCGATCGAGACCGGCTTGCAGGCCATGGCAAGTGCCGCCAGCCTGGATGAAATCGTCGCATTCCTGCAGCAGGGCTATCTCGTCATCGCCTCGGTCTCGTACGAGGCCGGTGATGACCGTTTACCGATTACAAAAAAAGGCGGGCACCTGATGGTGGTGACCGGCGCGGACTACGACAAAAGTGGTCCGCTGGCGTTTATTGTCAACAACCCATCCGGACGCAAGACTGAGCTGCAAGCTGGGGCACGCCTGCCCATCGCACGCTTCGCCCCGGCTTACAGCGGGCGCGTCATCTGCCTGCGGGGCGCCCAAACGCCCACAATCAACGCGTGATCGTTAACGCACAGGTTCCTGCAACAGGGTCAGAGTCCCGGCCGAGGCATCCAGCTCTGCCAGGCAGCCCAACGGCAGCGTACTCTGATCTTCCACATGCCCAATCATCAGCCCCATAACGGCCGGTATGCTCAGGGCGCGCACGCGTTCGGCCAGAACCTCTTCCTTCAAGCGGTTTTGGGCATACTCAGAGACCTGCGGGTGTTCAGTAAATTTTCCAAAAACAATCCCGGCCACTTTCTGCAAATTTCCAGAAAGCCACAACTGGGTCAGCATTCTATCGATGGAATAAATAGCTTCGCTGACATCTTCAAGGAAGAGGATCGCTCCGGTTAGATCGGGCAGATACGGCGTGCCGATCAGGTGCGCCACCAGGCTTAGATTTCCACCCAGCAAGCGTCCCTGCACCCTGCCAGCCACCAGCGGCGTAATGCGGTTGGCTCTTTCCACGCGCCCTTCGCCATGCTCAAAAGCGGGCGGCGCGCCAATGCTGATAGGAGCCTGCGGGTTGAAGAGTACCTTTTTGAATTCAGCCAGGGTATAGGCAGAAAAAACCTGGGTAGCCATCGGCCCGTGGAAGGTGATCAGCCCGGTTTTGGCATAAATGGCCATCAGCAGAGCGCTGATATCGCTGTAGCCGATCAGGATTTTCGGGTTGGCACGGATCAGGTCATAATCCAAAAGGGGCAGCAGCCGCGATGCTCCGTAGCCTCCACGCCCGCAAAAAATTGCATCGACACTCTCATCCGCAAAAAGAGCATTCAGGTCAGAGGCGCGGGCAGAATCATCGCCGGCCAGGTAACCACTGCGATCAAAGAGATGCCGCGCCGGGCGAGCATGGAAGCCAAGTGATTCAACCATGTCGATGGCAAAACGCACACCCTCAGGCTCATTGGGAGGGCTGGAAGGCAGCGCAATCCCGATGGTCTGACCTGGGGCCAGCCGCGCGGGCCGGATCAATGGATGGGGAATTGGATCTGAACGAGTGGACATAATGTTTTCCTTTCAACACAAGTTTAACATGAAGCATGTCAGTGGTGTCAAAATTACTGCCAGTCTTGTGGTCGCAAAGGTTGTCAGCAGGTTTTTCTTGGGTGCAGCTGGTAAGTTTTGTTTGTGTAAACCGCCCCGGGCGATAGCCACGGGTTTTACCCCGTGGCAGTTTGCCAGCGAGATAGCGCCTGACAACCAGGATTTGCTTGTTAGTTTTCAACTGGCATGGTATTAATGGACAAATAAATTGTGAAATCAAGAAAAAACAGCGAGGACCAGCCTTGAAATATCCTGCGGCAGTTATCACCGTATTGGTAAGCTTTTTAATCAGCGCTTGCGCTTCTGCGAGCGTGGAGCGCTCCACGCTCGCACCTCAAACCTATCATCTTGATCACAATCAGGTGCTGCAGATTGAAGTGAACACCGGTAATGTGCAGATCATCGGTACTCAACAAGACTCGCTTGAAGTGCGCGGCAGCCTGACCAATGAACCCGCGTTGGTTTACAAGGTCGAACAATCCAGCACCGGGCTTCACATCCTGGCACAACTTCCAAAACGTATTTTCCCCTTGCCAGCTCCCGATCCCATTGATCTTGAGATCCGCATCCCGGCCGGTTACCGGGTTGAATTTGACACCCAGGAAGCCAATTTAATCGTTAAGGATTTCCGCGGAGATTTGCAGGTGTCATCCGTGGCGGGTAACGTGCAGGTGGACGGGTTAAACGGATCCGCAGTTCTAAAAGCCAACCGGGGTGAAGTGCTGCTTCAAAACAGCCAGGGGAAACTGAATCTGCTCGGAAATTACGGGTTTCTGTCGATGCTGGCTGTCCATGGCCAGATAAACGCCTCCACCATTATGGGTTCAGTCAGCTACAACGGTATGCCGCAGCCTGGCGATACGATCCATCTTGAAACAGATCATGGACCCGTACAAATTATCCTGATAGACCAGCCCAACCTGCTGGTGGATATTCATTCCACCAGCGGGGAAGTCGTATGTATGTTCACAGCGCTTGAGCGCAATCCACGCCAATGCCGGGGCACGCTCGGCGCTGGTGGCGGCCGGCTGGATGTACGCACCGTCAGCGGGAATATTATTTTTCAGCCAGCTCCTTAAATTAACTCTCTGGGATTGCCGTGATAGACCAGCCCGTCTGGCAACGCGCTGGTGGGCGAAATGAATTTCGTCTTAAGTCTGGGCAGCCAGCACTCATGCGCTGATGTGCGTCATACTCAGGCCGGCCAGATTTCCTTGATGCGCTCAGAAACCGCCCTGGCTGCGGCGCCCGGATCGGGCTGGGCGGTGATACCGCGACCAATCACGATCCCATATAACGGCACGCCTTTCAGCAGCGCTAGAACATTCAGGGTTACGCCTCCAGCGATAGCCACATCCAGGCCCATTTCGCACAGGCTGCGGACCTCCTGAACGGCGTGTTCGTCCCACAGCACGCCCTCGTTGAGTTCTTCATCGATACTGCGATGATACAGTACCAGACTGACGCCCCGCGCTTTGACCTCGCGCGCACGGGTCAGTACATCTCGCACACCGGTCATATCCACTTCGGCGCGGCGTTTCCACTTATCGGCTTCGCGTTGAACTTCGACGATGGTCGCCAGGGTGGTGATGCCCTGAGTGGTGACCACATCGGCGCCGGCTTCAAAAGCCATATTGGCTTCATACGCACCCACATCACTCGATTTAAGGTCAGCCAGGATGAGCTTATTCGGGTAGCCTGCGCGCAGTTTTCTAACGATTTCCATTCCAACTGACTTAATCAGCGGGGTGCCAGCTTCGATGATATCCACAGTTGCTGAGGTCAGGCGGGCTAACTCAAGCGCGTGGTTGGAATCCAGGCTGTCGATTGCAAGTTGTAGTTTGGGTACCATGCCCTTGCTCCTTTTCACAATTGTGAGTACAATATCACATATGTGAATATTATAAATCCAGGCACAGCGTTTGTCAAATTCCATATTGGAGAGCTTGCCATGTCAGCAGATACGATGAGAACCGTTGTCTATTTAGGCCCTGAACAGGTCGAATTACGCCTGGTACCGATCCCGGAACCGCAAGCGGGCGAACTGCTCGTGCGCGTGCGGGCTGCCACCACCTGTGGCACAGATGTAAAAACCTACCGGCGCGGCCATCCGAAGTTTCCGCCACCTTTTGCTTTCGGGCATGAATTTGGCGGAGATGTTGTTAAAGTTGGAGCTGGAACGCAGACGTTCCATGCCGGGATGCGAGTCACAGCCAATGTTTTTGCCGAGTGCGGAGAATGTTTTTTCTGCCAACATGGCCAGGGCAACCTGTGCGAAAACCTGGTCTACAATTTTGGTGCCTTTTCCGAATACATGATCATTCCGGCTTCGATTGTCAGGCGGACAACATTTGAAATCCCGGCGCACATCTCATACGCGCAGGCGGCAATTGTCGAGCCGCTGGTCACTGTGGTGGGCGGCCAGCGTATTATCGGCATCCAGCCAGGTGAGACAGTCGCCATCTTTGGCGCGGGTGGAGCAGTTGGATTGATGCACCAGCAAATGGCGCTGCTGGCCGGGGCGGAACGAGTGATCGCCGTTGGGCATAGCCAGGCGCGCTTGCAAGCTGCGGCAAGGATGGGGGCCGACCCGATCATAAACGCCAAAAACACCGACGCTGTAGCCGCCATCCGAGACCTGACGGGTGGCAGGGGTGCGGATGTGGTCATCGAATGTGCGGGTTCGCTTTCTGCCTGGGAAAATGCAGTTCAGGCGGTGCGCCGAGGCGGACGGGTGCTGTGGTTCGGCGGGCTGCCCAGTGGCACAAAGATCACGCTGGATTCAGCCCTGATTCATTATGGCGCCATCACACTGTATAACTCGCACGGCGGCACGGCTGTGGATGCGCGCGAAGCTTTTCGCCTGATCACCAGCAAAGAAGTGGATGTACAGTCCCTCATCTCAGGCGAGCTACCCCTGGAAGGGCTGGAAACCGCCCTCAAGAAAATGATCGCCGGAGAAGTCATCAAAATGGCGATCAATCCTGACCTGCCATAACCACAAGATTAGAGTTTTTGGCAGCGCTTTTACGCGCTATTTTCCAAAGAAACATCGTATCATTCGTCCATTCGGCACTTATTCGTGATAAAAAACACCCACATTAGCCCCTGCAATTACTGCGCTTGTTAAGCACAAGCCCCAGGCAGCACGAATTAATATTTTTCATCCACTAATCTGGGGGGAATCTGAACTAACTTCTAAAAAAATGGAAACCATTCCCAGGCAGTCGTTAGGGTCCGCAAAAGAATAAGTTCCATCACGCATTGAAACGCTGTCAGCGCGAGGCCCGCTTTTTGGCGCGTGGCGATCTCCGAAAGAACAGCAACGCCATCTTAACGAGTTCAGCGGGTGCCCAAACACCCACGTTGGATGGCGCCGAGAGAAGTTAACAATTACACTCCCCAAGCGTAAAAAAGAATATTACCAATGCTCGTAGTGAACCAATTCGGTGAGTGGTTTGCGAATTTTTGGCCCGGGCAGGTCAGCCGGATAGCCGAGCGGAGTAAAGATAACCGGCTCGACCTCGGCGGGTAGTCGCAAAACGTCACGCGCCGCATCCATATTAAATGCCGCCACCCAGCAGGTACCCAACCCAAGATTGGTTGCTGCCAGAATCAGGTGATCTGCCACAATGGCAGAGTCGATCAAACGGGCGTTAAAGCGGTCACTTTCACGCACCCAGGCCTGAGAAGAAATCGCACAAACTGCGATCAGCAACGGCGCCTGCACAAACCAGGGACGGCGATAGATGCGCCCAAGCTCGGCTTCGCGGCCAGTGGTCTGGATGACCACCAGCTGAACCGGCTGACGGTTCGCCGCAGTCGGCGCAAGTCGGGCGGCTTCAAGCACTTGTTGCAGCTTTTCATCTTCAATCCTGTCCGGGCGGTAAGCCCGCACACTATAGCGTTTGGCGATCAACTCGGAAAATTCCATTCTCATTCACTCCTGAACCAGAATACTTGATCAAAGTTTAACATACAACAACCAGCTGGACGCCGCAGAACAGACCTGGCAATCTACAGTACATCGTGCCCGAACCTGGATATCTGGACACATGTGGACCGAATCGCTTGCTTTGCGCAGCAGGTCAAGTCATCGTGAGAACCAATATTCAAATCAGAAATTAAAACTATTGACTTTCGAGTTTCTGCATGCTATTATAATTCATATTAGTGAATCGTAATTCACAAAATTGAATTCGGAGCCCAGAATGCCTGAAACGATGACACCCCGCGAACGCGTAGAAGCCACGCTCAATCACAAAGAACCGGACCGGGTTCCGATTTCTCTTGGGGGATCGGCCAATCATCTAACCGAGCAACGCTATCTTCTTTTACGCGATCACTTTGGTGTCCAGGATGTGCCGCGCCGTACCCTGGTGGGATTCTACACAACCCCAGATTACAACCCGGTCCTGGATAAATTAGGCACCGATTTTCGTTTTGTGCACATGCGCCCGCCAACGAACTATATTTCAAATCCGATGGAAGGTGATTTCAAAGAATTTACCGATGAGTGGGGTTTGCAGCACCGGCTTGTCTCGGGTTACTACGATATGGGCGGAGCGCCTTTGGCCAAGGACTTGAGCAAGGAAAGCATCAAAAATTTTCACTGGCCCGATCCTTATGACCCCATCCGAGTTGCGGGGCTAAAAGAAGAAGTCGAAAACCTTTATAACAATACCGATTATTCGATCGTCGCTCACCGTCCGGTTTATGGCAACCTGTGGGAAATGGTGCGCGTGCTGGTTGGCATGGAAAATGCCCTGATGATGACCACACTGGATACCGCCATGTTTGACGCTTTGCTGGGGAAATTGGCTGAAATTCAGAATGGTTTTTATGATGCCTTCCTGAGTGTGGTCGGGCCTTATGTGCAAATTGTAGAAATGGCCGATGACTATGGCACCAATGTTGGGCCCATGTTTAACCCGAAGATTTACAAGCAATTCTTGATGCCGCATTATAAAAAGACAATCGAACTGATTAAGAAAAAAGCTCCCCAGGCCAAAGTCTTGCTGCACAACGACGGCGCAATCCGGAAGTTCATTCCAGACCTGATCGAGACCGGTTTCGAGGTATTGAATCCGATCGAGGCGCACCTGGTGGGCATGGACCCGGTCGGACTGAAGCGTGATTTTGGCAAAGAGATCACTTTCCAGGGTGGCGTGGATATTAAGCGCGTCATGACGCAAGGCTCGCTGGAGGATATTCGCGGCGAGGTGCGGCTGCGGATTGAACAAATGGGAAACGACGGCGGCTATATTCTGGCGCCGGCGCATAACTTTGGCAATGACATCCCTCTTAATAATATGCTGGCTTTCTTTCAAGCCGGTCATGAACTTGGCTTTTACCCTCTTAATACAGCGCCCAGTGGGCCAGGAAAATAATATGCTCCTTGAGGAACTCCGCCGTAAAGTTCTGGAAACTGCCAACCTGCTGCCAAAATTTGGGCTGGTATGGATGGCGGGCGGCACAGTTTGTGCGCGTGACCCGCAAACCGGTTATGTGATTGTTACGCCCAGTGGCATGCCTTATGAAAACCTGACCCCTGCCGATATGATCGTGACCGATATTAACATGAATCTAATTGATGGAAAAAACCGCCCATCAGTTGCCCTCAACCTGTGGACCGGTTTTTTCTTAGCGCGACCCGAAATTCACGCCGTGGTGCATACGCACTCGCCTTACGCCACCGCCTTTTCAGTCATCAACGAAGCAATCCCGATCATTACCGAAACCCAGGCCGATTGGTTCGGCCAGCCAATCCCGGTGGCGCCTTACCTGTCTGTGGAAGATCAGCGCTTCGCCAGCTTGCCGGTGCAAATATTGGCTGATGGGTTTGGGGTGCTTTTGGGCCAGCACGGAGTTATCACAATCGGAAGAACTTTAGACCAGGCCCTCGAACGAGCCGTTACACTGGAAGAAGCCGCGCGTACCTATGCCATCGCCAAGAGCATCGGCTCACCTCTGGTTTTCAGTAACCAGATGGCGCACAGTTCATTTGAGTACTACCACAACCGCTATGGACAGCGCAGCGAAAAACACGAATAGGAGCAGATCACTTTGTTGGCATTCAGCGAATTATCGATAATCATAGATCTGGATGTGCAGGATGCACATACGGTCATCAGTCTTCTGGCAGAGAAGTTGCATGCGCAGGGCCTGGTCTCGGCCGATTATGGCAACCAGACCTGGGCCAGAGAGCTTGAACATCCAACCGGACTGCCCACCTCGCCTTTTGCGATTGCGTTTCCACACGCCGATGCTGAAGGTGTCCACCAATCGGCTCTGGCAATTGCCATCTTGCGCACACCGATCCAATTTAAGAACATGGCTGATCCGGATGAAAGTCTGGATGTATTTATTGTTTTAATGCTAGCTAATAAGAACCCGGAAGAACAAATTCAAACCTTACGAAACCTGGCTTTGCTTTTTGGTCAGCCAGAAAAACTGGTCGCTTTACGCGAGCAGGTCAGTCTCCAGGCTGTAGAGGCCTGGCTTAAGCAAGAACTTCTGCTTGAGTAGGCATGTGTCCGAGTGGTTGAACCTCGGCAAGGAGGTCAAAGACAACCGTAGGTAGTTATATTTGTCGCGACAGGCTTAATAGCCGGCAACCAGATCAAATTCAAGGAGGCAGAGTAATCCATGAGCAAATTAATAGTCGTTGCATGTGGAGCTGGAATCAATACATCCACAATCGCTGAAGATTCCATTCGAGAGCGTGTGGCCCAGGAAGGTATGACGGACGTACTGGTCAAAAGGATTTTGATGGCTGACATCGAGGGCTACCTTGGCCGTACAGACCTGATCATGGTTGTATCCATGATGAAAATCTTCCGCACCTATAACGTACCGATTTTCCAGGGCATGCCTTTCCTGATTGGCTCGAAACAGGAAAGGGAAGCACTCTTAGACAAGATCGTCGCAGAAATCAAAAAAGTGTAACCCCGGATGATCCAATCCGTATTCAGATTTGCAAAAGGAGAATGGTAACATGGGAGTATTATCTGTTGCTGTTGGTTGGTTGCTGAGCCTTGGCTCATCACTGATCGTGATGATCGTCCTGATCATCCTTGGTCTGGTATTCCGAGTGGGCTGGCAGAAAGCTGTGCGCGGTGGCATCACCACCGGCGTTGGCCTGGCTGGCTTATTCCTGGTGGTTAATGTGATCGTCGGAGCCTTACAGCCGGCTGTGGCCGAAATGGCCACTCGTTTTGGCGTAGCCAAGACGCTGGTGGACGTTAACTGGGCTGACGCGGGCATTGCCTGGGGTTGGCCTGGCGTAGCGGGCTTGATCGTCTCGATCCTGATCGTCAATATCCTGATGCTGGTACTCAAACTCACCAAAACCCTCTGGACTGATGTTTGGTCCTATTGGCATGGTTCTGCACTGGCTGGCTTCGTCTGGGCGCTGACAGGTGGCAACATTTTCCTTGGCATCCTGGCTGGAGTTCTGTATCTGGTAGCTGGCAGCCTGATGAGTGACATGACCGCCAAGAAATACCAGGAATTCAATGATATGCCCGGTATCGGTGTACCCTGCGGCACCACCGTTCAGGCCAGTTTGTTTGCCATGCCGGTTGTCTGGGTGTTGGACCGCATTCCTGGTCTCAAAGATTGGGATGCATCCCCAGAAGGCATCAAGAAACGCTTCGGTTTGGTGGGTGAGCCTGGCGTCATGGGCTTCATACTGGGTGTCATCATCGGTATCTTCGCCTACGGCGTCGGAACCGGTGACCTGGGCATTGCCAAGATCTTGGGCTTGGGTATGAACGTGGCCGTCATGATGATGATCCTGCCCCGCATGGTCTCAATCATCGCCGAAGGCATCATCCCGATCACAATGTCGATTGTCCAGTTCATGCGCGAACGCTTCAAGGATCGCGAGATCTACGTGGCGGTTGACTGCGCAGTGCTGTTGGGCCACCCGGCTGTGATGGCTTCCACCATCATCCTGTTCCCACTGCTCGTGCTGCTTGCGGCGGTTCTGCCCGGCGTGCAAATGCTGCCAATCGCCTCCCTGGCTGTCGTACCCTTCTGGGCCGGCGCTGTAGTACCTTACACCAAGGGTAACGTCGTCAAAACCGTGATCGTACTCTTGCTCTACGCAATCCCCTTCATGTATTTATCCACCTGGAGCGCCACCTCGCACACCGCCGCCTTCCAAATGATGGGTCAATACAGTGACCAGATCGGCCAGGGACTTAAGCTGGCCAGCTGGGACATGGGCGGCGATATCCTGGGTAACATCATCCAGGCTGGTTTCCGTATGTTTGGCTTTGGGGCTTAGTCGGATACACAATTGAATATCCAGGGGAGCTTCCACGAGGTTGGCAAAATCGTGTGGAGCTCCCCCTGGTCTGCAAGGTTAAAATAATCCTTATTAGGAGACTGCCATGTCAAAATATCGTGTCTGCGTAATCGGGGGTTGGTGCGGTAACCGGTTAGTCATGGTTGCAGAACACCTTGATGAATTATTGCAGAAGGCAGGTTATACCTGCCAGGTGAAAAGCCACAGCGTTTGGGAAAACTACAACCAACCACCCACATCCAACCTGGTCTTGCAGCTGCTGCCAGCCTTTACCGAGGCTGAAACTGGTTGCCCGGTCATCAATATCAGACCTTTCCTGGTCGATCTTGATCATCCCCAAACCTTGGAAAAAATATTTACCCAGATCAAGGGCGATTTTGCTGTTTCAATTCAGCAATAGTTGCAGCCGGTAAAAAAATGGAAAGACACCTATACTTCGATTATTGCGCAACCACACCCATCCATCCAGAGGTGCGTTCAGCCATGCTAAAAACGCTGGACCAGGATTTCGGGAATCCGTCCAGCATGCATTCCTTCGGAAAATCTGCGGCGCAGGCTATTGCTGATGCGCGCGCGGAAGTTGCCGCGGGGCTGTGCTGCAGCCCGGATGAGATCACCTTCACCAGCGGCGCAACCGAATCGGATAACCTGGCTTTGTTGGGGGTCATGCGCCAGCAACCACCCGGCAAGACACATCTGATCACCACCTCGATTGAACATCACGCTGTTTTACACACCGCCAAACAATTGCAAAGCGAAGGGTATCAAATTACCGTACTCTCGGTCGACGATCAGGGCCTGGTAGACCCCGCTGATGTACGCAAAGCGCTGCGCCCAGATACGGCGCTCATCTCGGTGATGCTGGTCAACAACGAGGTGGGTTCAATCCAACCTGTGGCCGAGATTGGGAAAATTGCGCACGAAAACGGGGTTTTATTTCACTCGGACGCTGTTCAGGCCATTGGACTGCTGGACGTGAATGTACAGACCCAAAACATTGACTTGCTCTCACTCTCGGCCCACAAAATTTATGGACCCAAGGGTGTCGGCGCGCTATTTGTGCGTAAAGGTGTCAGCCTGGCACCGCTCTCGTTTGGCGGTTCGCAGGAAAACAGCCTGCGCCCAGGCACCGAAAACGTGCCCGGTATAGCCGGGCTGGGCGCAGCCATGCGCCTGACGAATCAGCACAAAGCCGTCGAAAGGGAACGCCTGAGCCGTTTGCGCAGTAGCCTCATTTCAGGGCTGCTGGAACGCATCCCCGGCCTGACCGTCAATGGACCGGCTGCGCAAGCTGCGCATGTGCTCTCGCTCAGTTTTCCAGACGCCAATGGTGAAATGATGCTGATCCGTCTGAATGGGGCCGGCATCGCGGTTTCGATGGGCTCGGCCTGCACATCCAAAGACATTGAGCCATCGCATGTTCTAACAGCCATGCGGATGCCGCTCAGCCAGATCGATGGCACCCTGCGGATCTCGCTTGGCTACCCGACAACCGAGGCAGAGCTGCTCACCTTGCTGGAAATATTACCCGAAATTTGGCGCAAGGCGAAGAACAATTGACCAGAGCTGCTGTCGCAATGCCTGACTATCATCCCCCGCTGGACCGTGATTTGCTGCTGGCTGATGTTGCCGAGATGTACTACCTGGGCCGCATGCGCCAATCTGAAATCGCCAATATCATCGGTCTGACCACTTCGATGGTTTCGCGCTTGCTAACCGAAGCACATCAACGCAACATGGTGGATATCCATATTCGCAGGCCATTACAATCAGATTATGGCCTCGAAACCGCGCTCAAAGAAAAGTTTAATCTCACCACGGTCAGCGTGGTAACAGTTCGAAATCATGAAATTACCTTCCTAAAATACCTGGGTGCCGCCGGGGCACAGACCTTTAAACGCTACCTGTCGCCTGGAAGCACAATCGGGATCGCCTGGGGCACCACCCTGAGCATACTGGCAGATGAGTTTGAAATTGCCGCTCCGATTCCAACCAAATTAGTGGAACTCGTGGGCGCAATGGGCTCTAGCAACAGCGAAAATAACGGTCATGGCACCATTATGCGCCTGGCCGAAAAATTAGGCGCCGAGCCCTATATTCTCAATGCGCCCTTCCTGTGCTCAACAGCCAGGATCGCCCAGGCTCTGCTTACAGATCAAATCCTTGCCAAGCCCTTGGCCATGGCCCAACAGGCCCAAATTGCATTACTCGGCGCTGGCAGCCTGGAGATGCCATACGCCACGCTTTTCAGGTACGGGTATTTTTCGCCAGAACTGATTGCCGATCTGCATCGGGTTGGGGCGGTTGGCAATGTTTGCGGTTTATATTTTGATATCAACGGCCAGGAAGCCCGCGCCGACTTCTGCGACCGGCTCATTACGATCAATAAAGAAGACCTGCTCTCCATTCCAATCCGAATTGGTGTCGTCGGCGGGATCGACAAGGCCAAACCCATCCTGGGTGCCCTACGCGGCGGTTATTTCAACGTCCTGGTGACAGACAACCTGACCGCAAAGCTGGTTTTGGAACAAGCAGAAAAGTGCTGAATTCGCCCAGCTGGCTCGGTGTTACAACCCAGAAAAACAAGCCAAGACCATTGACAATCAAAATAAAATTTGCTATACTCACATACGTGAGCGCTTATTCACGTATGTGATTTCGGCGCTTTATTCTTTAGCAATGCAGGTCAGCTTAACCGGACGAGAGCCGCGCCGCCACAATTCAGAGGTTCAGCGCAAACAAATGTCCAACAGAGCAGCGTGCTATTCCTCGCCAATAACTTGCGGGCGAAAGCACGCGACGTGGCAATCTTCTCATCAGAGTCGAGATCCCCAAGGTCGGGCAGAATGTTGATATCGCCAAAAGGCGGCTCAGAATTACAGAATCATTCTATAGGTGGACACAATGGCAAAGGGAATTGAAACATCTGAACAAAGTCAGTCACCAGAACGGATTAATTTACTCACAAATGTAGCCGAAATGTACTATCTGGAAGGCAAAGACCAGTTGGAAATTTCGCGGGTGGTGGGCGTCACCCGCTCGATGGTTTCACGAATGTTGACCGAAGCGCGCCAACGCGGTATCGTGGAAATCCGAGTCAACCGGACTTTACAGACCGATCCGGAGCTTGAAGCCGCCATGGTCGAACGTTTCGGAATTAAATCAGCCAAAATCATTGCGCTGCGGGGTGCAGATGACGCTGCAGCACTCCTAAACCTGGGCCGCGCCGGAGCACAGGTGCTTCAAGAATACATCACACCGTATAGCACAATTGCTCTAGCCTGGGGCACATCGATCAGCGCCACTGTGGATGCGGTCGCAGAACGCGAGGTTATCCCCATCAAGGTGGTTCAATTGGTGGGCGCCATGGGCGCACGCAACGAGGAATACGATGGGCATGCGCTCGTCCAACGCCTGGCCACCAAGCTGGGCGGGGAAACTTATTTTATCAATGCGCCCTACCTTTGCCCGAACGCTGAAGTTGCCTCCGCCATGCTCGCCACCAAGAGTATTGAAGAAACCGTAGACATGGGCAGACAGGCCCAGGTGGCTCTTTTTGGGATTGGCAGTACCACCCCGAAATATTCAAGCTATTTTCTAGCAGGTTATGTTTCACAGGAAGAAATGGATTATATCCTTGCCGCCGATGCCGTCGGTGACATTGCCGGCATCCATTTTGACCTGTGGGGCAAACTAGTATGCGAAGATTTTTACCGCCGCCTGGTAACCATTCGACACGAGCACCTGCTGCGTATTCCGACCAGGATTGGCGTAGCCGGCGGCCCTGGAAAAATGGTCCCAATTCTTGGCGCTTTACGCGGCGGCTGGATCAATGTACTGGTTACAGACAGCCTCACCGCCCGCAAGGTCTTGGAATTGGACCATATCAAGTAAAAGCCCTATTCACCAATCGAGGTTTCAATGTCAATAGAAAGTCAAGTTCAGGAAACATTTGGTCAGAAAGTTGCCCGCTTAAAATTGTCGAATGATCAACTATTGAATGCGTACCGCACGATGAGCACCATCCGGCAGTTCGAGTTAATGGCCGATAAATTGTATGCCATGGGAAAGGTGCACGGCACCATGCACCTTTCTGCCGGGCAGGAAGCGGTTGCAGTCGGGCTTGGCATGGCCGTTCGAAAAGATGATTACTTCATCAATCATCACCGTGGCCATGGCCACTTTATCGCCAAAGATGCCGATGTAAAACTGATGATGGCCGAGTTCATGGGCAAAGATACTGGTTACTGCCGCGGTCGCGGCGGTTCGATGCATATCGCCGACTTCCCTTCTCACAGCCTGGGAGCCAATGGCATCGTTGGCGGCGGGATTTCCTACTCGGTGGGGGTTGGGCTTGCGCTGCAAATGCAGCGCCGTCAAGAGATCGCCATCACCGTATTTGGGGATGGCGCCTCAAACGAAGGCGTTTTTCATGAGGCCCTCAATATGGCCGCCCTCTGGAAGTTACCCAATCTCTACGTCTGCGAAAACAACAAATATGGCATGTCGATGGATATCGCCAACGCCGCAGCCAAACTGCCCATCGCCCAGCGCGCCGAAGGCTACGGCATTCCCTGGTCTTACATTGATGGCAATGACCTCCTGACGGTTTACGAGACCATGCAAAATGCAGTCACACACATCCGTTCCGGTCAGGGGCCGGTCCTGGTCGAAGCCCAAACCTATCGCTATTTCGGTCATTCCAAAAGCGACCGGAATTTATATCGCAGCAAGGAAGAGATTGAACATTGGCGCAACACCAAAGATCCGATCAAGCGCTTGGTCACTGATCTTTCAGAAATAGGCTTATTAAATGAAGCCCTCATCCAAGAGATTGAGCAGGAAACTGCCAGCAGCATCGCTGCTGCCGTAGCGTTTGCCGAAGCCTCTCCTGAACCTGATCCCGCTACCGTAATGGAGTTTGTTTATGCCTGAGATTACTTACCTCGAAGCCATCCGGCAAGCCTTGTGGGAAGAGATGAAACGCGACGAACGCGTTTTCATCCTTGGTGAAGATATCGGACGTTATGGCGGCGCCTTTGGGGTGACCACCGGCATGTTGGATGAATTTGGTCCCGAGCGCATCCGCGAAACGCCCATCTCTGAGCCCACGATCGTCGCCACCGCGATTGGCGCTTCCTTGCTGGGTATGCGCCCGGTCGCCGAAATCATGTTCATGGATTTTGTTTTACTAACCCTCGACCAGTTGGGCAACCAGGCCGCCAAAATGCGCTATATGTTCGGTGGCAAGGCCAATGTTCCGATAGTGGTACGCATGCCCGCTGGATCGGGTACAGGCGCAGCCGCCCAACATTCCCAATCACTCGAATCGCTCCTGATGCATCTGCCTGGCTTGAAGGTCGTCATGCCCAGCACCCCTTACGAGGCCAAAGGGCTGCTGCTGACAGCCATACGCGACCCCAACCCGGTTTGTTTTGTGGAGCACAAACTGCTTTACAAAACCAAGGGTGAGGTACCGGCAGGCGAGTACACGCTGCCCTTTGGTGTGGCAGATATCAAGCGTACGGGCAAAGATCTGACGGTGGTAGCCAACAACATCATGGTCCTGAAAACCCTGGCGGTGGCCGAAAAATTGGCCAAAGAAGGCTTCGACATCGAAGTAATCGACCCGCGCACCCTGGTACCTCTAGATCGCGAAACGATCATCAATTCGGTTTGTAAAACCGGCCGTTTGCTGGTGATCCACGAAGCCTGCCAGACCGGCGGGTGGGCTGGTGAAGTCATCGCCAGCATTGTATCCAGCCGCGCCTTTGGTTACCTGGATGCTCCCATCCGGCGCCTGGCAGGCAAAGATTGCCCGATTCCCTACAACCGCGGCCTGGAACGCGCAGCGGTGCCACAGGAAGAAGACATTGAAGCTGAAATCCGCACGATCTTGATGGGTGGGTATTGATATGCCCGTAGCCTTCATCATGCCCAAGGTCGATATGGACCAGGAAAAAGCCACCATCATCACCTGGTTGAAAAAAGAGGGCGACCTTATTAAATTGGATGAGACCGTTCTGGTGGTCGAGACCGAAAAAGTGTCCATCGAAGTATCCGCGCCAGCCACGGGCACGCTGGTAGGCATGCGCTTCAAGGCCGGCGACGTGGTCCCGATCGCGCAGGTGATCGCTTATGTCTTGCTCAGCGGCGAAACGATCAAGGATCTTCCAGCAGATCTGACCCCAGCGGCCCAACCTGCGGTGCTGCCCGCCGCGTCTGTGCCTGTCCATCAGACCGATATCAACCCGATCTCCCCCCCACCAGCCGGCGCCGCGCAGATTGCAACACATTCGGCCACGCCCATCGCCATACGCATGGCAAAAGAATTGGGTCTTGATCTCAACCAGGTACCCACAGCGGGTGAGCGCACCACACGCGAAGATGTCGAACGCTACATCCAGGGTCGCGACCAGGCCAAAACCACGCAGGCTATGAATACCGGCAAAATTTCCGCCACCCCGGCCGCGCGGCGCATAGCCCGTGAAACCGGCGTCCCGCTGGAATCGATTGCTGGCAGCGGCCCACTTGGTCGCATCCAGGCTGCAGATATTGCTTCTGCCAGCCCGGCAGCCGCACCCGAGCATCCGCCAGTCTCTGCCAATAAATCGGAGCGACCAGCGCAAATCATCCCGCTCGCCGGCATACGCTTGAAAATTGCACAGCGCTTGCAGGCCAGCTTCCAAGAATCTCCACACATCGCACTAACCGTGGAAGCCGATGTTACCCACCTGGAAGTGGTGCGCACACACATGAACAACATTGCCATGCGTGAAAAGGCTGGCAAAATTTCGCTGACAGCCTTGTTGGTCAAGGTTGTCGCCTGGGCTTTAGAGCGCAACCCCTATATCAACGCATCTCTGATCGATAACCAGATTTACCTCTGGCAGGATGTTAATATCGGCGTGGCAACCGCCCTGGAAGACGGGCTGATTGTGCCGGTCATCCACCAGACCAACCACCTTTCTGTGCGCCAGATTGCCAATAGTCTTGCAGATTTAGGCGCGCGCGCGCGCGAGGGCCGCCTGGCTCTCTCTGATGTGCAGCGCGGCACCTTCACCATTTCAAACCTGGGCATGTTCGGTATCCAGCAGTTCCGAGCAGTCATCAACCCGCCAGAGAGCGCCATCCTGGCAGTTGGTGCAGTCCTGCGCAAACCGGTGGTGGTGGACGAACAAGATACTGTGGCCGTGCGCCCGATCATGACGATGACGATTGCCGCAGATCATCGTGTAATTGATGGCGTTGTGGCGGCACGCTTCCTGGCCGATCTGGTTCAGGGCATTGAGTTCCCAGAAACATTGTTGTATTGAGGGCTTAACCATGCTTGAAACAAAAGTCAGTATCACCAACAAGGTGGGCTTGCATGCCCGCCCGGCGTCGTTGTTTGTGCAAGTGGCGAAAAAATACGCCTCCGATATCACAGTTTGCAATCTAACCACCGGCAGCAGCCCGGTCAACGCCAAGAGCATCATCAGCATCCTGACCCTGGGTGTGATGCAGAATCATGAGATTCTGATCCAGGCAAATGGCGCCGACGAAGCCGACGCCATCCAGCGCCTGACCCTGCTGGTGCAGTCTGATTTTGGAGAAAGCAAGTGAGCCCGGAGCTTTTTCTTCAGGGGATTGCCGCGAGTGATGGCATTGCCATCGGGCCGGCCTTCCTTTATGCTATTCAAGAACTGACGATTCCAACCCGGCTGCCTGGCCAGCCCAATCTCGAAATTGCGCGCTTTATCTCTGCGAGTGAGCAAGCCAGCCTGGAACTGAACAGTCTGCGAGAAAGTGTGCTGTTGCGCAGTCAAGGCGAGCAGCTGGCCGCCATCTTTGATGCGCACTTGATGATGCTGGAAGACCCGCTGCTGACGGAAAATATCAACGCCAAGATCGAGAGTGGCCTGATCGTGGAACAGGCCGTTGCTGATGCCACGCGTGAACTGGCTGCATTGTTAGCCTGCATGCAGGATGAACTCTTTGCCGCCCGCGCTGCCGATGTTCAGGATGTTGGACGTCGAATTTTGCGTATTCTGCTCGACCTGCCAGATACTGCCTTGAGCAATCTGCAAGCTCCGTCCATCATCATTGCCCAGGATTTAACACCTTCTGACACTGCCAGGCTGGACCCGGAATTAGTTCTAGGGTTTTGCACCGCTTTTGGCGGCCTGACCTCGCACAGTGCCATTCTGGCGCGCACATTGGGAATTCCAGCCCTGGTAGGTATGGGAGCCCATTTACTGGAAACGGTCGAACTTGATGATTCGCTCTTGATGGATGGTTCGACCGGTCTGATGATCGTGGATCCGACACAAGCGACAGTTTCAGAGTATCAGAAACTCAAACGCAAGCAAGATGCTCATTTATTGGAAGTTAAAGCCAGTGCCCAGAGCGCAGCCCACACAGCCAACGGCCGGCATGTGGAAGTGGCCGCCAATATCGGCGAAGTGGAGACAGCTTTGGAAGCCGTTGAGTATGGGGCCGAAGGCGTCGGCTTACTGCGCACAGAATTCCTGTATTTGAGCGAAACCCGCGCCCCCGATGAAAACAAGCAGTTTGAAATTTACCAGGAAATTTTCAATGTGCTGGGCCAGCGCCCGCTCATTATTCGAACGCTGGATATCGGCGGAGATAAGCCGCCTTCCTATATGCCTTTCCCGAAAGAGATGAACCCTTTTCTGGGCTGGCGTGCCATCCGCATGTGTATGGACGATACAGGTTTGTTTAAAACCCAACTGCGCGCCATTCTACGTGCTGCCGTCGGACACGACATCCGCATCATGTTCCCGATGATCATCAGTTTGGATGAGTTGTTGTGTGCGCGTGGTCTGATCGCCCAGGCGGAAAGCGAACTGGAAGAAGAGCGAAAACCCTTCGCGAAGAATGTGCCGGTTGGCATTATGGTTGAAACACCTGCAGCAGCTATCCTGGTGGATATTCTGGCGTCTGCCTCAGATTTCTTTAGCCTTGGAACGAACGATCTGACCCAATATACGCTGGCAGTCGATCGTGGTAATGAGAAAGTCGCTGGCCTATTCCAGCCGCTGCACCCGGCCGTCCTGCGGCTGATCAAGCTGACAATCGATGCTGCCCACAGCAAAGGCAAGTGGGTCGGGATGTGCGGCGAACTGGCTGGGATGCAAAAAGCGATTCCCATTTTGCTGGGCTTGGGTCTGGATGAATTCAGCATGGCTTCACGTTCCATCCCGATGGCCAAGCATTTGATCGCAAAACTTAGCGACGAACGGGCGCGCGAAATTTCGACACAAGCTCTTTCACTGTCAACGGCTATTGAAATCGAAGCCTATATGAAAACCGTATTGGCTGAACTGGAAGATTAAACAGACGTTGTGACGATGTAAATCGATTCCGCTCAATGCTCAGAAGTTAAATCTGCAAAATCCCTGCGCTGATGCAAAAGAACTACTGCAACTCGCTCGAATGGATGCAAACCGCGATAAACAACCGCTGCACGCCAGCCTTGATAGAATGAAAAAACAAAAACCAGCCAAAAATTCATCGAACGACCAGGAGTCTGCCCCATGCCCGCCTTTGACCTGATCGGTTTCGACGCCGACGACACCCTTTGGCAGAACGAACGTTATTATAATGAAGCGCAGACCCGTTTTGCTCAGCTGCTCAGCCATTACCACCCGGAAGAGTGGGTGCGCGAGCGCCTTTACGAGACCGAAACCCGCAATATCCAGCATTTTGGCTACGGGGTTAAAGCCTTTGCACTTTCAATGATCGAGACCGCGGTGGAATTGACCGAGGGACGCATTTCCGGGCAGGATATCAAAACGTTGGTGGAAGTGGCGCGCGAAATGCTGGATGCCGAGGTGGAGCTGCTGCCGCAGGTACGCGAAGCCATCCACCTGCTGGCAAAAACCCACCGCCTGGCACTGATCACCAAGGGCGACTTGCTGGACCAGGAGCGCAAAATTGAACGTTCTGGACTGGGTCAATATTTTCAGGATGTCGAAATTGTCAGTCACAAGACACCCGCTGCCTATGCGCAATTCCTGAAGAAACTTTCCATCCCTGCCGAGCGCTTCCTGATGGTCGGCAATTCGCTGCGTTCCGATATCCTGCCGGTGCTGCAGCTCGGCGGCAGCGCCGTGCACATTCCATACGGCAGCACCTGGCAGCACGAGCAAGCCGACACACCGCCCATGGGTACACCCGGCTTCCAGGCCGTCAGCGAATTTGGGCAGATACCCACCCTCATCGCCCTGCTCGAGCAGGCTTAACAAATACACCAGAAATATCTTTACTCACAGCTGCTTTTCCCCACCCAGATACTGCCACGCAAGTGCTGATTTTGTGGAAAAACTTCCGCAAAATCAGCACAAAATATAATTCTCATTCATCTGGGCATATTCTACCCAGCCAGCCACGCTTTTACCCGGCAACGCAGCCGGGCGAAGCTGGTCATCACCCGGGTCGCGCCCTACCCTGAGACTGCAGCCATCGCAGCAACACGCTGTGCCCTATGGTGCCGGCGCCGGTCACGGCAGAGTTGCTCCATGGGCATATTTACTTCTATTTTTCCGCTTGACCAGCCTGCGGGTCAAGGGCTGGAGCACCCGTCTGATCTGGGATCGTTGGACTGGCTGGCAGACCCGCGATTTTCTGGTCGCGCTCCTGGATGGCACCCAACAGGCGCGCCTGCTCGGCTTTCAGTTCGCGGTTCTCCTGCTCGGCCTGCGCCAAACGCATCGCACCCGTGCGCCCCAACGAACGGCCCCCCAGCAGGTCCAACAGCAGGGCCAGCAGGTAGCCGATCAGACCCAGCAGTACAATCCACCACTGATCGATGATCACTGCCGTGACGATGCTCATGCCGAGCACCACCCAGGCATACATGTCCAACAAAAACCACCAGGGACGCGTCTCTGGCATGCTTACTGCTCCGCCGAAATGGCGTTATAGATCGCCTCAATGCTGGCCGGGTCGCCGGTGAAAGTCTTGCCATTCGTGCGGTTCGCAATCCGCAGCATTAAATCAGTATCTGCATCCGTGCCATACGCAATCGTAAAGACCTTGGTGCCATCCACAATCTCGCCGGTTGGAAGACAGTTAAACATCTGGTTCTGAGAATTTGTGCTGGAAGTATCGACCCCATCCGAGAGCAGCACGATACCATACAGGCGCTTCTCGTTTTTATCTTTATGATCGCTCTGGGTCTGGGTGATTTTTTCCATCGCCGCACAGACCGAGTCATACAGCGGGGTTTTACCACTGGCATACAAACCGTTCAGGCTTTTGGCCAGGGTCTCTGAAACATCTCCGGCCACCCCACCACCCAGGTCCACCACCCCGGCACTACCGCCGAAGCCGAGCACAAATATCTCGTCGTTAGGATCGAGCCGCTTGACAAAGTTGACCGAACTGGCCACCGCATTGCGGATCTTTTCACCTTCCATGCTGCCAGAAGTATCCAGGAGCATGATGATGCTGGCCTTCTTCTTGGTCTGATGAAAGACATCCTTGACCGCCGCCGCCACATCCGCGGATGGGCTTTGCAAGGCCGGGACAGTCGCACGAGTGACGCGCGGATCGGTGCCGCTATCCAGGCTGATGGGCGCGTGCAGGGCAATGCTCTCATCCACCGGGCGCAGATAATAATTAATAGCCAGCTCCTGCTGCGGGCGTGCCAACAGATAATCCCGGAAGATTTTGGCCGCCTCTTTTTGCGGCGCGCTCACCCACTCGCCATCCAGGATGCAGTAGGGCTGTTCGGTCCAGTAGGTACCTTTCGACGGGAATATAAACACCAACTGATAACGCAAAATATCAGCGAAATCCTTGTTGGTCTTGAGCACATCCGCCTCGCTGGTAGTCACCGCGTGCAGGTAATCTGGCCCAC
Source organism: uncultured Anaerolineae bacterium (assembly GCA_903854805.1). Next base: position 30,845 of record CAINXK010000063.1, read on the forward strand.
GCTGCGCCAGAAGCTGCATCAGCGGGCGGCTCTGCATGCCATAATGGTAGGTGTTCTGTTCAACACCCCGGAAGGCCGCCACCACCTGCTCAGAATAGACCTGCTCAGCTGTGATCCCGCTGGTCTGTCCGACGGTCGAATAAGCCAGGGTTGCCAGGCTGAGCAGACCGGTATTGGCAAAATCGGGGTGGGTATGCCCAAATTTAAACTGACCCCATTCGGGATGCCCGTAACTCTTCCAGCCTTGCGGATCAGCCGATAATTTGACGATATCATCCCAACTGATCGGCTTATCCGGCCAACCGAGTGCTTCGGCCATCGGGCGCCACATCGCAAACCCAATCGGCGCCAGCACGCTGGGCGGGCAGCTTTCGGAAACCAGCAGCTTGCTATTGCGGTCACGCCAGACCTGGTTGGCGCCATCCACCCAGGATTGATCACCGGGGCTCCAGACCACTGGCGTGCTTTTGCCATCCAGGATGGCTTTTTGCGAACCGCCCGAGGTGACATGCGTGACGCTGACATTGATGACTTCGCCGCTGGGCAGTTTGTGCTGTTCCTGGTTGAACTGCGCCACCACCGCGTTCATCCAATCTTCCTTGGTGTTGGCCGATGAAATCTCAAAGCTGACAGAGCCAGCCGGCACATCCGCTGTGGCCACCGACGGGGCAGAAGTCGTGCCGGGCAGCGCCGTGGCCGAGTCTTGCCCGGCACCCGTCGCAGACTGCAGCAGGCGCGGCAAGGTCAAAGCTCCGGCAATGATACAGCCAAAGATCAGCACAGCCGCCACAACCACCACGGCCCCCCAGGGAATTTTTGGTTTTTCGGAATACGTCATCTCAACACCTCTCGAATAAATACACGAAGTTACCCAGAAATCTAATCACGCCCCGCCAGTAAACACCTATCCAGACCCCAGCGCCATGCGGAACCCCAGGAACGGAAAAAAGTAACCGGCCGGGTAAACATGGCGATACGATGTGCGCGCGCCAAAAACCGTATCATTAAATGAACCGCCGCGCGCCACCAACACAGGTCCAGGCGGCAAAGGCTCGCTGGGCAGCGCAGCATACGAGCTGCAAGTCCACTGCTGGACGTTGCCGCACATATCCAGCACGCCAAACGGACTGGTGTCGCCGGGCAGGCTGCCCGCATCGAGCGTATCAGAGACATTCTTCTCGGCGGTATTCGCCAGGCCACTCTCAAAAGCCTCGCCCCACGGAAAAGGCCGGCCATCCACGCCGCGCGCCGCATATTCCCACTCGGCCTCAGTCGGCAGGCGTAAGGCCTTATTCTTTTGAGCCGAAAGCCAGGCACAGTAAGCCTCGGCTTCATAAGCGCAGACACCCACCAACGGGTGAAAATCGCGCGCCCGCTGGGCATCCCAACCATCCGGTTCGTGACGATTCTCGCGACCCCAACCATCCGATGCGCCGTTCAACCAATCCCAACCCGACGGGCTCCACCAACGCCTTTCAGCCTGCGCACCGCTTTCGATGAAAACGGCGTACTGGCTGACCGTGACCGGAACATGTGTGATTTGGAATTCGGGGACAAAAACGGCGCGTGCGGGCTGCTCACGCGAGTGAAAACGACTGCCCATGCGGAAAGTCCCGCCCGGGATATTTTTTAATAATCC
>CAINXK010000064.1 GCA_903854805.1 uncultured Anaerolineae bacterium
ACCGCCATAGTTTCGATTCTTGAAGATGGAACTCGAAGTGAAATCACGTGGGCGCAGTTGCGTGAAAGCGTTGCCGCAGTGGCAAGTGCCCTGAGGGCAGAAGGCGTCGTGCCTGGTGATCGGGTTGTCGCATGGGTCCCCAATGTCACTGAAACTCTGATCTACGCACTTGGCGCAATCAGCATTGGCGCCGTTGTCAGTACTGCATCGCCAGATTTTGCTCCTAGCGCCGTTGTTGATCGTTTTGGGCAAATTGAACCAAAATTCTTACTTGCATCCTCCTCTTATTTTTACGCCGGAAAAGAATTTGATTGCATACCGCGATTGAAAGAAATCCAAGCCAGCCTTCCAACGTTGGTTAAAACAATTCTGATTGCGAATCAACACGATTTATTTACTACTTTTGATCAGTGGATCGCTCCCCACCGTGGGAAGCCTCTGACATTCTTACGTCTACCATTTAACCATCCAGCCTTCGTCCTCTTTTCAAGCGGAACAACTGGAAAACCAAAGTGCATCATTCATAGCGGTGCAGGGATTTTGCTCAAAGGCGCAGCAGAACACATTTATCATTTAGGAATCAAGCCGGGGGATAAAGCCTTCTATTTCACGACCTGCGGTTGGATGATGTGGAATTGGTTGACGTGCGTCTTGCAACACGGGGTCACCATCGTTCTTTACGACGGATCCCCCATGTATCCAACTTCCATGCGGGTCTTTGATCTAGCCGAGTCGGAAGAACTGACCTTTCTGGGGGTTTCAGCGAAATTTATTGATTCATCACATAAAGAGGGCATCAGTCCAATCAAGAACCATGCTTTGAGGAATTTGCGCACTATCGCCTCGACTGGTTCGGTCTTGAGTCCAGAGAGTTTTGACTACATCTACTCGGATGTGAAGAAAGATGTTCACCTTGTTTCATTCTCTGGTGGCACAGATATTTGTGGCTGTTTCCTCATCGGAATTCCAACTTTGCCGGTGTACCGAGGCGAGTTACAAGGTCCAGCACTTGGAATGGCAACTGATGTTTTTGATTCATCTGGAAAATCTGCTGACCTCGATGTTAAGGGGGAACTTGTCTGCACTGTGCCATTTCCTTCTAAACCACTGGGATTTTGGAATGACCCAGCAGATGAGCTCTATCGGAGTGCATACTACGAAGGTTTTCCCGGAGTATGGACCCACGGTGACTTTGCTTCTAAATCTGCGACTGGTGGATTTACTCTTTATGGCCGAAGCGATGCGACTCTAAATTCAAAAGGTGTACGCATTGGTACCGCTGAAATTTATAGAGTTGTTGAAACTTTCCCACAAATTCAGGAATCCTTGGCCGTCGCGCAAGATTGGGATGGAGATACGCGGGTCCTCCTTTTCATTACTCTTAAATCAGGGTCACACCTTGATGAAACCCTCACCGCAGAGATAAAGAAAGCACTTCGAACACAAGCCAGCCCTCGCCATGTACCAGAAAAAATTATTGCCGCTCCCGAATTACCCCGCACAAAAAGCAACAAACTTGTAGAGCTTGCGGTCGGCGACATAGTTAACGGCCGAGAGGTACGAAATACCGATGCCCTGGCCAATCCTCAAGCGTTGAATTGGTTTAAAGATTTGCCTCAACTACAAACTGATTAGGCGCGACGTCAACCTATTTGTATAGGGGCAACGCCTTTTCGTACTTCACGTCTACGCGCTTGCCGGTTTCCATCGCTTCGACTCCTGCTTTACATGCCGCTGCAACAAGGTAACCATCCCAAACTGAAGGACCGTGTACCTGGCCCAGTTTTGTTGAATTGACCCATTGCTGGATTTCAAAATCATAAGCATCGTTGAATCGCGTTGTATAAGACAGGTGTTCCTCGCCACCGAACTTGCCGTTTTGCCACTTTGTTGAGCCAGATGTGCGCCCGATCTCCATAATTCCATTTTCGAACAGAGCCTCGGTCTTAACTTGATATCCGAATTTTACAGAGACATTCATTTCGACATCAGCAAGAATTCCAGATTCGGTTTCTAAGAGCGCAAGAATTGGCTCGTTTAAGCGCTCGGGTGCAGTGCTATTTCGCCGAAAATGCTTTACTTCGATTGCTTTGATGACAGATCCGGTCAGGTAGCGAACGATGTCAATCTCATGAACGACTGAATCGGTGATCAACATTGAATTGGTGTAAGAATCTTGAACTGAGGGATTGCGGTGTTGGCAGCGAAGCCCTAATAGCTCTCCCATGCTTTTTGCAGCAATTAGATCATGCAGCTCCATATATTCTTTGTCGTATCGGCGCATGAATCCCACTTGAATAAATCTCTTCCCTAAGGCTTGCTCCGCCTCTACTACACGCAATGCGGATTCGGGGTCGGGAGTCAGAGGTTTTTCGCACAAAGTCGGAAGGCCAGCCTTTAAAGTAGTCATCATTCCTGCTTCATGAAACTGTCCAGGCGATGCTATGAGTACGGCATCAATGTCGCCTTTGTTTATTGCCTCATCCAACGTTCCAGCAACCTTTGCCCCTGGTGTATCAATAGCGGCAGCCTGTGCCCGTGCAAGATCTGGCTCGATAATCCAACTTACCT
>CAINXK010000065.1 GCA_903854805.1 uncultured Anaerolineae bacterium
CCGGTCTCACTCTCAAAAGCGGTTACCCAATCATAACCCTTATCGTTTGAGCCACGTTCCACATACCCAGGCCAATCAACAATTGCGACCTCTCCTTCGCCTTTGCCTACTTCGGTCTTCATCGCGCTTGCGGCACCGCCGGCTGCTCCGCAGGCGCTCAGTATCAGGCTGGCGATTACTACCAGTATTACCTGGCTCATGTACCACTTGGTTTTCATATTAACTCCTCACTTTGGGTCTAAAAATGCAATTCCGATCGCGCCAATAATCTTTTCTGACCAAACAATTTGTAATATTTACCTCCTTCTCTAAAGCCCTTTAACTCAAACCCAACCTTCTATTACTAAAAAAAATCATTCGTCCAGACAAAAACGATTATATTACTCTTATGTCGATAATGTCAATAAATTCAAATTTGATTGTCTGTTTCGGAAATATAAAAGACAACGGCTAAGACCGTTGTCTTTTATACGACCCAATCGTCCTGAACAGTTTAAGTTGCAGCCAAACCCACAATCGCCCGAAAAGCAGAATATGCAGTATTCATATCCGGCACCTCAATTGATATTCGAGTACCATCACGCTGAGTGCCTGGCATACGCAAGCCCCGGTCAGCCATGTCAGAGCTCCGAAAATCTACAGTCACCAACACAGGTGTATCCACAATAAAGGGATCCGGCGCCTTGCCGCGGCTCAGTTTGGTAATTGCCCGCCGGGCTGCATCAGAAATTAACTTATGCGAGGCTTCTGGCGGTAAACATTCAGCCGAATATCTGCCAGTTGCCTGCTTAACTACAGCGGTTTCCACATCACCGAGAAGTTCAACAGTCTGCTCGCAAGCAGTTTGATCACCTGTAACCATAATGATTGGCACCCCGTAATATCCAGCCAGGGCTCCGTTCAGACCGAACTCACCCACCAGCAAATCATTCAGCCAAAGGTTGGCAACGCAGGCACTCGACCAGGTGTGATCACAAACGGCATTGGGCGATCCATGGCGGGCATGATAACCGACAAAAATCACGCCATCGAACGTTTCGTCAATTCCTTGCATCATCGAATACGGCGACGATGTGCTTGAATTCAAGCGAACGCGTGAATCAAGCTCTTCTATCAAGATATTTGTACCATGCCAATGGCCATCAGAAACGACAATTTCAGAAGCCCCAGCTTCGAATGCGCCTGTGATCGCAGCATTCACATCCTGAGTCATCAATTTCCGAAAACGGGGATATTCAAAATGCCCGGGAGTGATTTGATCCCAATTAACTACTCCGGTAACACCTTCCATGTCAGTTGCAATTAAGATTTTCATATCAACTCCTATTCGGGATAATTTCCTGATCTGGGGTCATTCAGCGATCTGGTGGAATTGCAAAAATGCGCCCTGGGAGCTAAGCCCAGGCGCATTAATTTAATTTATCGTCACAGGTTTCTTTTGCCGCCAGGTCTCTGTCTCGCTGGCTTGCTCGTAAGCGAAACCGGACCGGAATAACAAATCTTCGCGGAAATCCGGGGCAAAAAAATGAATTCCGATCGGCATCTCTTCTTGATCGAAACCCGCTGGAATAGATATTCCCGGAACACCTGCGTGATTTCCAGCGACCAAAAGCTGATCAGCGTACTGCATCAGCACGGAATCGCCGAAAATACCACCAATCTTGAAGGCAGAGCTGGGTGTCGAGGGCGTTAACAAAGTATCCACATGCTGAAACGCTTCGTCAAAATCTCGCCGGATTAGCGAGCGAATGCGTAAAGCCCGGTTGTAATATTGCTCACTGTACTGAGCTGCAGAAACATACATTCCCATTAACACGCGCAGCTTCGGCTGCAGCCCAAAGCCTTGAGCCCGCGACTTTCGATACATGCTTCGCAAATCACCATCCATGTCCGGGGTACGGTAACCATATTTTACGCCATCATATCTGTGCAAATTTGAAGACGCCTCTACACGCGAAATAACAAAATATGCAGGGATACCAAATCTGGTGTGGGGCATGGGCACATTCTCAACAATTTCAGCCCCTAGTTTTGCAAGCCGTTCCGCGGCATCATAGACAGATTTTTGAATAATATCCGGCACCGGCTCTTCAACAAATTCACCAGTTTCAGTGTTTAAATAAGTTATCAGAAAATAATCAGGGGATAAACCTATCTTCAACCCCTTAACTCCCTTCTGCATTTCGGCCAAATAGTCAGGCACGGGCACGGCCGCCGCAGTCGAATCGCGCTGATCTGCGCCGGCCATGACACCTAATGCCAGCGCAGAATCACTGACATTTCGCGTAAGCGGCCCAGGGCAATCCAACGATGAACCGAAAGCAATCAAACCATATCGTGAAACTCGCCCATAAGTGGGTTTTAGCCCAACAACACCACAATAAGCTGCCGGTAAGCGAATAGACCCAGCAGTATCGGTTCCCAAGGAAATTGGACCTTCATAGGCGGCAACTGCCGCAGCAGAACCACCCGACGAACCGCCAGGTACGCGGGAAGTATCCCAGGGATTGCGAGTGGCCGGCTGAAATGCAGATGATTCATTGGATGAACCGTATGTAAACTCGTCGAGATTCACTTTTCCCAACACAACGGCACCTGAATTTTCCCAACGCTCGACAGCAGTTGCAGTATAAGGAGACATAAAATTAGCCAGAATTTTTGAAGCCGCCGTCGACAATGTACCTTCAACACAGAAAATATCCTTAATGGTAACTGGCACGCCAGCCAACATTCCAGGATCTTCACCCGCACTGATTTTTTCGTCAACACAACTCGCCTGCATCCGGGCGCGTTCAGCAGTCAAGGTGATAAAAGCATGTACTTTATCTGCCTCTGCGCCAGAATCGCCACCAATCGTCCCAGGTTGGCCATCAACTTTTTGGATATGTATTAAATGCGCATCAAGAACTTCCATCGCAGAGACTTCTTTGGCTTTCACTTTGCGCACAATTTCGAGAGCTGAGAGTTGGACAAGATTCATTGGATGACCCTATTTAAGCGTTTGATGGGGTATTTCAGGTACAACTATATAATTGCCATCAATCTCAGGCGAACCCTGCAATAACCTGGCGGTTTCAAGATATGGAAACGCAATATCTTCCCGAATCGCCGGTGTTGTTTCAGCCGTATAAGGTACGCCGTGCGAGGCAACTGGTGTTGCTGGGTCAAGGGGAATCGATTCCAGTTCGTGAATCGCTTTTAGCTGGTTGTTTAACTGCTTGCGAAGATATTCACCCTCATCAACAGAAAGCTCTAAAGCAGCTAATTCAACCAAATGATTAAAAAGTTCAGGTGTAATTTCGTCTGTCATTTTCCTCGCCTTTTATAAAATTTAAGAAAACTGTGCTTTCATAAACACTGAAGACCATCAATTTTCCAATTCTGGCCAATATGTCACAATGTTATAAAGAGAAAATTTCTTAAATATGCTTCGGTTTGACAATACCAGGAAATTTTTCCTATTAGCCTTATCCCAGCAATCTAATCGACCGTAATGCCTTCGGAATAAATTGAGCATCCAATAACGCCACAGGCAAATAGATGTTAAAACAGAAAATATACAGGTCGATATACTATCAACCAAGTAGCGATTATACTTTATTAAGTATCCTCAATTTGACAGCCAGTCTCGATTTTTATTTGCCCAGAAAATAATTTAACACAAATAATATTGCTTCCAAGTATTTACTCAACGGTCACCTCGATTTTGCTTTTCACCTTGCTGATTCTTGCTGTACGGCGAATACTAATCAAAGGTTTGCCAGGTAAGTAGATTTTTGGAGCCTGATTTTTTACTTCCTAATAACCTACAAAAAACATCCCCTGTCCCTGTTGGCGACCGACGTCTATCCAGAATAGCTCGCCATTGAGTGGTTACAATCCTAAAACAAAAATCAATTACCCCAAAATACAGGACAATAAGTTTATTGTACAATTCAAACCAGTATTTTTTTTGAAGTGCTATAATCACCCCATTCACAAGCCAAAATAAGACCAGGCCAACAAGCTAACATTCTGTCAGAATACAAACCTTTACCCAGATTTACGCACTTTTTTCAGATTTTCATCGGAGTAATATGAATGATCTAGCAATCTTCCCATTAACCGAAGAGCACAAAATGATCCGCGACGCAGCGCGTAACTTCGCTCAAAACGAAATCAGCCCCATCGCGGCTCAGTTTGACGAAAGTGGTGAGTTTCCTCATGCAACTATCAAAAAAATGGGTATTATGGGCTTTATGGGTATTGAGGTACCAGAAGAGTTTGGCGGCGCAGGCATGGATACGCTCTCTTATGTGCTGGCATTGGAGGAAATTTGCAAAGCCGATGCCGCTCACGGCGTAATCATGTCGGTGAACAATTCGCTTTATGCTTATGGACTATTAAAATTCGGGACAGAAGCCCAGAAAAGAAAATTTCTTACTCCCGTCGCTTCAGGAAAATCCATTGGGGCCTATTCTTTGACAGAACCGATGAGCGGTTCCGATGCTGGTACGATGAAGAGTCGCGCAACCAGGGAAGGCGACGATTACATCCTTAATGGGCGAAAATCCTGGGTGACAAGCGGACCAGTAGCAGATTTTCTGATCGTATTTATGCTCACAGATCCAGACAAAAAACAAAAAGGCATCTCTGCATTTGTAATGGACGCAAATACCCCGGGACTTGTTCGCGGGAAAAAAGAACCCAAACTTGGTATCCGTGCTTCTGCGACAAGCGAACTGCTTTTTGATAACTGCCGAATCCCAATCGATAGTCGCATTGGCAACGAAGGCGATGGATTTAAGATAGCCATGACCGTGCTCGACGCAGGTCGGATCGGGATCGGTGCTCAAGCACTTGGAATTGCCGAGGCAGCCTATGATGCAGCCAGACAATACGTTGGCGAAAGAGAAGCGTTTGGACAACCAATTGGGGCATTCCAAGGCACAAGCTTTAAGATTGCTGACATGAAAACAAGGATTGAAGCATCTCGCATGCTCATTTATAATGCTGCCCTTACAAAAGAACGTTCAAAAACAACTGGGGAACGCTTTTCAATCGAAGCATCAATGGCAAAATTATTTGCTTCTGAGACAGCCATGTTTTGCGCGCACCAGGCAGTGCAGATTCACGGTGGAATGGGCTACAGTAAAGAGTTGCCAGTAGAGCGGTACTTCCGGGACGCAAAAATCACCGAAATATACGAAGGTACGAGTGAGATTCAGCGCATGGTCATTTCACGCTCTGAGATTGGGTTGAAATAGCGTCTCAAGTAATAAAATAAAAACATACTGAGAGTGTGATTTCTTTTATAATGCAAATCAAGAAACCAAAATAATATTTGAGTTTCCAAATTTCAAACTTAAAAACTTACTTTGCACCTAGATCATTTGCGCGGTAACGGTCTTCTTTCCAGACCGGAAAACTTCACGAGACAGGGACTTTATGACTGAGAAAAATTCATATGAGATGTGGGACTCTTTTTGGGCAATCCATGCTTCGAAAAACGATTTATTCCATCGCTTTCTTTGGTTATTACGATTCCTTTTTTCAAGTGCTTATGCCCGTCACATTGCTAAGGAAACCGGAGAATTAAAATCAGCACAGTTATTGGAAATTGGATGTGGCTCTGCGCGTACTCTGCACTATCTGGACCAGACTTATGAGGCCTGCGAGTGTTACGCCATTGACCTTTCCCCACAAGCAATTCAGCTTGTACGAACAATCAATCCTCAATTCCAAACTTCCATTGCAGATTCGTTTTTTCTGCCTCTAAAATCTGACCAATTCGATGTCAGCTTTAGCATCGGATTGATTGAACATTTTACGCGCGAACAAGCCAGCCAAATGGTCAGTGAGAAAATTCGAGTGACCAAAACCGGTGGGATGGTTGCGATAATGGTACCCTGGATAAGTTCTGTTTACAACCTGGTCGTCCGAAAAGCTTTTGGGCGTCATTGGCCTTTTGGTAATGAAAACCCATTCCATCGCAAGGAATTGCAGCTTTTCATGAAACAGCTCGGACTGACGGATGTCAAAGTTTATGTCATTTACGGCAGTACTATCCTGGGAATCGGGCGAAAAACAGGATGAATCAGTATTTCCCAGGGAAATTCCCTCAAGATTTGAAAAAGCTTGGCAAGTTCGCGCTCCTTATCACGAGCATTATCTTTGGGATTGTCGCTCAACTTACTCTCATTTTAGCCAAAGACCAGCCCGGATTTTGGGATGTAAATACCTGGCGTGAACATCTTATCGAAAACTCATCCCCGCTGCCCGGTCTTATTTTCTACGCAGTGGCTGGAATTTTATTTATTAGGGCTTTGCGTTCATCCGGAGAAACACCAGCTACTATCATTGGGGCGACAAGTGCATCCCAATCGCGTGAACCTCACTTTGGCTTTTGGATTACCAGCCTGGGGCTAGCCGGGCTTACAGCATTTTTCACTGCAATTTCAACTGGGACCACACAAGCCTTAGGTTTTGGGATTATTTCTGGTATTAGTATTTTTCTCTTTTTTATAAGCGTACTTATCGATGAAAGATGGAATCTTACTCCCTTCCACCGGGTGATTGTGTGGATAAAAGCACACAGAATAGAAATACTTGGGCTATTCGTCATTTTGTTGGTCGCATTTTTTATCCGTTACTGGGATTTGGAGTTACACCCATATTCATTTATAAATGACGAGGGCCAGATGGGCCAAAATGGTGCCTGCCTTGTAAAGGGCATCTGCATACAAATAATGGAAACTGGCTGGTCCCAACAGCCAATGCTAGCTTTTTTGCCAACCGGTCTGAGCACAATTTTGTTAGGCAACACCGCGATTGCAGTGCGCATCGTAAGTGTAATTCTTGGAACCCTGGCCGTGCTGGCAGTTTATTTATTTACCCGGGAAACGTTCGATCCCATGACTGCCTCGGTGGCGGCTTCGTTGCTCGCAACATTACCGGTTCATGTCCACTTCAGTCGCATCGGAGTGGACAATATCATGGATTCTCTCTCGACAACCCTGATGATGTGGTTGGTATTTCGTGGAATAAAACGTGGTTCAACTATCTATTTTCTAGCCGCTGGAATACTTGGCGGCTTATGTTTTTATTCCTACCCCGGTACCCGCCTGGCTCCACTGATAGGTTTTTTTGCAGTCGGATATTTTGGCCTGCAAACTCGCAAATTTTTCCAAACGCATGCGCACAATATTCTTATCTTGGGATTAGCATTTACGATAACTGCCGCCCCAATTCTTGGCTTTTTCATTACCCATCCTGAAAGTTTTTCTGCTCGTATGAACAGTGTCGGACTATTCCAGACCAACATCATTCAAGATCAAATGAGTAGTTCCGGTAATGGAGCCATTGAGATATTAACCCAACAGTTTATGAGGTCCAGTCTGGTATTTATCGTTTCAGCAGCCCCATCAAATTTTTTCAACTCACCAAAACCATACCTGACTTCCCTGGCCGCTATCTTTTTCATGCTGGGGCTTGCTTATATGCTTCGGCACCTCAAAAACCCGCTCTTCATGGGAATCTTTATCTGGTTTTGGGCAGCCATCATTTTAGGCAGCACGCTCACAGGCGGACCGCCTACCAGCCAACGCATGTTGATGAGCACATCGGCACTCGCAATCATCACTGCCATTGGAATAACCAAAACTATGCGCATGCTCCCAAAAACTGGGAATCTTACCCGCTGGATTGCACCAGTTGGCTTGCTGGCATTCATCCTTTATACTGGGTATCAAAATATAAACTATTATTTCATCGATTATCGAGCTGGTCATTATTTTGAAGATCCCACCAACGAATTAACATACGAAAGCGCCGCCTTCATCTCACCCCTGCACACATCCAGCCGCTTTTACCTGATTGCTGAGCCAGATGTTCCCTACCTGTCGTTTGCCAATTTCAATTATTTTTCTCCGGATGTGGAAAAATCGTATTTTAACGAGGTAACTTCCAAAAACCTGGCAGATTTGCCAAAAGACAAAGGTGCACTTTTCATTGCAACATCTAGTCGCGGAAGCGATTTGGAAAACTTAGCTCACCTCATTCCCGGTGGAGAGTGGCACGAATTCAGGCGCCGGTATCAACCTGATCAAATTTTATTTTATACTTATAAAATAGATAAGCAGGCCTTGCTAAGCTACAAACCTTGAAACCCTATGGATACTAATTATATTTTCGCTGCGATTGCTTTCACTATTATATTTATCATTCTGGATGTCCAGTTGTTCTCCTATCGAAAAAAGAAAAAGATATTCGAAGCGATGAAACCCTTCATTACCATCATTCTGTCTTGGAAAAACAAACTTTTCGCCAAATTTCCAAAACCTTTAATAAAAATCAATATTCGGGATCTTTTTCCCAAAAATATTCCATCACCCAACCCGGCGCACAGCACTCCGGATGAGGCCAAAACACTGCCAATCGACACTTCTTCATCTGACGAGTACTCTCTTATTAAAAATCCTGAAAACCAAGATCAAAATATGCTTGCCGAGCTGGCAATAGAATCGCTGGGTAACAAAATCGTGCATATTCAGATTTCAGCCGACATTCCCGAAGGTACGGTGGTGCACGTCACATTGAAAGTCGAAGACGGCCGCGGGGAAGCTTTTATCCAAAAATCTCCCCTGGTATCTGACCAAACTGAAAAGAAAATATCTGTCCCAGTCAGGCGAGTCAGTCCGGACCAGCGGATGGGCGCTCGGGTATCGCAATGGGCTATGGGTTTCTTCAACCGCTTCAGGACTTATGCCAATGACCCGGAAAAATATCTCGTTCTGGTCGCTATAATTATCTACGCACTCATTGTTGGTTTTCAGATTGATCGTTATCCGATTTATTTTTTTACTGATGAAGCCGCTCACATGAACCTGGCGGCTAATTTCCTGCGCGATGGGTTTACAAATTATTTTGGCGAGTTTCTTCCCACCTTTTTTACAACCGAAGGCTGGGTTAATGGTACCAGCGTCTACCTTCAAGTTTTACCGCTTGTTTTGTTTGGCAAATCCGTGCTTGTCACTCGCCTCGTCTCAGCATTTTTTTCCATGCTTGGCGCACTTGCGGTTAGCCTCCTTTTGCGGGACACGCTGAAACTCAAAAATTCTTGGGCCGGAATTTTTATGGTGTTGACAACTCCGGCATGGTTCTTGCATGCACGCACAGCCTTTGAATATGTTGAAGTTGCATCCTTTTACAGTCTCTTCCTTTATTTTTACAGTCGTTACCGTTCCGGGCGCCTTCAATCTTTATACTGGGCAATAATTGCAGGCGCCCTGGCCTTTTATACACACGGTTTAGGGCAAATTTTAATGGGGCTCTCCGGCCTGATTTTCTTCGTTGTTGACTTCCGCTACCACATCCATCCAGATCAGCGGAAAACGGTGCAAAATGGGCTTTTACTAGGGCTGGTATTTTTGCTACCCTTTGCACGTTACTATTTAGCGCACCCAGGCGAAGCCGCCGAACAAGTAAAAAGACGCGGATCATATTGGAGCGATGGCAGTTTATCTATCACCCAAAAGCTGAGTGAGTTTTTCAGGGCTTATTCGTATGGGATGAATCCAGCGTACTGGTTTGCAAAAAATTCAGTTGACCTTAGCCGGCATACTATGAAAGGTTATGGCAATGGCTTATGGTTTACACTTCCTTTCCTGGCGATTGGGTTGTTCCAAGCCATTAAGAATATACGTTTGCCGTCCTATCGCATAATTTTGATTTCCCTCTTAGTCTGCCCTATCCCAGCATCAGTTGTAGCAATTGGAATGCCCCGCATGCTTTGGGTGACTATTCCGATCGCTCTCATAACGACAATTGGCATTTCAACAGTTCTGGCCTGGTTAGAAGCGCGCTTGCGCATCCACCCCATCCTGATCACAGCTGGACTCTTTGTCGCTTTGGTCGGGTTGAGCACATATATGCTTCGTGACGCCCTGGTAAACGGCCCAACCTGGTTTGAAGATTACAGTTTATATGGCATGCAATATGGAGCAGAACAGGTCTTCCGAGATGTTGTAAAAACAGGTTTGGATGAAAACCCAAACCGCTTATATATAGTCTCACCTTCCTGGGCAAATGGGACAGAGCAATTCGTCGAATTTTTCATCCCTGAAGAATTGCGATCGCGCCTCAAAATGGGACAACCAATAAATTATATTTCGGATATTCGCAAAGGCTCACCCGAGTTATATACAATTGCCACATCCGATGAATACGATAAATTAATGGGAAATCCTGAATTCAAAGATATAACAATCCATCAGATCCTTGATTTTCCAAACAAAAAGCCCGGTTTTTATGTTTTGACATTGAAGGTTGCTGAAAATATTGAGGAAATCCTCGCTGCTGAACACGAGAAAAACCGCACTCCGGTCGAAGATACCATCCCAGTTAACGGAATTCAGGTTCGCATTCTCCACTCTCCTCTTGGAAGTGGGCGGGTCGATGACGTTTTTGACAACAATCCTGATTCTCTAGCAAGAGTGCTTGATGCCAATCCATTTATCTTCGACCTATACCCAGAGACTCCAATCAACACGAACAGTATAAATATCCAAACCGGCTCACTTACTTCTTTCACCGTTAATGTTTCTCTATACGCACCCAATACTAATGATCCTATCAAGTACACCCAGACCTTTACTAACCTGGCGCCTGATCCGAAAATTACGATGACTTTTGAGAATGGCCCTGTCCAAGCAGCTCGGGTTTTCATCGAAATCCGTGATGATACTTCGGGCGATACTTCACAGATTCATGTTCGCACAATTGAAATTAAGTGATCATTCAGGTTATTAATGAAAGCTATCCTTTTCAACAAACACGGCAATACTGATGTTCTCGAATACACTGATATTCCAGTGCCAGAACCGTTACCAGGACAGGTAATGGTTCGATTGCATGCGGCAGCAATAAACAGGCTTGACATCTGGGTACGTAATGGCTGGCCCGGTCTCAAGATCGATTATCCACACATCCCAGGTGCAGACGGAGCTGGCAAAATCACCGCTCTCGGTCCTGATGTAATTGGTTGGAATATTGGCGATCACGTTTCAATCAATGCGAACATAGGATGTGGACATTGCGATTTTTGCCTTTCTGGCAAAGATAATCTTTGCCAGGATTGGAAGCTTCTCGGCGAAAATATCAGCGGCACATACTGCCAATATATTACAATTTCAACCCGTCAGCTCTTCAAACTGCCTGATGACTTTGATCTTCAAACTGCCGCAGCCGCCGGGCTTGTTTACCAAACTGCCTGGCACTCTCTCATCGAACGAGGTGCCATCAAACCATCCGATACCGTGCTTATCGTTGGCGCTTCCGGTGGCGTAAATTCTGCCAGCATCGTGATTGCCAAATATGCAGGCGCTCAGGTAATTGTGATTGGATCGGGAAAAGAAAAACTAGATTTTGCCGCTACCCTCGGCGCTGATATACTAATCGATCGCAGTGTTGAAGCTGATTGGTCGAAGAGCGTTTACCGAGCGACCAACAAACGTGGGGCTAACATTGTGGTCGATAATGTTGGAACAACCTTTCCACTTTCATTTCGCGCTGCAAGTAAAGGCGGTAGAATCCTGACGGTTGGAAATACTGGAAATCCAAAATTCGAGATTGATAACCGCTTTATTTTCAGCAAACAATTGAGCATTATCGGCTCGAGCATGGGGACTCTGGCAGATTACAAAAACGTCATGACACTGATTTCAAATGGGAAATTAAAAGTGGCGATCGATAAAACTTTTCCCATCAAAGAAGCTGGGGCAGCCCAGGCCCGATTGGAAAAGGGCGACCAGCTTGGTAAAATAACACTGGAGATCTAGGTTGAGATTTTTTAAACGATTCCATTGGTTCGAGATAGCGCTCATCATCATTGTGATGAGCGTTCACCTATATGCAGCACTCTCCGAACCGCATAATTTTTCCAGCCGATGGTTCACAAGAGACGATGCGTTTTACTATTTCAAAGTGGCACAAAATATCAGCGAAGGATACGGCTCCACTTTCGATAGAATTAATCCGACCAATGGTTATCACCCACTTTGGATGCTGGTTTGTGTTCCAATCTTCGCCTTGGCACGCTTTGATTTAATTCTGCCGCTCCGAATATTACTGCTGGTAATGGCTGTGTTAAGCGTCTCCACATCCATTTTGTTATTTAGATTGTTAAAAAAACCAGTCGGTCTGCCGGCTGCCATGCTGGCAGCCTCTTTTTGGGCATTTAGCCTGGAAGTACATTCCATCGTAACCCAGCAAGGAATGGAAACCGGTATTGTAGCTTTTTCGATAGTCCTGTTTTTGTTTGTATTACAAAAAATGGAATCCAAAACAACCCTCGCCAACCGTGATTTACTTTATCTGGGCGGTACAGCCATTTTTGTATTATTCAGCCGCCTTGATAACATTTACTTAATCCTGCTGGCAGGTATATGGGTCATTTTCCGCCGGAGTACAATCCGTTACTTATTACCGATGGATCTTGTACTCACCTTCTTTGTCATAGTAGCAGCATTCATCCAGCGAGCTTCTCTAAAAGTTTACCTGATGGCCTTTGACAATTCTGCAATTATGGTGGCTGCGGTTACATTTCTGATCCAAACAGTTGTATTCTATTTTACGGGATTGTACACACGCCCTTCCAACCTTACTCCTTTGCGTATTTTTATTATATGCATGGTTGGTGTCACGATTAGCACAGCCCTTTCAACCGCCTTATTGTTTGGGCTTTCAACACTTGGAATAAATAATCTGCCACGCTCAATACCGGCTTTTTATTGGTCAGGAATGCTTATCACCACATTAATAACCCGCTTTGGATTGCATTACTTTTCCCCCTGGTCCGTACCATTAACCAAAGGTCTAAAACCGTTCCAGGGCTTTCTCTCAGGGAAAAACCATGTCTTGGCGGCACTCGAACCAATAAGAAAATGGATCAGCGATGCATCTGTATTTTATGGTCCCATAGCTGTCAGCCTGGGCGTATACTTGGGTCTAAACCAGCTATTGTTCGGCACGAGCATGCCTGTCAGTGGACAAATAAAACGCTGGTGGGGATCGATGCCAAATGATGTTTACGGCGGCGCGGCAAAATCAGTCCTTGATGTTTTCGGAATTGATCCAAATTTCAGTCAGGCCTGGGGGTTAGCCCTCAAAATAATTTTTGGTTGGGCAGATCATTTGTCTGATCAAAGTTGGACTTTCGATGGCTGGTATTGGTTGATCATCGCCATTCTTATAATTGGCTTTTTAGGGTTATTCTTACTAAACCGGAAAAAAAATCTGCGGCGGGTATTCAAGCTAAGTTTAATACCTTTATTCTTAAGCGCTGAGCTGCATGTCTTTTTTTACGGAGCCATGGCCTACGCAGCTAAACACGAATGGTATTGGGTAATGCAAATGCTCACAATTACCATTCTTGCATCAATCGGGATCGCCATGTTAACCGATAGATTTCCACGCAAGAAGCCATTCACCTTAGCCTTTAATGTTTTTGCCGGTTTGATCAGCCTATATCTAGCTTACGGTTTTAGCGTCGAATTGATCAATAGGATGCCGTATCAGAATTCAATTGCTGGCCAACCTTTCATGGATACCATGCCAATCCTCGAAGGCTATACCGAGCCAGGCGCATTGATCGGAATGACCGGTGGAGGCAATGCAGGCTACTTTATTAAAGATCGAACAATTGTAAACATGGATGGATTGATTAATTCCTATGCATATTTTCAGGCTTTAAAGGAAAATAAGGGTGGCAAATACCTTCAAGGTATTGGATTGGACTATATTTTCGCAAACCGCTATATTATTACCAGCAGCATGCCCTATCGCTATCAATTTTCTCCAGAAGAACTTATCGCCGTTGATGAAGCGCCTCTTTATGGTCAAAAAGAATTAATGCGCTATCTTCCAACTAAATAACCGTGGAAGAAAAACACAACTCCATTCGTCCTATATAAAATGAGTAAAGACCAACCTACACCGATAAGCGTAACCATCTTGGGCATGTTCGTGTTATTTATCACGTTCTGGAATGCATTACGTGGATATGGTGCAGTCGCAAACTGGCAAGTCCTGACCGAATTTGAGGCGAATCCAACCTATATCCTGGCAACAGGCACCGGTTGGGCACTTATCGGATTATTGCTGGTTGTAACAATATGGAGACGATCCAGGTTTGCTATTCGAGCCAACTTGCTCGTTTCAATAGCATATTATGTTTGGTATTGGTGCGACCGGCTTTTTGTCCAATCATCCCCTCCGGCAAACTATTTATTTAGCGCAGTGTTTTCAACAGTGTTACTGGCTCTCTTCTGCACGACAATATGCATGCCGAGTGCAAAAGCCTTTTTTGACAAGGAGCAAGAATGAAAGAAAATACAAAACTTGAAAGCTTACGTGAGCGCAAGAAAGAAGCCCACGTCGGAGGCGGCAAAGATCGGGTCGCAGCCCAACACCAGCGAGGAAAATTAACTGCCCGCGAACGTCTTGATATATTATTGGATAAAGGTTCCTTTCGGGAAATTGACTCTTTTGTTATTCATCGAACCAACGACTTCGATTTGGATAAACAACACTATCCCAGTGATAGCGTTGTAACCGGATGGGGCACGATCGATGGTCGGTTAATATATGTTTTCTCGCAAGACTTCACAGTTCTAGGTGGCTCACTTGGCGAAGTTCATGCTGCAAAAATTGTAAAAATCATGGACATGGCTATGAAGAACGGTGCGCCTGTCATTGGCCTAAACGATTCTGGTGGCGCTCGTATCCAGGAAGGCGTGGTTTCACTCGCCGGTTATTCAGACATCTTTTTACGAAACACACTGGCAAGTGGTGTCATTCCTCAGATATCTGCCATCATGGGACCATGCGCCGGTGGAGCGGTTTACTCGCCTGCACTGACTGATTTCATTTTCATGGTAAGAAATTCATCCTACATGTTTGTCACCGGCCCTGATGTGGTCAAATCGGTCACACACGAAGAAGTTTCGTTTGAAGACCTCGGCGGCGCCAGTGTCCATTCAGAAAAATCAGGAGTATGCCAGGTGGCAGCTGATAGCGAAGCTGACACCCTATATTTGATCCGAAAATTAATGGGGTTCCTGCCCCAAAACAACATGGAAGACGCTCCTTTTCTAAACAGTGGTGATGATCCTCTGCGAGCCGATGAAGGTCTTGATACCATCATTCCTGACGATCCGGGAAAACCATACGACATAAAAGATGTTTTACACATGGTAGTGGACAATGGCCAGTTTTTTGAAATCCATGAAAATTTTGCCATGAACGTCGTCGTTGGGTTTGCGCGACTAGGCGGACATTCTGTCGGAATAGTTGCGAATCAGCCGGCGGTGCTTGCAGGAGTGCTGGACATTGATGCCAGTGAAAAGGCAGCCCGATTCGTTCGATTTTGCGATTCATTCAATATTCCGATCATCACATTTGAAGACGTACCTGGCTTTTTGCCAGGCACATTTCAAGAACACCACGGAATTATCCGTTCCGGAGCAAAATTACTTTATGCCTATTGCGAAGCAACCGTTCCAAAAATAACCGTAATTACTCGCAAAGCATACGGCGGCGCATATTGTGTCATGTCTTCCAAGCATACTCGCGGCGATGTAAACCTGGCCTGGCCAACCGCTGAAATCGCAGTTATGGGGCCTGATGGCGCTGTAAGCGTAGTGTTCCGCAAGGAACTTGAAAAAGCGCCGGATCCAATTGCGCGCAAGGCTGAATTGGTGGCAGAATACCGTGCAAAATTTGCCAACCCCTTCATTGCCGCCCAACGTGGCTATGTAGATGATGTTATTGAACCGCGTGAAACCCGCGCGCGTCTTGTCAACGCTCTGGAAATGCTCCAGAATAAGCGCGATGCAAACCCGGCGAAAAAACATGGAAACATCCCCCTATAATTTATCACTTTCAGGTTTCTTGTCAGTATAAAACATGCACATGAAACTTAGAGCCAAGAGAGGATGAGAGATGTTCAAAAAAGTATTGGTAGCCAATCGCGGTGAAATCGCAGTACGCATTATTCGTGCCTGTCGAGAAATTGGGATTGAAACTGTAGCAGTATTTTCTGAGGCGGATCGTCAGGCCTTACATGTAAGGTATGCTGACGAAGCATATCTGCTTGGCCCAGCGCAATCCCGAGAATCTTACCTTCGCGGAGATAAAATCATCGCAATTGCCCATAAATCTGGAGCGGACGCCGTTCACCCAGGATATGGGTTCCTTGCCGAAAGAGGTGACTTTGCCGAAGCCTGCGCTGATGCTGGTCTGATCTTTATCGGGCCGAAACCATCATCAATAGCTGCCATGGGCGACAAAATGACAGCCCGCGAAACTGTTCGCAAAGCTGGAGTACCGGTTGTCCCTGGAACGGAAGATATTGGCAACATGTCAAATGACGACTTGATCGCAATCGCACCCAAAATCGGGTTCCCATTGTTGATCAAAGCAACTGCAGGCGGGGGTGGTAAAGGCATGCGCGAAGTCAACTCGCTTGAGGAAATGCCTGGATTAATAATCTCTGCAAGGCGCGAGGCCGAATCAGCGTTTGGAGACGGAAATGTTTACCTCGAAAAACTTGTTGATGGAGCTCGGCATATTGAATTTCAGATTCTCGCAGATGGACATGGCACAGTATTGCATTTGCTTGAACGCGAATGTTCGATCCAACGCCGCCACCAAAAGCTGGTGGAAGAAGCCCCATCCCCATTCATGGATCCGGATTTACGCCAGCGCATGGGTGATGTAGCTGTCAAAGCTGCACAAGCGGTAGACTACATCAACGCTGGCACAATCGAATTTTTAGTAGACAAAGATAAAAATTTCTACTTCCTTGAAATGAATACCCGCTTACAGGTCGAACATCCCATCACTGAAATGATCACCGGGATTGACATCGTCAAGGAACAGATCCGCATCGCTCGTGGACGACCTACCCAATATAAGCAAGAAGACATCAAGATTAATGGCGCCGCAATCGAGTGCCGGATCAATGCCGAAGATCCATACAATAATTTTATTCCATCAACAGGCAAAATTACCCACAGCTTGCTTCCGACTGGTCCAGGCGTAAGGGTGGATACCGGTGTATATCCCGGCTTTGAAATTTCGCCTTTTTACGACCCAATGATCTCCAAACTAATCGTATGGGGCGAAACGCGAGCACAGGCGATTTTACGTATGCGGCGTGCTCTGGAAGAATACCGTATCGTTGGGGTGCGCACAAATATTCCATTCCATCAAACCTTGATGGATAGTCATCGCTTCATGGCTGGTCAATACGATACACGCTTTGTAGAAGATCGTTTCTCAATTCAGGAAGATAAAAATGATACTGATTCTGAAATTGCCGCAGTATTAGTATCATTGGTCGCTCATCACGAAACTCAGAGATCTGCCCAATTTGTTATGCGAAATGAACGCGATACGTCCAACTGGAAATGGGTCGGACGCTGGGAACGAATGCATCGCTAGCGAGAAAGACCGGAGAACTAAAGATGAAATATATCACCACGATTGACAACAAAGAATATACTTTGGAAATCATCGATGATAAGCACGTCAATATTAATGGGAAAATTCTGGAAGTGGATTTTGAGTCCGTCAGTGGTCAGCCTGTATATTCGCTGATTATCGATGGTAAATCACACGAAGGTTATGTTTACCCGGACGAGGAAAACTGGCAAGTCTTGCTGCGTGGAAGGTTATATCAGGTTACGGTGGAAGACGAACGCGAAAGACGGCTACGCGCCGCGGGAAGCACGGTAATAGACGATGGTGAATTCCATTTGAAAGCCCCCATGCCCGGCCTTATCGTTGCCATCCCTGTGGCAGAGGGAGATATTGTCCAAAAAGGACAGGTTCTATTAATTCTCGAGTCGATGAAAATGCAAAACGAGCTGAAGTCGCCGAAAGATGGAACAATTCACCGCATACGGATCAAAGCAGGTGAAACTGTCGAACAAAAACAGGCTTTATTAACTGTAATCTAAAGTTGATTTTTTTCCAGGAAAAATGTCTGGCGAGCGATTTGGGAATGTTTTGGCATATTTTTCTCTCCAACCGGATTCTGATCACAGCTTTATCGACTGATCTTGAAAGGTGTAAATATGACAAAGGACAATCGGGAAATTGAATCAAAGTTTTATGTTCGCGATCTGGCTTTGGTGGAAACGATCCTAAAGAATATCGATGCCAAATGTATAGTGCCGCGAGGATTTGAATATAATCTACGCTTCGATAATCAACAAAAGAGTTTGCAACGCCAGCACAAAGTCTTGCGATTACGTAAATTTGATGATATTCGCCTCACCTTCAAAGGTCCTGGCGAACGTATCGGGAATGCCCTCTCCCGCGAGGAAATCGAACTCGTTGTGAATGATTTTGACCAGGCTCAAAAATTCCTTGAAGGGCTCGGGTATCGAGTCGCTGCTGTTTATGAAAAATACCGCACGATGTACCAGGTTGACACAGCCATGGTCACCCTTGATGAACTCCCCTTTGGTAAGTTTGTTGAAATTGAAGCCGAAAATCCCGAACAGATCAAAATTTTAGCAGGACGATTGGGCCTAAATTCTGAGTTCGCCATCCCGAACAGCTACCAGGGTTTGTTTGAACAGGTTAAATCAGAACTTAATTTGCCTGTAAAGAATCTAGCTTTTTGGGAATTTGAGTCAATTCATCTTACTGCTGCTGATCTTGGTGTAAAACCTGCGGATGCATCAGACTGAACAAGCCAGACGACCAAATAACCAACCTGCTGACAAATCGGATACTTAATATATTTCAACCAACATCGAAAAAAATTCACTTCGTCAAATTCCCGCAATCTTATGCGGGAATTTTTATTAAAAAAGGCAGCCATCTTTCCAACGAATTTCCGCCACAGTTCCACTTTCGCCCAAAAACCTGGGTAATAATAATTGCATTGAATCCGCATCTGCTGTCGTTAGATATGTCACATTTTCAGAGTCACCTATTGGCAGCGAGCTTTTTGTCTCACCAAGCAATCGCTCCACCTGCCTCGCAATGGCCGGAGCTGGATCAATTACTCTGACTTGTGATCCAACAATACTTTGAATCAACGGAATCACGAATGGGTAATGTGTACAGCCCAAAACAACGGTATCAATACCTTTTTCAAGCATGGGCCTCAACGCTCGGCGAAGTATGGATTCGGTTTCGGCTGTTTCCAACTCCCCCTTCTCGATCTGGCCAACCAAACCAGGACACGCATCTTGTAATATGGTCACGCCGCTGGCAAATCGCTCCACTACGGAAGCATATAGCTCTCCCTGAAACGTTGCCGGAGTAGCCAGAACCCCAACCACCCGGCTTTGAGTCTGCTCGGCGGCCGGCTTGACGGCAGGTTCCATGCCCACAAAAGGAATCTCAGGGAAAGTATTTCGCAAATGCTTCAGGGCAGCAGCAGAGGCTGTGTTGCAGGCAACCACGATAAGCCTGGCACGCCTATCCAATAAGTACCGCGTAATTTGCTCAGAAAATTCCCGCACTTCACTCATACGGCGAGAACCATATGGCACGTGCGCCTGATCACCCAGAAAAATAATCCTCTCGCCGGGCATTTTCGCACGAATAGCACGCAGCACGGATAGACCACCAATTCCAGAGTCAAAAATACCGATCGAAAAATTTAAATTATCGTGCATCTCTTGTGCGGCTTCGTTCAGCCGACGCATCCACAAATGCTTTAAAAAGCCGTTGAATGGCATCTTGATCGGTCAACCATTCGGGATGCCACTGCACGGCGATCCCAAAGGAATAGTCAGGATATTCAACTGCTTCCACCAAACCATCTGGAGAAAAAGCCACCGCCTTAAGATCTGGAGCCACATCTTTAATCCCCTGGTGATGGAGACTATTGACCTGTATTGTCTCATTGCGAACGATCTTACCCAAACGGCTAGTTATATCCACGTCGACCGAATGCAAAAGTGCCGTGCGCGCCTGAATGCCATCTTCCCCCGGGTAATCGTGCAAAACCGCACTGGGCAATTGGTCTGGAATATGAGTGTACAACGTTCCACCCAGGGCCACATTTACGATTTGTAAACCGCGGCAAATCCCAAGGAATGGTTTTTCAGCACGAACAGCTCCACGCGCCAGTCCCAATTCCAATTCGTCCCTGGATGCATCAATTCCGTAAACCATTGGATGCGATTCACCATGAAAATACTCAATCGCAATATCCCCTCCACCGGTAAAGAGAATACCATCGAGGCGTTCTACTAATTCATTCCAACCGCTCTGAGGAATTTCTGAAGGAATTAATACAGGCACACCACCCGCCTCGAGAATTGCACTCGTATAAGATTTTTGAACCATAACTGAAGCTAACTTAGAAGGTGGAACTGGGGCAGTACGAGTTGTTACACCGATAATCGGAATAGCCATTTTGATTCCTTTGGCGTTCTTTGAGGAATTTCCCCAAAGGCGTATAGGTTAAAACAATAGAGCGCATTTCTGCGCTCGTTGTTTTTAACTTAAACCAATTAGTTGAACTTCTGTTTCAGGCGAGTAGCCTTGCCAGTCCGGCCTCGTAAAAAATAAAGCTGGGCACGCCTGGTCTGAGAGTGGCGCTCCACAACAACTTTGTCGATGCGAGGAGACCGCAGTAAAAATGTGCGCTCAACGCCAATACCATTGGATGCAATCCGGCGAACAGTGAATGTAGCAGCAACACCACCATGGCGAATGCGAATAATGGTACCCTTGAATTCCTGGATACGCTCGCGTTCACCTTCTTTAATACGCACGTGAACGGAAACTGCATCGCCAGAACGGAGTTCGGGGATATTTGGATTGGCGAGAGCCTCAACGGACTTCAATAAGTCGGTCATTTCTTATATTTCCTTACCAGAATGAAATACTGCTTCACAGCAGTCGGATAGACGCGAAGCGAGATTATATCATAATTTTATATTTTCACATCAATCAAATTTTGGTCTTTTGACTATTTGTGATCATAAAACGGGATAGGGCAACAAGTCGGGAAGAGATAATGCAACTCAAAAAATAAGGGGGAAGCAACTCAAGAAAAGGCATAAAAAGAGACACCTTCTTAAGGATAATGTGATTGACGAAATCAATA
>CAINXK010000066.1 GCA_903854805.1 uncultured Anaerolineae bacterium
CCGTTTAACGGATCAATCAGGGCAATGCCCAATGGCGCTTGCTCAAATATGGTTTTGAAACGCTCCTGACTGGCCCGCAGAATCTCCTCAGCTCGTTTTCGCTCAGTAATCTCCTGCACCGTGCCACTCAATAAAGATGGCGCACCAACATCATCCAGAAGCATCTCGCCCGCCTCTGCCCACACAACATGGATTGAACCATCCCCCCACACAATGCGGTATTCCAACGGTGATGGTTTACCTTCATTGACCACCGCCTCGTTGGATTGATCCACTTTGGCGCGGTCATCCGGATGAATAGCTTGCGCGATCACGTCCGCCAGGTCACCAGAAAAAGTTTTTTTATCCAGACCAAATATGTTGTACATCTCATCAGACCAGGTGAGTTGGTTGGTCTTGATGTTCCAGGTCCAACTGCCAATATGGGCAAAATGTTGTGCCTTGCGTAGTTGGGTCTCCGAATCAAGTAAATTTTTCTCCACCTGTTTATGTTCAGTGATATCCTGTGAAATTATCTGAACACCTACCAATGTATGTTGTTCATCAAAAATAGGCTGGTAGGTTGAGCGGAACCACTTTATCCCGGCTAACAACTCAAAAGCGGTTTCGAAATATTCCGTTAACCCTGAATCCAGAACACGCTGCATGCGTTGGGTTACAACCAGGCCTTGTTCAGGTCCAAATATTTCGAGTGCTGTTTTACCAAGTGACTCGCCAGGTTTTGTCCCCAGATTTTGGAGTGAGCTGCTATTTTGCAGAATTAGCCGGCATTCCACGTCAAAAATTGCGTTTGATGTGCCTGAATTTTCAAAAACCAATTGGTATCTGGTTTGACTTTCCCGCATTGCGTCTTCCGCCTGTTTGCGCGCGGTGATGTCACGGCTGAGAACGATAAAATGTGGTTCATCAGGAAGACTTGCTTTCCGGGAAACAGAAATTTCAAACCAAAGAGTCCCTTTTGGAACCACCAGCTCAAATTGCTTGCCTGTTGAATACCCTTTTTCGTGGGCATCCTTGATGGCTGACATAATGATACTGGCTACATTCGCAGGCAAAATATCGGGAACTCTTTTCCCAATGATATCTACGTCCGACAGATATAGTAATTCTGTCCGCGGTGAATGGAAGTCAAAAACATAGCCATCCAGCCCAACATCAAATAGCAGATCAAGTAAGGCATCGAGTGTGGCTTCAAGTTTTTCATGTGCTTTTCTGGTCTCATCCTCCGCCTTTTTTAAATCAGTGATATCAGAACTGAGCACAACAATAGATACAACCTGGCCGGCTGCATCCAAAACTGGAGCATAGTTTACCTGAAGCCAACGCTTCCCCGAAACAAGATCAAAAGTATTTTCGTATGAAATCGACTTACCAGATCTGACTTCATCAATGTACTTTTTTGCAAATTGATAGTTTTTTTCTCCGATAATTTCCTTTATGTGTGCGCCTATGATTCTTTCCCGTGGAATATCAAATGATTTTTCGAAGGCGTCATTTACAAAATCATACTTTAAAGTTTTCGCATCTACATAAGCAATATAACCTGGTATGTTGCTCGCCAGACTTAAAAATTTATCATTCGATCCCTGTAAAGATTGTTCCACCTTCTTACGATTCAGAATTTCCAATTCGATGGATCGAGTCCGCGCGATCACCTGTTTTTTGAGCGAAAAGGACCATAAAAGAAGCAGGGCTCCTATAAGGATAAATGTCAGGATAATCCAAACCAGAGTCTTCAGCCACATTTCAGAGATTGGATCTGGCGATTCCAAAGATGCAAACCATTTTTTGTAAATTTGATCATATTGGCCAGTGGCTTTTATAATTTTCAGCCCTTGATTTAAGCGTTCCAGGGTTGCCAGATCACCCTGCCGGACTGTAAAACTAAAAGGACGTGTATATGATTTGACAACTGCCGGAGATGGATCAAGATTGCTGAGATCCAAATCCTTAATAAGTGACAATCCAACTAATTTTGGCATAAGGGCTGTATCGCCCATTCCAGATGCCAGAAGTCTCAGCGCTTCTGGCAAACTGTCCACCAATTTCAATTGTTCAACCTTAATAGAATTGATTGAAAGCAAATAATCATAGGCCTGATCGCTCTTCATAACAATAATGGTTTTGCCTTGCAGGTCACCCATCGCTAGGATGGCACCGGTATTTTTGCGTGTAAAAAAAGCATCGTAGGCGATCGTATGCGGGGGCGAGAAGTCGTATAGTTTATCCCGCTCCGCCGAATATGCCATCATCGGCAGGAAGTCTATCTCACCATTTTCCAGCGCCCGACGCGCGTTATCCCAAGTATCCACCCTGATTTCGAGATTAATGTCCATCACAAGCGCAACTGCCTGCATCAAGTCCACGCTAAAACCAGCTGGCTGCCCCTGTTCATTTACAAATGTATAAGGAGCATATTTTTCTATAATAATGGTCTTGAAAGTTGGTTTGACAGTTCCCTGGTACGCACGAACTCCCGATGTGGTGGAAAATATAATAATAATGGCGAGCAGGATATCGAAAACAATCGAACCAAACTTAACCTGCATTTTCATTCGTCGATCCAATGTGTGCTTAAATCTGCTTCCGATTTTCATTATCGTGGTGAATTTTTGATTCATTTTGTTTCCTCGTACGTGGGCGTCCGAGCGCTCAATAAATAAAGACGATCTGGATACAGAACCTGGATTCCGGACTTCTTCACCCCACTAAAAAGAGCCCAGCCCAGGACCAGGCATTCCAAAACGTTCACAACAGCACATAAATAAATGGACACATGCAATTCCATAGGCAATATGTTAACGGAATAACCGCATACGCGCCATGCGTAGTTATACCTATTCTACAGCCCAGTAAATTAGTATTTTGGCGGAATTTAAGTAGTTTTGCTCAAACACATTAGGTAATTAAACGAATTGATTAACTCCCCCTTGAATTTATACTCTAGCATACTACTACGGGATGCCTTTTTGGGTTTGCGTAAAACGTGAATTCAGCCAATAAAGCTAAGGAGAATGGATGCTATGAATGCACTCAACAATCTAAAAACAAATGTTAAATTAATCGGCAGCTTTTTGATCATCGCAATGATCACGGCGGTCGTTGGGGTTCTCGGAATTTACTATATCAAGCAAATCGATGCCGCCGATACCAGGCTCTATCAAAACCAAACTGTTCCGATCACTCAACTGGCAGATATTGCCATTGCATTTCAACGCACACGTGTCAATCTGCGGGATCTGCTGCTGGCCAAAACGCCCGAAGAAGCCCAAAAGTATGTCAGTACGATCAAACAACTGTCCGAAGAAATCGATAAGATCTCGATTGAGTATAAAAAACTGATCCTTACTAAAGAAATGCAGGACCTGTTCACCACTTTTACCCAATCATACGAACAATTTCTGCCCGACAGGGATAGGATCATGTCACTTGCCCTGGCGGATAAGAAAGATGAAGCCCTGACCTTGATGCGCGGCGATGCACTGGCAATAGCCAAAGAAGTCGAAGCCAATATCGAGGCGATGATCGCAATGAAAACCGAACAAGCCAGTACGACTTCGGAGGGCAACACCGCCACTGCCAACCAGGCCACCACAACCATGATTGTGATCGTAGTCGGCGCTGCACTGCTGGCAATGGGCTTTGGCGTTATCATCTCCAACAGCATCGCCAACCCCCTGGGGTTCCTGACCCGCCTGGCGCGTGCAATTTCAGTTGGAGATCTGGTGCGCGATGTCAGCGAGGCCGAGAAGGACAAGGTCCGTTTGCGCAAAGATGAAATCGGTGATATAAGCCAGGCTTTTGACGCACTGATCAACTACATGCAGGGCATGGGTGCGGCAGCCACTGCCATCTCCAACAATGACCTATCGGTCAACGCGACATCGAAATCCGCCAAGGATGAACTCGGCAACGCTTTCTCAAAGATGATCGCCAACCTGCAAAAGGTGATCGGTCAGGTGACCGACAGCGCCAATGCGGTGGCATCCGCTTCCGCACAGCTGGCCAAAGCTTCCGAACAATCCGGTGAAGCCACCAACCAGATCGCCATCACCATCCAGCAGGTTGCCAAAGGTACCAACGAACAGACTGAAGGCGTCACCAAGACGGCCGGATCTGTGGAACAAATGAGCCGCGCCATCGACGGCGTCGCCAGGGGCGCGCAGGAACAGGCCAATGCCGTCACCAAGGCTTCGCAGGTCGCCTCGCGCATCAGCACCGCCATCGAACAAGTCACCAACAATGCCCAGGCCGTCACCCGCGATTCGGCTGAAGCCGCCCGCTACTCCCGCGACGGCGCCAAGACCGTCAAGGAAACCATCACCGGCATGGAAGCCATCCGCGCCAAGGTTGGTCTCTCCGCTGCCAAGGTCGAAGAAAGGGGGACCCGCTCCGAGGAGCTCGGCGCCATCGTCGAGACCATTGAGGACCTCGCTTCGCAGACCAACCTGCTGGCACTCAACGCCGCCATCGAAGCCGCACGCGCCG
>CAINXK010000067.1 GCA_903854805.1 uncultured Anaerolineae bacterium
CAATCAGCATAAACAGTGCCGGAAGCATATAGTTCGGCAGCCGGGCCAGGATCAATTCCCGCAATTCCGGCCAGGAAGTGATCTCGCCATTAACGAATTGGATATAAGCCACCAGCTTCTTCTGTCCATCCGGAGCCATGCTGGCGACCACCACTGCTTGCTGGACCTTTGGACTGGCCATTAATACATGCTCAATCCCGGCCATATCCACGCTATAGCCGCGGATCTTCACCCGCCAATCCTTGCGACTAACGAACTCCAACTGTCCATCCGCGCGCAGCCGGCCGAGGTCGCCGGTCGCAAATATTTTTCTGGATCCATCCATGGGGTCCGGCACAAAGCGCTCATTTGTTTTAGCCTGGGCGCGCCAATAACCCGGGAAAGTGAACTGGCTGCGCACATGGATTTCACCCACCTCGCCAGCCGGCAAAGGCCTGCCATCCTCAGCCAGGATCAAGACTTCCTTGCCTCTGACCGGCAGCCCGACTGGCACCACATCCGAATCCAGGATGGTGCCAGCCGATATCTGATTGACCGCCAGCAGACCGGTTTCGCTCATCGTCATCGAATGAATTATTACTGCCTCAGCAGGGATGACCCGGCGCAACCTTTCCACATCCCTGCGGTAAAAAACATCGCCCGTTGCAAAAACATAACGCAGGTCCCGAAATATTTCATCCGGACCAAGAATTTCCAAAAAGGTTCGCAAAGCCTGGATTGGCGGGCGCATCAACGTGACCCGCTGCTCCTTGAGAACCCTGGAAAGCTGGTTCAATCCATCTTCGCGCAAGTCAAACGGTACGATTGAAGCCCCGCTCAGCAATGGCGTGAATAATTCATTCAGCGAAGCCGAAGCGCCATATGGCCGCATGGCCAGCATGCGTGTCTCCACGCCAAAGTTGAACTGTTCCTGGTAAGTGCTGGCCAGGTGCAGGATCATTTTATGCGTCCGTAAAATCCCTTTCGGCTCACCGGTTGAGCCGGACGTGAAGGTAATCACTGCGCAAGAATCCGGGCTCAAATTTACCCGGACCGGACTCTCAACTTTGCTGCGCGCTTCATCAGATGAGATGATTTTCATCCCTACCGGGCAAACCTGCCTGGCCAGTGCCATCAGCCCGAGGTCAGACACCACCAGTAAAGGCGCATCCAAATCCTTTAGTGTTTTCGCAATTCGATCCGCAGGCTCCTGGCCTGAGATGGCCGAATACATGTGCCCGGCGTTGACAATCCCCAGCAGCAGATGGATCAGTCTCTTCTGGCTGTTATAAAGGACAGGGATAGACGTCTGCGTCTCACTCAATTCGCTGACAAAGAAATTGGTTACCAGCCCGGCCTCTTTGGCCAGGCTGGCATAGGTCAGCGTTTCACCGTCTGCCTGGCAAACAGCGATCTGCTCCGGCAGCCATTCAACCACCCGGGCAAATTGTGCCGGGATGGTTCCTTGTACATTGATATCAAGCGTCACAGGTGCCTATCCTTAGCGTTTCTTCAGGGAAGCTGATTGAAGAAGCCGCTCTGCTCGATCTCTTTCAGAATGCTTAGATCCAGCGTCTGCGCCGGTGTCACCCTGGCGGCATCCGGATTATCTGCCACCAATGAATCGATGACGGTCTGGATGCCCTCATTGGTGGGATAGGGCTTTGATTCAAAACCGTTCAGGATGATCTCCTGGTAAGTCTCTTCAAGATTGGCAGCCTCAGTCACCGGATCCAGCTCCAGGTATTTTGCCAGGACCGCTTTTGTGCCGTCCGGATCCTTCTTCATCAAAGCCAC
This sequence comes from uncultured Anaerolineae bacterium, assembly GCA_903854805.1. The sequence continues at coordinate 1,777 of CAINXK010000067.1, forward strand.
CGCTTCAGCCATGGCTTTGACAAAAGCCGTCACTGCGCTTCGATCTTTTTTGATAAAAGCCTGGCTGGTGCCAATCCCGGTCAATTGGTAAGGGAGTTTTGATTTGCCGAGATCGTATAGATTGGTGAAACCTTTTTCGCGCGCCTTCAATGTGGCAGGAGGGTACAATAATGCGCCATCCACCTGGCCTGAGACCAGGGCGGTAAAACGCTCTCCATCCGAACCCACTGACAAATAGGTCACATCTTTGGTTGGATCAAGACCCAACTGGCGTAAGACCAGGCTGGTGGCAGAAGCTGCTGCGCTGCCAGGCTGCGAGACCGCTATGATGCGGCCTTTCAACTGTTCAGCCTTGGTGATATCAGCTTTGACAAACAGGCTGCC
>CAINXK010000068.1 GCA_903854805.1 uncultured Anaerolineae bacterium
TTAATCAGCCATGCCAACTACGGGTGTAATTTTTTGCTGATTGCGAGCAAAGGTGTAAGCGGCAATGCCAGCCATGTAAGCAATATAAACTAGCAGTTCAGTCAGTGATGGTGCGCCATTATAGCCAACCAGGGCCTTGAGCAAAAGTCCCAACTCGCTTTGGTCGCTTAAAATACCATTTATGTTCCAGACCGGTTCAATCAGACCGGAAATAAATCCAGCCTCAATGAATTCGTGAACACCAGATGCAACCATCCCGGCAGCAAAAATAATCAGCAGGATGTTTGTGGCCTTGAAAAAGCCCTGCAGGCTCATCTTGCGTGTAGAAGAGAATAACATCCATCCCAATAATGCCGCGCCTGCCAACCCGGTTAGGGCGCCTGTCAGAGCCTGGATGGGGCTGGAAGCCTTTTCGACTGCCAGCAAGAACAATGCAAGTTCGACACCCTCGCGGAAGACAGCCAGAAATGCCAGGGCGAACAGGCCACCGCCGGTTTTTTCATTTAATGCATTCCGGGTTTTGGCTTCGATCTGGGTTTTAAGGGTGCCAGCCGAGCGATGCATCCAGATGATCATCCAGGTCAGAACACCTGCAGCCAGAAGCATGGCTGAGCCTTCGAAAATCATTTCACCCAACCCAGCAAATTCCATTCCTAACAGGGCCAGAGCCACAGCAATCGCGGTGCTTAGGGCCGCAGCCAGGGCCAAGCCACTCCAGACTGTGCGATTTAAGTCAGTACGTTCGAGTTTGGTAAGTACGCCTAGGACCATACCGATCACCAGGGCAGCTTCAAGCCCTTCGCGAAGTGATAAAAGAAAACCAGCCAGCATTGTCTGCCTCCCAATAAACTATTGTCTAAATAATTAACTTTCGTCAACTATATGGATATTCGGGTATCCGGCTGGCAATCACGGTGGACCATTCTTGACAGCGCAAGGAGACATGATAGAATGTCCAAGATAGTGTCAGAAAACTATGGATATTAGTATATGCTAATATTTATGATTAGTCTAGTATATATTGTTTGAAAACAGGATGATAAATGTCACGTCACGCTGCTTCAACGGCGGAAACTCGCCCTACCTATACCGTGGAAGATTATTTAATGGCCATGCATGTGATGGAAAGGGATCACGGCGAAATTATTGCCGCCCGCCTGGCAGAGAATCTGTCGGTTGCGCCGGCAACTGTGGCGATGACCCTCAAGCGCATGGAGCGTGACAATTGGATTTCTGGCACTGGGCGCAAGGCTGTTCACCTGACTGAAACAGGGCGGGCAGCTGCGCATTCAGTGACCCGCCGCCACATGTTAACCGAATGGCTGCTGGCGAGCATTCTGAAAGTTCCGCTGCCCCTGATCCATGACGAAGCCCATGGTATTGAACATGCCATATCTCCCCAATTAGAAGAACGTATGCGTGCCATCCTCGGTGATCCGCAGGTTTGCCCACACGGGAATCCTTTTCCGGGGTGTGAACATGTGACAAACAAGTGGACTTCTCTTACCGATCTTCCAGTTGGGGAACCAGTGATCATTCGGCGCATCCATGAAAATGCTGAAGATAACCCGGAATTATTGAATTTTCTAATTGAGAGTGGGATCCTACCTGGGGCAGATGCTCAGGTATTGAATGTCTTGCCTTTTAACCAGACATTGACCATTCAAATTGGCGATCAAGCTGTCACACTTGGTTTTTCCACGGCGGGTTTTATCTTTGTGGAGAGACCTGATTGCATAAAAGAAAAGAGTGAATAGGTGGGGGTTTCGATCTTGATATATATTGAATTAGAGCGTTGCTTCGCCGTGAGTGAGTACGTAAAAGCTGCGTGGACGGTTACCGCTGGTATCATAGACAAAATCAGTGACCAGGTAACCGGCTGAAAAACAGGTTTCAAAGACTTCGCGGGTGAAGATTCGCCATGTTTGAGCCAGTTCAAAGTCGACGCTCTTAAGATTTAAGAAATCAACCGGAATTTCAGCAAAAAGTAAATTTTTGGCAGGGGGAGACATAACCATATAGGGCCTAACCAAATCGTCTATGATCTCAACCGGATATAGATTCTGAGCTTCTGCGGCTTCAAGATCTGCCAGTTTTAAGGATGGACGAGGCTGAGTCCCCAAACAGCCCTCGACACGGCGGGTATTTACCCACCAATCAACTTGGAAACGATCAGATGGTAACCCAATATTGAGGCCATCACGCATATCACCATAAACCTGGCGGAAATAGGTATTGCAGACTGCCCCGAGGCGACCGATATTCAAGTGTCCATTGCGGCTGAGCAGGGGATCGTAGGTCCATGTAATGCGATCGAGCCCTTGTTTGCGTACTACCTGCCATTGGGCGCGTTTGAGAGCAAAGCCAATGCCGGCATCGCGGGATGCAGGATGAACACCCATCTGGTGGGAGCAGTGTTTGGGGCGTGGACCATCCGGTGTATGATAGAGACCTGTAAAACCGAATAACATTCCAACAAGTTTCTCGTCTTCGTAAGCGCCGAGCACTACACCGCCATTGTGTGCTACGGTGATAAGCAGATGCGAAGGCACTACGTCGGTTTCGCTGCCTGGCCAGACCAGGCGCTGGAGGTTTTCGACCTGTTCCATCTCTTCGGGGGTATCGAGGATTCGAATTGTTAGCATGTTATTTGGTGGATGTAGGTTTGAAAAAGGTCTGCCAGGCCTGTCGGTTCCAATTGATTCCCTTTAAATGGTCCAGACGATATGTGAAGCGAGCTGGTAGAAAGCCAAACAGGCGCGGGATGGAATCCACGGCGCAGGTGCGGTTGTATGCAAAATAATCGACCCAGAAGGTTGAAAAGGGAAAACCAGGCATGATGCTTTCCAGCATAATAGTCAGGGTTCGCAGGTAGGGCAGCCCCAAAGGCAGGAACCAACGTCTCAACCCGATTTTTTCCTGAATAATTTCCATCGTTTGCCTAAAAGGAAAATACTCTGCGCCGCCGATATCGAAGGTATGGTTCAGTGTTTCCGGGGTGTCCATTGACCAAAGCAAACAGGTGACCAGGTCTTCAACCCAGAGTGGTTGGATAAGAACCTCGCCATCCCGTGGCATGAAATAGACTGGGAAAAGAGCCAGCATGCGGGCCAGCGCCGTGGTGAAATGATCTTCAGGCCCATAAAGCAATGCGGTTCGGAAGATGGTATGCGCCACCCCGCTGCGGCGAATATGTTCTTCGGCGATACCCTTGACTTTTAGCAAAGGGTAGTATGAAGAACGGCCCGCACCCAGGTGACTGACATAGAAAAACCGGCGCACACGGGTCTCGGCAGCGGCCTGAGATAAGTTATATGTGCCACGCGCATCGATCTGTAGGATGTTGGCACGCGCACCCTGAAATTCTGCGCCAGCCAGATGATAGACGATTTCGACGCCACGCAAGGCTGCCCGGAGACCACGTTCATCGCCAAGGCTGGCAACGGCCACTTCAACTGGCACACCGCGTGGCAGATTTGGGGTACGGGCCGATGGGCGGATGAGCGTGCGCACTTGCTGCCCGTTGGCTACCAATTGACGAATAAGAGCGCGACCGACAAAACCTGTACCACCAGTTACCAGAATCATGTTAATGATTATAACGTAATGTTTGTGTGATGGATTCGGCTGCGAAATTTAGCCAGCACCAGGATCTTGCAGCAAGTTCTCGGCGAGAAGGCGGGCTTCATCGATCAAATCAATCACCACAGGTAGTTTAAATTCTTCTGTCACGCGCAAGGTCAGGTATTCCGCAGCCATGCGCAGGCGTTCCGGTACTCCAGGAAGCTCCACTAACTGTTTTAAAAGATCATAAGCGCTGGAACTAGTCACAGGCACCCGACGGCGTGTAAAATATTCGCGCAGCACAATCCCAGCTGCACGACGAGCACAAACGCGCGACTGGGCTTCATTTCCGCGCGCGCGAACATCTTGTGCCATTTGAATTTCCTGGTCAAATTTATTTTGCCAATCCATGGTAAGCCTGATTATAGGTGAATTTTTGTCCTGGGTAAGTATAATACGATTACTTTTCCAAGAAAGGTACTCCGATGAAAAATAATACCAAGGTTGTGGCAGCTGCTCTGATGCTTGTCCTAACCGGTTTGAGCTGTAAAACATTTCAAGAAAATGGTGTGCCGGGATTGGCGCCAATTAATGTACCATTGACACAGGCTGCCCCCACTGTTACGGTTGGGCCGACTATGATGGCGCCAATCAGTGCCAAACAGCCATTTAAGGTCAGCGGAACTTTTAAGTCATCAAGCGAGATTGGCGGCGAATTTTCAGATAATATCTTGTATTCTGAACGTATGGTTATCCTGGTTGACTTGCACGGGTTTATCACTCGCAACCAGGACTGGGAATTGCCGGTTAGTTCACAGGTGATTGGTCACGTGGAATACAACCCGCAAGATGCCAGCGGTTCATACATTATTTTTTTGCCCGAAATTCCCCAGGGTACTTTGAACGATGTTGATAATAATGGAAATCAAGATGTTGGGGTGCAGGTCTTTGCCGCGGATTATGCGCCAAACATAGCAGGCGATCCTTTTATGAGCGGGAATGACCGGCTGAGAGGTTGGCCAGGAAACCAGGCTTCCATCAGAACCAGCGCGGATGAGAAGAACGAGGTCATTGGGGGCAAGCTAATCGTGTATGCACCAGATGAAAAGCAAAGTTTCCCGAGCGATTTTGGCCCTGATGGGAATTTGTTCAGCGCCGATGATCCAGTTACCAATTTGCCCGCTGGCTATTCCATTGTTGACCTGGATGCACATCCATTTGTTGTTACTCAAACACCTGAGGCGACCCTGCCTTTGTTCGAAGCCCAAAATGTTGGGCCAAAAGATTATTCCAAATACACATATACCCAGGCCTTTGACCACCTGGTGGAATTTTTGCGCAGCGAGTATGCCTTCAGTGGTATTACGGGCAAACAGCCCGATTGGGATCATTTAGTGACTGAACTGCGCCCGCGGGTGGATCAGGCTGAAAAGGGCCAGGATGCGGCGGCTTTCTATGCCGCTTTGCGCGATTTTACGTATGCCTTCAAAGATGGTCATGTTGGGATTGATGGTGGGGAATTCGCAAGAAGTGATTTTCGTGCCAATTATTCTGGCAGCGTGGGATTTACCGTGCGCATACTGGATGATAAGCAGGTATTTGTCAATTCTTTACTAGCGGGGGCGTCTGCTGAGGCGGCAGGAATGAAATTAGGCGCTATTATCACCAAATTTAATGAAATGCCAGTATTGGATGCGATTAAATCACAGCCGCTCTTCTTCGGTAACCAATCTTCGGATGTGAACATCCTGTATAGCCAGGCTGTCACTTTGACGCGTATCATCCCGGGCGGACAAGCTACGGTCGCTTTCACAAATCCGGACGGACAGAAGAAAATCGTCACATTGACGGCAGTTTCTGAGGTTGACAGTCTGTTGAAAGATCTGGGGTATAACAAAAGCGCTGGACTTGTGCCAGTGGAGTTACGTATTTTGACCGATAATGGGCTGGATATCGGTTATATCAAGGTTAATACAAACATCGATGATCTAAATCTGATGATACGTTTGTATGAGCGTGCGTTGAAGAAATTTGAAGAACAAAAAATTACTGGGATCATTGTTGATCTACGGAATAACGCTGGAGGCGTGCCGCTTGGAATGGCAGGGTATTTGACCAACCAGTCAATACAACTTGGGCAGTTTGAGTATTTTGACAGCGCGAAGGGTAAATTCATACCCAAGGGGGATCGTAGGAAATTTACTGTGAAACAACCACAATACCACTTCGATAAAATCGCTGTTCTGGTGGGGATGAACTGTGCCAGCGCGTGTGAGTTGGAGGCTTATGGTCTGGGCCAATTGCCAGGGGCAGTTATTGTTGGTCAATACCCGTCTGCCGGTATTGAAGCCGAGGTTTCAAAGGGACAGGTAAAGATGCCAGAAGGGATTGGGATGCAGTTCCCGACGGGCCGGATCGTAAACCCGGATGGTTCCCTATTTTTGGAAGGCGTGGGTGTTAAGCCTATGATCAAAGTTCCAGTGAACGCTGCAAATGTTCTTTCCAATGGTGACCTGGTATTGCAGACTGCAGTGACTTTCATCAGCGGAAAGTAAAGCTTGGATTGCTGAAAAAATTCTTTCAGTGAACAGAAGTGTTGTGAGATGTCATGTTGGGTAATTCTTACTCCGGTTTTTTGCTGGATGACACCAAGATGTGGATATTTTGTACAAAGTCGCTGACCCCGCAATGCTGGATAATATTTTGCGGCATTTGAAAAAACAGTTTGCGTAGATGTAAGAACCAGCTGGTATGGCACTCATGTGGAATAGTGTTGGAGATTCGCCACGAATGGAGGTAAAAATGAAAAAAATGGCTGTAGTTATTGCTATTATGTTTCTGCCACTGCTGGTGGCTTGCAATAAGCCGATCGTGATTCCTGCGGAGCTGGCAATTACCCTGCCTCCCAGCCAGGATTTTATTTTAAGAGCTACCCTGACCATGGCTCCCACTGCGCCTGCACCCGAAATTGCCGTGGAGCCGCCCACTGCCACGCCAACATCCACCCCAACAGAAATACCTACACAGACACCCACTCGCACGCCAGTGCCAACCCGCAAGTCAGCATATCCTGTTTCCCAGGGCACACCTCTGATTGATATGGGCTTTCAAAAAATTAGTCTGGATAATGTGACCAGTCTATCGGTTGTGTTCAGCGAGCTTTCCGCCAGCAGGCGGCATGCCGTCGTGAGTGCAGATGGTCAAAAACTGTTTTTGAGCACATCCAACGGCACGTTTTTGTATGATCGTCAGGGGGCAGTTCTGGCATATTGGCAAAATATTTTTACGCCGGTAATCTCATGTGAGAGCTGTATTTCTGTCAATCGAGATGGAAGCCGCCTGGCGGTGATAACGCGCAACGCGGGCAGTTGGGAAGCTCAGGTATATGATATCAACGGTAACCAGGCTATGCTCTTTCTGGCCTTGCCGCTTGAACCCGGTTTCAAGGGCGTTCACAATGAGGCCAGCATCGCCATTTCACCGGATAATGCATTCCTGGCTTTCAAAGCTGGTTCTGGAACTTTGCGGGTGCTGGACTTGCAGACAAAGCTGCAAGTACTTGAGTACGACCGGCTGGTAAATGGCATTCGTTTTACACCGGATGGAACCAGTTTCGTGGTCCATGCCGGGCAGGAAATGCTGTTTTATAAAGTGACCGATTGGAAATCGCCGACCAATCTGCTGCTGCCCCGCGAGGATACCCCCTACGCTTTTTCGCCAGATGGCAGTCTGATGGCGATCGCCTTGCCCGGCAGTCTGCGTCTTTACTCAATGAGCAACCTTAGAGTGCTGCAGGAGATCAAGGTGCCACCGGTGAATGCTAGCAATCGCGAGTGGCAGATTGCATTTCGGGATGACAAGATCATTGCTGGATATGCTGTCCGTTGGGATACTTTTAAAACCACGGCAACGATTGAATCAGGTCAGTGGGATCTTGAAACTGGGCAGGCTCTGCGTTTTGACACATCCACAGGGACAGAACCGGACGCGCTGGCGGCGTTGTGGGGCAGTCCGCTGGCGTTACCGGTTCGGGTAGGCGACCTGGAGACAGGAGCCAGCGCTTATAACGCTTTTCGCTTTATCAGCGATGGCATTATCCAAATCAATAGTTCTCATTCTGCTTGTTGGTTAAAGCTCTTCAGCGCAGAATCAACCTGTTTCAAAGATCTCGAGAACAACCTGTTTACATCGGATGCCAATACATATAAAGAAGTACGGGAGAGCAGCAATACCAACCTGGTGGAGATCCGAAGCGAAACCACTGCCATCCAGGTTGGGCGATACCGGATTGCGGCCATCAATCGCAGTGGTGAATGGGCGTTGATTGATACTGGTTCTGGTACGGATTTGTATGCCAGGGGCAAGAAACTGCCCCAGGAATCGGTCAAAGGAGCACTGCAAGGGTTTGCTGAAAATGCAAAACTGATTGTTTTTACCGCTCGAGAAAAAGAGAACAGCTTCACAATTACGGTCGTGGACAAGGCTACTGGTGATGCCATTTATCAGAAAAAGGATAACTTTCTTTACAAACCGGTTGTGATGACGGCTGATGGTACGATCTACTATACTCAAAACGAACTGGAACGCAACCAGACTGTTTTCAATGTCATTGATCCAAACACGCTGAAAATCAGCGAAATTACACGTCTTTCATTGTCTGCTGAACCGCGAGCAATGACGTTATCTGCCAGTGGCTTATTCGCCATTGGACAGGCGGATGGCTGTATACTGATCATGACGAAGGATGGAGGCCAGACTACTAGTTTTCAGGCAGCAACGAGTTCAATTGAAGGTCTTTCCTTCAGCCCGGACGGGCGTTTCTTGGCGGTTGCCAGTATCGAAGGTGTTCGGATTTTTTCGATATTACCTGGCGTCAAATGATAGAATAGTTTGAAAATTTGAATTCTGGAAGGCGATCTTATGAATATTTTTGTACCCGGGCGGATTTGCTTGGTGGGCGAACATTCTGATTGGGCGGGAGGTTACCGCCGAATCAATGCTCAGATAGAAAAGGGTTACACCCTAATTACAGGGACGGACCAGGGTATTCATGCAGAGGTTTCGGCACATCCCACCTCGCTGGTACTCAGTTCTGTCTCACCGGATGGCCGACATGAGGGGCCTTATGAGATTCCCATGGAACCCAGGGCGTTGTTTGAAGAAGCCCAAAAAGGTGGTTTTTGGAGCTACATCGCTGGGGTAGCTTACCAGATGTTGATCAATTACCATGTGCGTGGTCTGGTTATCGACAACTATCGGACTGACTTGCCGATTAAAAAGGGGCTTTCATCCAGCGCGGCCATCTGTGTGCTGACAGCGCGAGCATTTAACCGTGTTTATGATCTGAAGATGACCACACGCGGCGAAATGGAACTGGCCTATCAGGGTGAGATTACGACTCCATCACGCTGTGGGCGCATGGATCAGGGCTGTGCCTTTGGGAATCGCCCGGTATTGATGGCTTTCGATGGCGACCGTCTGGAAACGACCGAACTTCAAGTAAATGCGCCACTTTATTTCGTAATCGTTGACTTGCAAGCCAAAAAAGACACCATGGAAATCTTGAATCGCCTCAACCACTGTTACCCTTTTGCAGAAAATGAAGTCGAAAAAGGTGTTCAAGATTTGCTCGGCCCGATCAATAAACGGATTGTAAGCCAGGCCATGGATGCTTTACGTGCTTCGGATGCGCAGCAGCTGGGATTGTTGATGAGCGAGGCGCAGCTAATGTTTGATCGTTATGCCATACCGGCCTGCCCGGAAGAATTGACATCGCCTGTTTTGCACAGTATTCTGGATTATGCGCCGCTTAAACCACATATTTTCGGAGGCAAGGGTGTTGGTTCACAAGGGGATGGCACGGCCCAGTTCATTTGTCGCAGCCAGAAAGACCAGCAAGCGGTGATCGATATTTTGGAAGGCGAGTTGAAGATGCCTGCCATGCAAATGACCATTACGCCCCAGCAAAGGGTTCGCAAGGCTGTTATCCCGGCGGCGGGTTTTGGAACGCGCCTGTTCCCTGCATCCAAGGCAACTAAAAAAGAAATGTTCCCGATCATTGATCGGGACGGGATTGCCAAACCGGCCATACTGCTGATTGTGGAAGAAGCCATTGAAGCTGGCATCGATGAAGTAATCATCATCGTCCAGGAAAATGACCTGGATGAATTCCGTTCGTTTTTTTGTGAACAAATTTCAATCGAAAACTACAACAAGCTTCCGCGTCATTTCCAAGAATATTCACGTCGCCTGTTGGAAATTGGAGAGCATGTTAGCTTTGCGATCCAGTCTGCTCAGCAAGGGTTTGGGCACGCAGTCTATAATGCGGTCAAGTCCGTGGGTAATGAGCCATTCCTATTGATGTTGGGCGATCACATATATCGTTCCAATAACGATATATCTTGTGCCCGGCAGCTGCTTGAAGCCTACCAGCAGCACGGACAGTGTATTGTCGGGATGCGTCGGACCCCAGAGGCTGATATTAGCAATTTTGGTACCCTGACCGGGGTATGGTTGGAAGATGAGAGGCTGCTCAATATCACCGAGTTTGCGGAAAAGCCCAACCTTGATTATGCGCGCACCAACTTGCGGGTTCCCAACCTCCCGAAAGACGAGTATCTGACTGTTTTTGGTCAATATATTCTGAAACCGCAGGTCTTCGATATATTAAAAGAGCATATTGACAATAATGTACGCGAAAGAGGTGAGTTCCAACTCACTTCTGCCTTAGACCGCCTGCGTCAGGAAGATGGTTTTCTGGGGTTGGTTATCGCAGGTAAACGCTTTGATATTGGTCTGCCAGATTATTATCTGGAAACTTTGCAGTCGTTCCGGCAAGCATGAAACCAGCTTGCTACCCATGATGACTGAAAACACCTGTAATAAAAGTTGTTCATCTCATCCAATCCGGAATCAATTATCTTGAATCTAATCAGGAGACAGTATGAATAAATTTTTAGAACGTCTCAGCGCTGGTGATGTATTCGTCGCTGATGGCGCGACCGGCACAAACCTGCAAAAGATAGGGCTCAAGCCTGGCACTGCGCCAGAAGAGTTGATCATCGATAATCCGGATGTATTGCTGCAACTCGCCAGTCAGTTTGTGGCGGCTGGTTCCAATATTATTCTGACTTGCACGTTCGGCGGAACGCGCTTGAGAATGAAAGAATCGAAATATGTAGAGCGATGCGTAGAGATCAATATGCGCGCGGCAGAGTTAGCTCGTAAAGCAGCATCGGCTCGCGAGGGCGTATTGGTGGCGGGCTCAATCGGGCCTACGGGCGCATTGATCAAACCGCTCGGTCCGCTCAGCGTGGAAGAAGCATTCAGTGCGTATGCAGAACAGGCCAAAGCCCTGGCAGAGGCTGGTGTAGATTTGCTGATCATTGAAACCATGTTTGCCTTGGACGAGTCTGGTGCGGCTTTTGATGCGGCTCGCTCAGTGACAGATCTTCCAATCGTAGTTTCGTTCAGCTATGACCGTGGAGTGCGTACCATGATGGGGCTTAAGCCGGCGCAGGCCATGAAGATTTTCAAAGAAAAAGGTGCGGCAGCGGTGGGTGCGAACTGCGGCACGACGTTGGAGAATATGGAAAAGATCGTCCTGGAATATGCAACTACCGCACCAGGTTTTCCGATCTGGGCCAAACCTAATGCAGGGATGCCACGCACGGATGACAACAACAATGCGATTTATGATGTGACCCCGGAGCAGATGGGAGATGCCGCTTTGCATAATATTGCAGCTGGGGCGCGGATCGTTGGCGGCTGTTGTGGTTCTTCCCCGGAGCATGTAGCCGGGATTGCAGATGCTGTAAAAAACCGAAAATAATTTATGGTTTTGTTACCCTGGTTTGTGTCTATCTACGGGTAAATGGAACGCGTACCTGAATCATGTCCGGCGAATATTTACCAATCTTTTAATTTGCCTTCTCCGGAATGAGAGCATCCTTTTCTGCGCCAGTGCCGTTCTGATGCGAAATACTGCGAGGCGGCCGGCCAATGATTTCTGCTATAAAAAATCGAATGTCCTGTTTGTTTCTTTCGGCTCAGAGCGTTTGAAATGTCTTTTTCCAGTGTATAGAGATTGCTTTGGATTGTGCGGAGGCGGTTTTTGGTTTTACTTCGGGCAGTTTGTCTGTTTATTTTGTTTGTATTTTGCCTGTTCCTGGCAGCATGTGTCCAAACTCCGGCGGCTGAGCCAACTGCTGCAGTTCTGACGAGCGCCTCTACCAGTAAAACCTTAGCGTCATCCTCAACACGGACACCTTTTCCGCCTCCCACGCGGCGGGTCTCCATTCAAACTGGTCTACCAGCTCGGGTAACAGCAGCCATTCCATCACTTACGCCCTTGCCACCCCTGCACCTTTACATTTTCCCAATTCAACCGCCTGGGGCGGCCAGCTTTGGGCCGGGAGTTAAAGGCCATGGTTATCCTGCCACAGATCTGTTTGCCCCGCTTGGCACAACCTTTGTAGCTGTTACAAATGGTATTATCGACTTTGTCAGCCTTAAGGACGAATGGATGCCCAACAGCCCCGATCCGGCCAAACGTAGTGGGCTGGCGGTAGCAATCATTGGCGATGATGGGGTGCGATATTATGGCTCACATTTATCAAATGTTCTTCCGGAGATCGTGCCTGGTCTGCGGGTGAAAGCCGGCCAGACCCTGGGTTATGTCGGCGCCAGTGGTGATGCCCGCGGCAAGGACCCGCATTTACATTTTGGTATTTCTCATCCCACCACACCAGATGATTGGAAGGCCAGGCGGGGTGAAGTGGATCCTTATAGCTACCTTCTGGCCTGGAATAAGGGTCTCAATTTCACCCCGAAACTTCCATAAGGACAATATCCGGATCTTTGCGTTTATCACGCCGCGACAGCCGGGAATTAAAATCAAACACCAACTGGAGTATAGTCAGGATATACTATTCGGAAAACCCCCACACAAGGAGATGATTCAATGTTAATTGTAGAGATCAAAGATGGTGAGAAGAAGGTCGCCGAACTGTCGGCCGCGGAAAAGGTTTTCAAAACAGGCTCAAAGGGTTTTTTCGGCATGAGCAAAATTCAAATTGGCGAGAAACGTTACCAGGTACAAGTTCAGATGGTCGAAATTGGGTCAAAGCCCAAGGCTGAGGGCGAAGACTGATCTGGCATCCGAATAATCAACATCGGACGGATATCATCAAATAACGCGTCGATAAGCCGAATTCAGGCCTGTCGACGCGTTATTTGATATGTTTTTTGTAGTGTTAAAGTAAATTTTCGCGTAAAAATCAACTTGCGAAGAATATATCAGGTGTTTTACCCCAGCCTGATAAGATTATCGCTGATGTTTTTGGAATATGATTTATCTCAGGGTGTGTGCATGACCTTCATTGCCAGGGCGATTGCGCCCAATACCCCGGCGCGCCCGCCCAGGGCGGGAAGTACGATGTAATCAGCGATTTTCTGTTTGACGAACGGCGATTGGACGTAATCGCGCAGAATGATCTGAACTTTTTGACGAATGAGGGGCATCATGTGTGTTTGCTGGGTTACTCCACCACCGATTACAATTTTTTGAGGCGCGAGTATCAGGATGAAATTCACAAGCGCCAGGGCGATGTATTGAGCCTCAAGATCCCAGGCTGGATGATCGGCCGATAGAGTCTCGGCTTTCTGCCCCCAACGTTTTTCGATGGCAGGTCCGGCAGCTAACCCTTCAAAGCAGTCCGCATGGAAAGGACAGGCGCCCGGGAATGGGTCATTGGCCAGATCGTGCGGAATTCGAATATGACCCATTTCTGGATGCAGCAAGCCGTGTAACAGGTGACCATTGACTAGCGCACCTCCACCGATACCTGTGCCGATGGTCATGTATAGGACTGGGTCGCAACCTTGAGCTGCACCCCAACGAGCCTCGGCAAGTGCCGCTCCGTTGACATCGGTATCAAACCCAACCGGCAGGTTCAGATCCGATTGCAGCTGACCGACAATATCTGTATTGGACCACCCTGGTTTTGGGGTGGGCAGTATGTGTCCGAAGAATGGTGATGTGGGGTCGGGATCCAGTGGACCAAAGCAGGCCACGCCGAGTGCAGAAAGTGCTCCGAATTTATTTCTCTGTTCCTGAAAAAAACTGGAAGCTTGCGCGATGGTTTCGGCCGGGGTTGTTGTAGGAAAACGTGTTTCGGCACGGATATCATCCGGCCCGGTGCCAATGGCGCAGATAAATTTGGTACCGCCGCCTTCAATGCCACCATATAGAGCAGGGTTTGTTTGCATGTCACTCCTTTTTTGTGAGCCAGCGATATCGAAATGGTTGAAGTATGATTGCGAGGAAAAATTCAAATGTGTTGCCAAAAAAGTATTTTTTAGCGCGGTTCGCAGAAGAAGGAAAGTGTTGGTAATGATAGCCTAAGCTTGGAGTGTCGCTCAGGCTGGTTAATGCCAGCAAAGTTATGCCCTCGGAATTGTAGGTATTTGCGGCAATAGTTTTTGATTGGGCACAGCTACCGTCCGTAATGGAAAGATAAATGAAACTTGCAGATTCTAGCACGTTTTTAGTGCGAAATCGCACGCCGGGCGAGAAATCTCAGGTAGAGTCAACGGAGATGGTTCTGCAATATTGCCTGCGGGATATTGGTTGTTGTCATATTGTCGCTCAGGTTAATCAGGCTTAATGTGCCAGTTCTCATCAGGCTGGCAGAAATGACCTTTTCTTTTAGGGGAAGCCAACCCTGTTTTAGTGTGGCACGTTTCGTGAGCAAATACCGTTAGCGTATGGAAAATCCAGCCCTTGATTACCCCACCAAGATATAATTGAATCATGCTTTATATTCGATGTTCCAACCTGATTGGTTCGAAACGCCAGGCGCGTGATGCTATAGTTTTGTTGGACGGGTCGCAGATACGGGCGGTTGAATCAGCCGCTGACTTACCCATTCCAGCCAATGCACAAATGCTGGATGCGCGAGGTCTAAGTCTCGCGCCGGGTTTCATCGACTGGCAGCTTAACGGCGGTTTTGGGTTGGATTTTACCGAAAACCCGGGCAGTATTTGGGATGTGGCGGCAAGGTTGCCAGAACACGGGGTCACGGCTTTCCTTCCAACTATCATCACTGCTCCGTTGGATGTCTATGCTGCCGCACAGGACGTCATGCATGCTGGGGCTCCGAGTGGGTTCCGCGGCGCGCAACCGCTTGGGCTTCACTTTGAAGGCCCTTATCTTAACCCCGGAAAGAAAGGCGCGCATAATCCTGCGTATTTACGTAACCCAGCGACCGCTGAAACCAGCAGCTGGTCACGCAAAAATGGTGTCTGGTTGGTGACGCTAGCCCCAGAATTGTCTGGTGCGCAGGCATTAATTAAAGCTTTGCTGAAAAAAGGTGTGGTGGTAAGCGCGGGACACAGCCTGGCCACGTATGACCAGGGACTGGATGCTTTCGCCGCGGGGGTGAGCTGTGTGACGCACCTGTTCAACGCCATGCCACCACTCGATCATCGCGTACCCGGGCTGATCGCAGCAAGTTTGCAGACCCATAAAGTGACTGTAGGTTTGATCCCGGACGGGATCCATGTGCACCCGGCGATGGTTGCGCTGGCCTGGAAACAAAAGGGACCTCGTGGTATGGCAATTGTTACAGATGCGATGGGCGCGTTGGGCATGCCCCCGGGGCTCTATGGACTTGGCGATTACCACGTAAGGGTGGATGAAGTTTCGGCCCGCCTGGAGAATGGCACCCTGGCGGGCAGCATCCTGCGTTTGGATCAGGCAGTACGCAACCTGATGGCCTTTACGGGCTGCAGTCTGGCGCAGGCTGTAGGCGCAGCCAGTATAAATGTCGCCAAATTGATAGGGGCTGGTCGAAAGGGCCGGCTGCAGCCGGGTGCAGACGCAGACCTGGTATTGTTGGATGATCAGGCCGGTGTCGTGGCTACCATCGTAAGGGGAGAAGTAGTTTTCTCGAAGCTATAGTCTGCGGAGCAGATGTTATTCGGATCAACGGTATTTATTAATAAGCTCATCGGTTATAGCGAAAACACCATCCTGGTTTATCCGCGCAGGTGCATAAAAATCCATGAGCTGCTTCGTCTGTGGTGATTTGGTGATGATGCTTCGCGATTGCCTCGAATTTGAGCGGAAAAATCTGGACGATAAAGGCCATTAAGTAAGGGTAGCGTCAGCAATACATGGTCAAAGCAAGTATGGAAGATACGCTTGGGCTTATGCATGATTTGCTTATATTGATACGGGCGAGCAAGCGGGGAAAAATAAGCACCATTTTTCGGATCATGGCCGATTCGGGTTTGATCCGAAAATTAGGGTAACACCCGGGTCTATTTGGATACAAGCTCAGTGATAACAGTCTGATTGAAATTATTCCAAGTTACAAGGTGCGCGTTTGGCCACCATCGATATCCAGAATGGTCCCATGAATATAGCTGGAATGTGGTGATGCCAGAAAAGCAACCGCATACGCAATTTCTTCTGGCAAACCGAAGCGGGCGATACCCAGTGACTTGGCCATTTGCCAGGCAGCCTGAGTTTCATCCAGATTATGCTCGTCGGCGAAACTGCGGATGCGTATTTGCAAGCGCTCGGTGGCGATGGAACCCGGGTTGATGGCGTTGACACGCACTCCATCCATGATCCCCCGGTCGGCCAGGGATTTGGTTAGATTGAGAAAGGCCGCATTAACCGAGCCGCCAATCGTGAACTCGGCACTGCCTGTTCGGCCGCCGATACCGACAATATTGATAATACTGCCATGGCTGGATAGGAGATGTGGCCAGGCCGCTCGACAGCAGCGCATTGCGCCAAAGAATTTAAGCGCAAATCCATCAGCCCAATCGTCATCCGATAAAGATAAAAAGTCACCGCGCCTCGTTGCACCGGCATTATTGACCAACAAGTCAAGCTGGCCAAAGCGCGCCGTGGCGGCTGCAATTACAACGCCTGGTGTGGCGGGGTCACGCAAATCCACTACCTGAATTAGCGCTTCGGTGGGTAGCGAGTCAGCCAGCTGCTCCAGTTGATCCTGTGAGCGAGCGGCCAGTACCAGGCGCATCCCCTGGGTAGCAAGTGCCCCGGCGATGGCGTGCCCAATCCCACGGCTGGCGCCGGTGACGACTGCGACTTTTCCTGCTAGTTTTAGATCCATTGGATAACCTCCATCACTTAAACCTACTTATTCACGGAACCCATGTACAGGTCTTAATGATCAGCCATTGCATGCAAATGAACGAAGGTCGCTGGTTTTCTCCGCCGGTGGTTGTTTTGCGGATGATCTTTTCCCGAAAATAGCCATAAGAATACATCCTTCCGTTTCGAGTAGCTTTTTCGACCCTACACCCGGCACTCTTGGCGTATAGATGCAATTAGACCAGGAATTTATACCATCCAGCCTCTTGGGAAGTGGTTCTTCAATGTGCCTTGCACACCCTTGCCCCAACCGATTGGAAAGCCATTGGCTGTAACCACTGCCCACCCGTGAACATCTGCGGGCAGACTCTCGCCGCGCAAATAGGCTGCCAGTTCCCGGCTTCCCACCGGCAGGTCAAATACATTCCGTGCCTGGCCAGGTTTTAAGAATAAAGCCAGCGGATGCGCTGGTTCAAAACGATCTTTTTTGAATGTGCCGAGCCAAACGCCAGAATGAACGATCCGCAATCGTCCAAAATCTGGGGTCAGTTCTGGAAGATAATATAGGCGTTCACCGGCCAATTGGAGTCTATCTTCGGGTAAACCATTTATCAGCGTTTCGGTAGCAAAATTGCGCCATAGCCCGGCGGCTGGTTTGGCAAGATCTGAAAGCCAGGCAGATCGGACCTGCTCCTGCGGTGCTCCGTTTTTTCGCTGCAGCAGGCAAGCAAAGTGTCCCTCGCCGTTCAGGCGGTGTGGAAATAAGCGGACTGCCCCCGTCAACGAAGGATCCGCATCGCTCCAATCTGGTCTACCGCTGGAAAAGCCTGGGAATTGCGGTAGTTGGATGACTTCAAATTCTGGGAATTCCTGCAAAAGCTGAGAAATGACCCCTTCATCTTCTTCTGGGGCGAATGTACAGGTGGAATATAGTAAATAGCCACCGGCGCGTACCAGTTTGGCGGCCACGTGCAAAATATTTTTCTGGCGCACTGCACAGCCTGCCACCATCTCGGGTGACCAGTCAGCGCGAGCGCCCATGTCTTTACGGAACATGCCCTCGCCAGAACAGGGCGCGTCTACCAGAACACGGTCAAAATACGGGCCAAAATGATCTGCAAGCCGTTCGGGCGACTCGTTGGTGACTACGACGTTGCCCGCGCCCCAACGTTCCACGTTTTGGGCCAGGTGACCGACCCGTTTATTCTTGATCTCGTTTGCGACCAGTAAACCCTGACCTTGCATGAGGGCAGCCAGGTGCGTGGTTTTGCCACCCGGAGCCGCTGCCAGATCTAATACGCGCTCACCAGCCTGGGGGGCGAGCAGTTCCGCCGGTGACATGGCGGAAGGGTCTTGCAGATAGTAAAGCCCTGCCATGTGGTAGGGGTGCAGCCCGGGCCGATCCTCGCCGGAGAGTGAGAACGCGGATGGACACCATGGCACTCTTTCGCCAAGCGAAAATGGCGAAACAGCCATGAATTGTTCCGGGGTTAATTTGAGGGTATTTACACGTAAGCCAGATTTCGGCACAGCGTTGAGTGCTTCGGCGAAAGCAGGAAATTCATTTTCGTCGAGCAGATTTTTCATACGCTCAAGAAAAAGGGTGGGAATGGGTACGGGCGAGTTGGCAGGCATATGCTAATTATAAGGTGTAAAATAAATCGGTAGAAAATTCACTCTGCGAGAAAACTTATGCGTTTTGAAGAATTGAATTGGATGGATGTTGAAGAATATATCAAGCACGATAATCGCTTGATACTGGTGCTGGGTGCGACTGAGCAACATGGCTATCTGAGTTTATTAACCGACGTTCGTATTCCAATGGCTCTGGCCGATGCGGCTTCGCAAGCCAGTGGTGTCATTATTGCACCGCCGTTGAACTTTGGCTGTTCGCCATATTTTTTGGCATATCCAGGTACGTTGAGTCTGCGGGTTTCCACCTTGATTGCCGCCATGGAAGATATCGTGCGCTCGGCTTACCAGACTGGTTTTCGCCGGATACTGGTGCTCAATGGTCATGGTGGGAACAGTCCCGCCCGTACGCAGTTGACAGAGGTTGCCAATAGCCTGCCAGGTATCCGGTTGCGTTGGTACGACTGGTGGTTATCGCATTCTGTCGAAGCGATCGGGATGAAACATGGTATCAAGCCAAGCCATGCAAACTGGTTGGAGGCTTTCCCTTTTACGATTGTCAGCGAGCTACCCGAAAACCCCAAAATTCCACCGGTTGTCCCTGGGATTATGGATGCCAATACTGCACGGGGGGTATATGGGGATGGTTCATTTGGCGGACCTTACAAAGCCAGTGAAGATGTGATGCACGAGTTGTTCGCTGCTTCACTGGATGATATTCTACAGTTGTTGAAATTTGAATAATCCGGTACAATGGTAGCCTAATATGGTGGGAAATCAAAAATCGCTCTTGCTTAAAAAATGCCTATTTAGTATAATTATCGTTTGATGTCAATTCGTCAAATTTAGCCTAAATGCGAGCGCTTGATGCGGAAATCTCATGCGCTTGCGTTTCTGTGTCCCCAATAATGGTTTGAACACAGGTAAGCGGCATAAACGGTACTATTCCCAGGAGGACTCCAATGGAAACCAAAGGCCTGACCGCACTACGCATCAGCCTGGCTTCGCCCGATACGATCCGTTCTTGGTCGTATGGCGAGGTCCTCAAACCGGAAACTATCAATTACCGGCGTTTACGTCCGGAAAAAGATGGTCTTTTCTGCGAAGCCATATTTGGCCCAACTCGCGACTGGCAATGTTATTGCGGTAAATATAAAAACCCCCGCTACAAGGGCATTATCTGCGATAAATGCGGTGTTGAAGTTACCCGCGCCGCTGTTCGCCGAGAACGCATGGGTCATATTGGCTTGGCGACTCCGGTTGCTCATATTTGGTACACCCGCCGCATCCCATCATACCTTGGGCTGCTTTTGGATATTTCGCGCCGCAACCTGGATCGCGTGCTGTACTTTGCGCAGTATATTGTCACCTATGTTGATGAGGATTCTCGACAGAAAGCCGTTAAGCGCCTTGAAGATGAAATAAACGTCTCGGAGCGCGAGCAGGCGACGATTATCAACTCCAAGATTGCAGAAGTGAAAATTCAGCGTGACCATAGAGTCACCGAGCTGAACCAGCGTAAAGTTGATATTGACCATTCCTATGATGAGCAGATTGCTTTACGCTTGGAGCCGGTCATTCAGGAAGGCCAGCGACTGGAAGCACAACTGCAGGAAGAGAATGGTTCTGCGGCACCCAGGGCGATTGTATTCAATACGACCGGCGAAACCATCGTCGCCGTAGGTGAGGTAATTGCCAGCGGGCATATCTCCAAAGTGCAGAAGAGTGTTCGCGAACGGCTGGAGAGCTTAGAATCTGAGTTGAAAGACCAGAAACAGCGTGAGATCGAACATATCAAGATGGATGTCGATCGTATCAAGGCTGAGGCCGCCGAACAAATGGAAGCCCTGCGTAATCAACTGGAAGATCAGGCTTCGACAACTCAAAATACCACATCTCACTCACGTGAAGAGCTGATGGAACTGCGCCCGTTCACATTCTTGAGCGAAACTCGCTATCGCGAACTCAAGTCGCGTTGGGGTCAGGTTTTCCGCGCCGACATGGGCGCTGAGGCTTTTTATGATATTCTGGGTCGTCTCGACCTGGATACCCTTTCGGAAGAACTGTGGCGCGAAGTTCGTACCACTAAGTCCAAGCAGAAGCGTAAGAAGGCCACCACCCGACTTAAGGTTGTCGAGGCATTTCGTCGCTCCGGGAATCGACCAGAATGGATGATTCTGACAATCCTGCCAGTCATTCCGCCCGATCTGCGCCCAATGGTGCAGTTGGATGGCGGTCGTTTCGCAACATCTGATCTTAACGACCTGTATCGTCGTGTGATTAACCGTAACAATCGTTTGAAGCGCCTGCTCGAGCTTGGCGCGCCGGACGTGATTGTGCGTAACGAAAAGCGCATGTTACAGGAAGCCGTCGATAGTTTGATTGATAACTCGCAACGTGGCAAGGCGCTTAGCCGCCGCGGTCGTCGCGAACTGAAATCTTTGAGCGATATGCTCAAGGGTAAGAAAGGCCGCTTCCGCCGTAACCTGCTTGGTAAGCGCGTGGACTATTCTGGTCGTTCCGTAATTGTGGTAGGCCCTCAATTGAAGCTCTACCAGTGTGGTCTGCCCAAGAGCATGGCCCTCGAACTATTCCGCCCGTTTGTGATTGCCCGCCTTGTGTTGCATAATTATGCGGCAAATGTGAAAGGCGCTCGCCGCCTGATTGAGCGCAATCGCCCCGAGGTGTGGGAAGTGCTTGAAGAGGTCATCAAGGATCGCCCGGTAATGTTAAACCGTGCGCCTACCCTGCACCGTCTTGGTATTCAAGCCTTTGAACCTCTTTTGATTGAAGGTTCTGCGATTCAACTGCACCCGCTGGTCACCACTGCTTTCAATGCGGATTTTGACGGCGATCAAATGGCTGTACATGTACCGCTTTCCAATAAGGCAGTTGCAGAAGCCCGCAAACTGATGCTTGCTTCCAAAAACCTGCTCAAACCCGCTGATGGCGAGCCAATCATTTCACCGTCCAAGGATATGGTTCTAGGTGTCTACTACCTGACCATGACAGATCGCCACGCACACAAAGGCGATGGTCGTATTTTCGGTGAAATGGACGAAGTCGATCTGGCCTTCCAGTTGGATCAAGTTGAAGTGCATGCCAACATCAAGTTGCGTGCCCAGACCTGGTACAGCGATGATGGTACGCGTTTGCCCGAGATGGAAACGCG
Organism: uncultured Anaerolineae bacterium; assembly: GCA_903854805.1. The sequence continues at coordinate 21,498 of CAINXK010000068.1, forward strand.
CATGCTTGACACTACTGTTGGACGAGTACTTTTCAACCGGATCCTGCCAATCCAGGTACAGTTCGTCAATGATGTTCTTGAAAAAGGTGGCGTCAAAGATCTGATTGCTGAAGTATACGAAATTTGTGGACAGGAAATCACTACAAACGTTGCCGATGCAGTCAAAAATATTGGCTTCACATATGCTATGCGTTCTGGTATTACCCTGGCTGTATCTGACATTGCCGTTCCAGCCAAAAAGGCTGGCATCATTGCCGGGGCGCTCAAGGAAGTGGAAGTGGTCCAACGCGATTTCCGGCGTGGTTTGTTAACCGAGCAGGAACAGAATGAACGCATCATCCAGATTTGGCAGAAGACGACCACTGAAGTAGCTAAAGAAGTGAAACTGAACATGGATCCGAGCGGAAATCTCTCGACTATGGCCAGTTCAGGCGCCACCAAAGGTGGTTTTGGCCCGATTTCACAGTTGGCTGGCATGCGCGGTCTGATGGCAGATCCATCCGGACGTATCATCCCAATGCCTATTAGCTCGAACTTCCGCGAAGGTCTGACCGCTCAGGAATATTTCATCTCAACACATGGTGCGCGTAAAGGTTTGGCCGATACCGCACTACGTACAGCCGATGCCGGTTACTTGACTCGCCGTCTGGTTGATATTGCCCAAGACGTGATTATTAACGAGATTGACTGCGGCACTCAGGAAGGTATTTTTATTCGCAAGGCAGATGATGTGGCCGGACAGGCGCTTTCAAGCCGCTTGTATAGCCGTTTTGCCGCTGCGTCCGTGTTTGATCCTGCCACTGGTGAGTTGCTGTGTGAGCGCAACGAAATGATGGATCATGAACGCGCGCGCAAGATAGCACAGGCTGGTGTCACGGACGTAAAAGTCCGCTCGGCAATGACTTGCGAATTGACTCACGGTATCTGTGCAATGTGTTACGGTATTGATCTCGGCCGCGGTTCTACCGTGGAAATGGGATCAGCCGTGGGTATTGTTGCCGCCCAATCCATCGGCGAACCTGGCACGCAGCTAACCCTGCGTACCTTCCACACCGGTGGTGTGGCTGTGGGTGGTGGTGGTGATATCACGACCGGTTTGCCCCGCGTGGAAGAACTGTTTGAAGCCCGAAAAACTCCCAAGGGCGAGGCAGTTGTTTCTGAGATTGAAGGTGTTGTACGTGTTATGCAGTCAGATAAGTACAATGATCTGCGCATGGTACGAATTGAACACTCTGAGATGGTGGCAGATGTTTATGATGTTCCGGAAGAATGGAATATCGAGGTAAAAGAGGAAGCTGAAGCCAAGGCTGGCGACGTGTTAGCCACCCTGGGTGAAGCGACGATCCCATCGCAACATGCCGGTCGTATTCGTATCGAAGGACGACAGGTTTTTGTTTCATACGAACAGCGCGAAGAAGTTGAACATGAAATTCCGTCGACCCTGCGCCTGTTATTGAAGGATGGCGAGCATGTAACAGCCGGTCAGCCCCTGACCGAAGGTTCGCTTAATCCTCATCGCATCTTACGCATTCAGGGCCGCGATGCATGCCAGATGTACTTGATGAGTGAAGTTCAGAAAGTATATCGCTCGCAAGGTCAGAACATTCATGACAAACACTTTGAAGTCATCATCCGCAAGATGTTGAGCAAAGTTCAAATCACGAGACCAGGTGACACCAGGTATTTGCCCGGCGACGCAGTTGACCGCCTTGAGATCAAGCGTGTCAATGAACAGCTGACCACCGAAAGCAAGCAACCGGCGCGTTTTGCAGAAGTGCTGCTGGGTGTAACCAAAGCCTCGCTTTCCACGGACTCCTTCCTCTCGGCATCCTCCTTCCAGCACACTATCAAGGTGTTGGCAGGCGCGGCAATCGCCTCGACTACCGATCCGCTCTATGGTTTGAAGGAAAATGTTATCATCGGCAAATTGATCCCCGCCGGGACAGGCTTCAAACATGGGCGTTTCACCGAATTGGAAAAAGCGCTTGGATCTAGTTCATCACAGTGGGTCGAAATACCAGGTGATGTTGCAAGCTAATCGAATAATAAAAAGGCGACCCACCCGGGTCGCCTTTTGTTTTAACTTCGTTAAGGGACTTGAATTTGAGCTGATTTTTTAGTATTGTTAAGCTCGATGATAAAAAGGAGAAGATATGATATTTACTCGTGATCGCATTTTTTGGATGCTAAGTATTTTGTTGTTGGCTGCCATGGCGTGCAGCCTGCCAGTCGGGCAACCTACACCTATTCCGTCAGTATTAGCCGTCCCTACGCTGGCAGCTTCTGTAACAATCCCGGCAGAACCTACAACGCCTGTGCCAGCTGTTCCATCTGAATTGCCCACAGAGACTTTAATACCAACAGCTCTTGTTACAGAAACCGCTACCCTGCCGGTAGGTGTTTTCCCAACGGATACACCCACCCCAACGCTAGAGCCTGTTATTGCGGATGTGATGAAGGTGACGAACTGTCGTACTGGTCCTGGATCTAACTACGATCTGGTGGTAATTTTCCAGACTGGAGCCCGGTTGCAAGTGGTTGCCAGGGACCAGGGTGGTGGTTTTATTTTCGTCCAGAATCCGGACAAGGCTGAAGAGCAGTGTTACGTGTTAGCGAATAACGTCCGGTTGACGGGTGACGCATCAATTTTGCCGCAAATTACCCCCAAGTCATCTCCTACAGCAGCTCCAGGCTTCACTGCTACGTTTAAGAAATTTGACCTGTGCAAGGGGAATGTTTTTGCTCAATTTGTCGTTGTAAACACAGGCAGTGTTCCATTTCGTTCGGCGTATATCAAGGTGACGAATCTCAGGAACAACGATTCAGCCGAAAAATCTGTGAACGCTTTTGATCTATATACAGGTTGTATCATTGCCAAAAATATTGCCCCGCTTAATTCTGGTGCTACAGGTTATCTGTCGAGTGAATTATTTCTGCACGATCCACGTGGCAACAAGATGCGAGCCATTATTCAAGCTTGCACAGAAAAGGGTTTGAAGGGTACCTGTGTAAATACTGTCATCGAAATAAAACCGTAACAGGTATCTAACCGATATTTAGAAAACGAGCCGTTTGTCGCTGACGGCTCGTTTTTGCTTGCTTTTCAATTGACAATTCGCAGATTTTTTCATGCATTGGTGATGAGACACTGAAATTGGCGGGAAAGCCTAATTCATTAGTACGTGGATTGGGTATTGTTTGTGCCATTTTCAAAATAGCTTGAACGTAAAATCATGAGTCGGAAATTGGAAAAAGATTTTTCAGCGGCGCATGTGACACTTGACGCTTTAAGTCTTTCCCTATAAGATAAGCGCTGAAGTTAGAACATTCATTCACCACGTAGCGCATAGTCCCACCAGGTTTATATATTTACCCAGTGTGATGGTGCAGGGTGGCAAAAAAGGAACTCTCATGGAACTCGGATTAGTCCGCAAAATAGATATCGATCGGGAGATGCAAGCTGCGTACCTCGATTACGCCATGTCCGTTATCGTCTCGAGGGCGCTGCCAGATGCCCGCGATGGGTTAAAACCTGTTCAGCGGCGCATTTTATATGCCATGTATGACATGGGACTGCGTGCAGGTAGCGCTTATAAGAAATCAGCGCGTATCGTTGGTGAGGTGTTGGGTAAATATCACCCCCATGGCGATTCGGCCGTGTATGAAGCTATGGCTCGTATGGCGCAAGATTTCTCACTGCGCTGTATGTTGGTGGATGGACAGGGTAACTTTGGTTCGGTGGATGGCGACCCACCCGCAGCAATGCGTTATACCGAAGCCAGGCTGGCGTTGTCTGCGTTGGATATCCTGGCTGACATTAATAAAAACACTGTCGATTTTAGCTCCAATTTTGACGATACGCTTACTGAGCCAACGGTACTGCCTGCGGCAATTCCCAATTTACTGGTAAACGGGGCGACGGGCATTGCAGTTGGCATGGCGACATCCATTCCGCCGCACAATCTGGGTGAAGTGACAGATGCGCTGGTTTATATGTTGCAAAATTGGGAAAAGATCGACGATATCGATATTGGGCATTTGATGGAGTTTATACAGGGGCCGGACTTTCCGACTGGCGGCGTAATCATTCAAGAATCGGGTGTGGACGGTATTGAGGCGGCGTATGGTTCAGGGCGTGGCAAGGTTACTATCCAGGCGCGCGCGCATTATGAAGAAATGGAAAGAGGCAAGAATCGGATCATCGTTACCGAACTGCCTTACCAGGTTAACAAATCCAGTCTGATCGAGCGCATCGCTGAGCTGGCAAGGGAGGGCCATCTTGAAGGACTCTCTGACCTGCGCGATGAATCTGATCGCCAGGGTATGCGTATCGTTATCGAGTTGGCCAAGAATGTCGATCCGGAAAAAATCTTAACCGATCTTTACAAGCGTACGCCAATGCAATCAACCTTTAGCATCATTCTGCTGGCGTTGGTGGAAGGTGAACCACGCATGCTGACGCTGAAACAGGCGCTTAAGGTTTTCATTGAGCACCGCCTGACGGTGATCAAGCGCCGGGCCGAGTTTGACCTGGAAAAAGCACGAGCCCGAGCGCATATACTGGAAGGCTATTTGATAGCTTTGAAAAATCTTGATGAAATTATCGAGATTATCAGAAAGTCGCCTGATGTGGAAGTTGCGCGTGAACGCCTGGTAAAACGCTTCAAGCTGTCGGAACTGCAGGCAAATGCCATTCTGGATATGCAGCTGCGGCGTCTGGCAGGAATGGAACGCAAGAAAATCGAAACCGAGTATAAAGAAGTTACCACGCTGATTAATTCATTAGAAACGCTGCTTGAGTCGCCTAAGTTGATGCGCGAAATGGCGGCCAGCGAACTGCTCAGGGTGAAAGACGCTTATGCTGATAAGCGTCGCACACATATTATCAATTTAAAAGCGGGCAAAGAGAAGAAATCAGTACTGACAACCACGCAAATGCTGCCCGATCAGGTCGTGTGGGTAGGAATGAGTGTGGATGGGCTTCTGTCGCGCAGCCATGATGAAAAGCCTCCGCGCTTGAGTGGCAGCGATGCCCCACGACTGCTTGTGCGCGCCAATTCGACCGATACCCTTTACCTCATATCAGAGCGCGGCCTGGCGGCAGCGGTAGCTGTGCATACCCTACCTGAATCTGAAAAGCTGGCAGATGGAACGCCCTTTAACAAGATCACCCCGCTCAAAGAAGCAGACCGGCCGGTTGTGGCTTTTGCTCTGCCAAAGAGATCGTCCATGCCTGAAGAAACCTGCATTCTGACGGTTACCCGTGGCGGGATGCTTAAAAAATCACTGATTAGCGAATTGCCCGGACCTTCAGCACAGACCTTTTACTTGTGCAAAGTTAATGACGGCGATGCACTGGGCTGGGTGGCCTTGACTGATGGTCACAAAGAGCTGCTCCTGGCAACCGCCATTGGGATGGCGATCCGTTTTAGTGAAGAAGATGTGCGCCCAATGGGGTTGGTTGCTGCAGGAGTAAATGGGGTCAAACTGGGGGTTGGGGATGAAGTTGTTGGTATGGAAATTCTGCCAGCCGAAGGTGATGTATTTGTGGTGGCTTCGGATGGGAAGGCTAAGCGTATCCAGCAGGCTGACTTTCCATCTCAGGGGCGATATGGACGTGGTGTGATACTGTGGGATCTACCGCTGGGAGTCAAATTGGTAGGATTAGTGGTTGGTAAAGGTACGCATGTTGTGACTCTGCACCTGCTCAAAGCAGCTCCCAAGATGACGCGGATCGACGAGGCAGGTATGAAAAAACGTGCAGCAACGCGTGGTGATACTGTGGTAGAAGTGAAGCCGGGAGATGCTGTGTTGGGGTTGACAGACAGCTGGGTTGTAGAACGGTTCGTGGTTTTAAAGAACAAAAAGGAAGAATCGAAGAGTAAGAAGGAAGAACCAAAAATAAAGACAGATGATAGTGCCATCTTACAGTTAGAGTTACTCAAGACACCCGTAGCACCAAAGGCGGCAGGTGAAAAGAAGACTGCTGCCAGAAAACAAACCACAAAAGCAGTTGAGAAACCAGCTCCAAAGCCTGTTGCAAAAGTAAAGAAACCTGCCAGTGGAATAACTACAAAAAAACCAATTTTGAAGAAACCCGGAGCAAAATAAGATCATCGGGAAGCGGATGTTGAAACGCTGAATAATAAGAGTGCTCTGGGCCAGGAATGAAATCCGGGTAACAGAGCGCTCTTATCAAACATAGAAAACAGTAAATGGTCTGGGATTTTTACATCGAAACCAGCAGCAAGGGGTACTTATAGTTTGGAATTAATTGAGCTGTAGGTATTTCCAACAACTGGGCCAAAAACAGTCAGCGCAGCAATAACAACGAGTGCAACAAAAACAAGGATCATCGCATATTCAACCATGCCCTGACCTTTTTCTTCCAATGATAACAACATGAATGCTATCCTCCTTTCTTTAAGTTTTTTATCGATAGACAAAAAATAGTGCACATATGATAATCATATTCTACCGTTTTTTCCAATAAATACAAGCATAGCCCCAAATTTTTTTGGGGCTATGCTTGTATCAAGATTCAAACCAGTCACTTTGTGTGCTGGATTTACGTAATATCACCTGCCAGCCCTAATTCGGGGGCAATCCGGCGCATGGCACTGATGATGTTGCCTACATGTTCCCAGAGGTCAATTCCAAAATCGGCTGCTGCCTGTTCCATTCCAGACCGGTCGGTGCCTGCAGCAAAGGCTTTGTCTTTCCATTTTTTCTTCACTGAAGATGGCTCCAGATCGTAGAGCGAGCGTGAGGGCCGCACCAACGCTACTGCACTGATCAACCCGGTTATTTCATCACAGGCATTCAGTGATTTTTCCATCAGGCTTTCGCGTGCGACACCAGTGTTATCGCCGTGGCTTAAGATGGCGCGTACGATGACAGCCTCCACGCCGCGTTGCTCCAGAATAGGAGCGCCATCAATCGGATGTTGTTCGATGGTGGGATGAATTTCCCAATCGAAATCATGAAGCAGACCGGTAAGCCCCCATAACTCGACATCCGCATCAAATTTTTCAGCATAAAACCGCATGGAGGCCTCGACGCATAACATATGGCGTACCAGTCCTTCATTCTTGACATATTCTCGTACAAAAGAGAGAGCTTCATTGCGAGTCATTGGTATTCTCCGGGAAAATGGGTTCAGGGTCGCCAAGGATTGGCAGAGGGCGAGATAACACGTCAGCAAAGGCGGTAAGAGTGGCGGGTAATTCGCGAAAATTCCAAAAGAACAGAGAAGATTTCATGTAATTGCGATTATTGGCCTCGACACCGATCCCATCCAGCCCAAGTGCATTACATAAAAACAGGGCGCGCGCCAGGTGAAATTTTTGGGTAATCAGGATGGCTTCCTTGACGCGAAAAATCTCTTTGGCACGGTAACAAGAATCATAGGTGCGCCGACCGGCATAATCGAGCACTATGGCTGTATCAGGCACTCCCAACTGAATGGCGTACTGCCGCATCGCTTCGGGTTCATTGTATTCCACCAGACTGTTATCGCCTGTCATTAATATTTTTTCAACTTTTCCGGCAAAGAAAAGTCTGGCGCCGGTTTCAACGCGATCTTGCAGAATGGGCGTTGGGCTGCCATCGCGCCATAATCCTGCGCCGAATACAATCGCGACCCTACGGGAAGGTACGTCTGCTTCTGTGTAAGTCTTTTTAAACGCTATCTGGGCAGTGATAGCTCTTGTAAGAAATACCAGGACCGCGCTCGCCAGAACTAAATACATCAACATCCTAAACACCCTCACGATGGTTTTCATCATAATATTCCGGCGATTCTACCAGCAAAAATAGGCTGATCCCGTGGATAAACCCGTTTTGATAGGCTTTGGCGGAAAAGCAGCTACTGCTGTTGGATTGAGAGCCTTGTGCAGTACCTGGGGAATGGTTATTCTAGTAATCGCACTGTCCAGGAGCACATGGCTGATGTCAAGAATGAACCAGGATTTTTGTGTTTGCGGAATTGATAGCTTTCTTGCCAGGCAGTCTGAGTATAATGACTTATTATAAGGAGTCGTGCTTATGAATAAATCCACTGTTTTTCTGCTAATATTGATCGTGGTCATTGTTGGGGCAGGGTATTACTACATGGTTCAAACCGTGCAACAGAGTGCGATCAGCGCAATTGCACCATTTCAGCAAAGCAACGCCGCTCTGCAAACCCAGGTGGCAGATTTGCTGCATCCCATCCCGACCGTTATTCCTGACCCGGTAACGATCATCCAGGATGTCCGTTCACTTGCGCGGCTCGAGACCATCCAATATACTGTAGAAAAAGTTATTACAGCCGAA